>JBFMGS010000042.1:3491-20350 GCA_040752635.1 Bacillota bacterium
TCGGGCCTGCGCCCTTCGCTGAAGTTGGGCACGCATTCGACGATTCTTGTTGCCATGTTTTTCATCCCCACCCTTGAGAACCGTCCTCAAGTTTGGTACACATCCTGCAAATCCTGCGAGACCGGCTGGTTCGAACCCTATGTGAACCCCCCAAGTAAGAGTCTCCTATGTAAACCACGCGGGGCCTATGTACAAGCCCTACCTGATTACCGTTGGTACTTCCACGGCAAAATCCGAATCATACCCGACTTGCCCCCGCTGCGCTCCCGCCGTTCCGATATTCCACCGGAAGACTGCTGCCCCTGGCAGCCCCCGGACCACGAACCTCACAGCGAAGTAGCATCAAAAGAGCCTTAGAAAGACTAGACCCAACACAACCATTGCAGCGCCGATAGCCCTCCCTACGGTGACGCTCTCCCCCAACACAGCCGCAGCTACCATCAGCGTAACCAGGGGGAAGGATGCGGTGACTGCAGCCACTGTTGACGCAGGGCCTGTCTTCAATGCGTTGAAGTAGGCGAAATGCCCCAGGAGCGAGGCGAATACGCCTTCCGCAAGAAGGGCCGCCGCAGTGAGCAATGGGACCTTGGTAAGACTGCCGAGATTTCCTGTGGCAAGAGAGATGACCAGAAGCGCAAACGCCACTCCGAAGGTACGGATGGATAGACCGAGCAGGGGGTCAGCTTTGCCAAGGCCAAGCTTTGCAAAGATCGGTCCTACACCCCAAAACACTGCCGTCAGCAAGGCCCACGCCAGCCACCTCACACGGCAACCCTCCCTCCGCACCGTGGCAAAAGCGGACTTGCAACAATCGCCGTATTCGTCAGCGTTGGCTGTTTTCCTTCCTGCAAAGGGTGACATGGAATCTATATGTGGTGGACTCTGACGCGGACAATGCCAGGAGCCACGAGTAAGGAGAGGAAGAAATCACGCTTTCGGGTGATTGCGAACGTTGGAATCAGCTTGGTATAATGTGGGTAAGATTCATACATCCTACTACACACTGCTTGACACACCCCAGTGAGTACCACATCACATACTAAGAACGGACGATAATAGGGAAGGGAGCGGAAGACGCTCGCGACGTGTTCGAGTGACAGGTTCGCGACGGCGCGGAGAATGGCACACGAGAAGGATTTAGTCCGGGTAAACGTGATGCTCTCCCGGGACGATCTGGCTACACTCGACATTATGGCCCAGGCGCGTGGGGTCTCGCGGAGCGCATTGCTTCGCGACATCATCTCCCAAGCGACAAGAATGGAGCATCTCAAAGCTGCGGTGCGACCTTCTGTGCTTACACCGGCCGGTCGGCGCATGACGTTCGAGGAGGCGCTTCAGGTAGCCCGTAACGCGGCAAAAAGGCTGAAGGGATTCGACGGAGTTGGTGAAATACGCAAGTGGCGGGATCGACGGTGAACCCATCCTTTTTGGGTCAATCAGATGGCAACTTCAACACTTATGGGGATCACCCCATGGTAGGTTCGCTTGACAGGCGTGAACAGACGAGTAACGGGGTTTACATAAGTCCTTCAATTGTAGGAGTTTATGTGGTCGATGCAAGTGTCGGCGTGAAGTGGTTCCTCGATGAAGAAAGCTCAGACCTCGCGGAGCGTCTTCTTCGCGAGGCCCACGAAGGATACAGGCGATTAATGGCGCCGCCGCTCTTTTGGTACGAAGTGGCAAATGCCCTTCGATACTCTCCAGAGAGTGACGCAGACTTGTTCTCCGATCTAGAAGCGTTGGTTACGTATCCGGTGGAATGTGTCGATCCTCCCTTTGGCAGCATGCCTGCTCTTGGAGTTCTGGCGCGCAAAAGCAAACTCACGTTCTATGATGCTGCATACGTTTCACTCAGCATAGAACGTGGAGTCCCATTGCTTACCGAAGACCACAAAGTTGCCACCGCTTGTGTGGGTCTAGCGGCTGTGCTCAGTCTGAGGCAACTGTTTGGAAGCGTGCTCATGGAAGCGGCGGCACCATACCTCCTCAGGCAAGAGATGAGATGACGAACCCACCGCTTCTGGTTAGACTCAGCCTCAACCGGCGGGGAGCTAAAAGCCGCAGGCCAGCCTTCACGCTCCCAGGTACGCCTTTTGCACGTCCGCATTCGCCCTGAGTTCGTCGGCGGCCGAGCTCATACTGGACATCCTCGACAGCGCCCGCTTCAACTTCGGTCGAATCGTGGGTATCCCAGAACTGCGCCATTTCCCGTAAATCCTTGAACTCGGGAATGGGCTTCCTACCTCCTGCCACGACGCTCACCCTTTCTATGCCTTTCATAATACCTTTGCTCACTGGGCGACATAGGCCGCACTGTGACAGGCATGAAGATGTCATCCATAGGGGGGTCCTTTTGGGTCACCATGTCGAGGTGCTCAATCGTCAGTTCGACAGGAAGACCAGTAGAGCGTTGCTAATCTTGCGCCCCGGCTGGGTGATGTACTTCCCGTTGTAAACTAGCCCGCTGGAAGCCCCGCCGTCAAGGTTCATGGCCTCCACCGCCCCGAGAGATTGCATCACTTGGGCAAGCTCGCCCATGGTGGCGCTCGTCACGGTAACCATCAGCAAGTCTCCCCTGGCATTCAGGCCCAGGGCGCTTCGTTCGCACGAAGAGGAGAGGATTCTGGGGTCAGTGAAGCCCTCGGCTTTCGCTGACTCAGTGCTATACACGACCTTTCCATCGGCCACCAATTTCGGACCTGCTCCTAAACCTTCCTGCGCATCGGCCCAGAACTTAGATAAAGGGCTGCCGTCCTGGAAGGTCACCAGGTACTCAACAGTGGTGCCGAGCTGAAACCGGCTGGCTAAGTGCAGGTCGCTCCCTTGAAAGTTGAGGACGTACCCATCTTTGGGAATAGCCTGCTCACCTGAGCCGCTTCGGGTGACCCTCCCTCCTTGAACCACCACTGACGCTCCTCCTACGGCCCCCGTAGTGTCGCCACGAGCCGGGGTATAGATCACGGCATGGTCGGAAGTCGGACTTGCAGGCGCATGGTTAATCCAGTATGCATACCAATCGTGGGGCCACCCGTACGAGCCGTCCGTGGCTCCAATTATCCTGAATCGAACCGGCTCCATTCTCACCTCCTTGGTGGCCGTGATCGCAAACACAGTGCCCGTATCTCCTATGTGGACCAGCTTGCCTCCGGTGATGAGCGTGCCTAACGGATCCTTGATCTCCCCATTGGTGTAAGCCTCAAAGAAGGTCCCGGTTATGGCTGCTATGGCGCCTTTGCGTCTGGCAAGGCCCAATAGTTCCTCGGTTCCCCCGACCCGGTCCTGCCCCAGGCCCACTCGCACTTCAACCCTGGAATCTGCCAGTTTGACCCGCACAAGGTTGACAGCAACCTTCCTGTTGCCCAGCTTCACCGTTATTGTCTCGCTCAAAACCGGGCTCTTGTCGAGGACGGCTACAGAGGGACCCGTTGCAGAGTTCGCCGAGGCCGGTTGGGCCGTTACGCCCGGGGCGGCCGGAAAGACGAAGCTGATGAGCGATAGGATGAGTAGGATGGTAGTCGCACCAAGGGTTTTCAAGTGCGTCACCCGCGCCTATTGACGTAATGCGTTCCTGCATTCCGATCTTTGCCCAGAAGCACTCCCTTTTATCACATTCAAACGCGCACCTACCCGGTCTTGCGAGGATCTAGGGTGGGTACGAAAGGGAAGTGGGCAGGGTTTGACGTTACGACGGTAAGCCCTCTCCTGACTGCGACCGCCCCGTGGAGAGCGTCGGCTACCGCAATCATAATCCCCTTGCGAGCATAGTCCCACCGGATTTCCCCCGCACGGACCGCGTCCTCGAAGGTAACCGGCAGGACGTTGAAGGCAGACAAGTATCCTCTAGCTTGATCGCGCTTATCACGTGGGAGGCCTGAAAAATACTCAGCTACTACCACAACTGACGTGGCGATAGTCTCTGGTTCAGCCGCCTGAGACATCAACCAGTCTGTTACTCTTTCGTTTCCCCTGGACACATCGATGAAGACCGTCGTATCAAGTAAGTATGTCATGTCTCCCATTTCTCCCTGAATGCTGCCTTGTCTACCTCCCGGTTATCTGATAACCACTTGTCGATGGCTTCCTCATCTTGCCAGTGGGGGACTTCCTCTGGCGTCAGCATTCTCGCCAGACCTTTTACGGCATTAAGGTACTTTTCTCTTTGGATGCTACTTGCGACAGCCTCCACAACAAGTTTTGACCGTGACGTAGGGCGAGAAGACCTCTTGACCATATCGTCCAGCGCCTTCACAAGCGAGGCGGGCATCCTTACATGTACCATCCTTGTCTCCTCGGCCATGTATCTCACCTCCGTCTCTCACTCATGATTATACTTGCAGTCACGCTAAAGTTCAATAGCTCCGGCGCCCCCGCTATCGTTCATGGTCCAGCAAGGTACGGTTTTGACGAATGATCGTAGACCCCAACCAGCTTCGAGTGTTGAAAGCAGTGATTCGAAGCGATCTGAAGGCGATTGAGAGGATAGACCAGTTAACTGCGTCTGGCACCTCCTAAAGACACGTATCGCTAACCATTGCTTCACGGACATAGGCGAGCTTATCGGGCCAATCCAACAACATTCCCGCCACGGGTCGGGAGTGAACTCCAGATCGCCGATTGATGCGTGCAAAACCCCGACGGATTCGCGAGCACTCACTTGGTCGCTACGGAGCGGAGGCTACGCCTCGCGAGCGAGTAGAGCATGCTTCGATGATGCCGGCGGCTTCCCACAGGTTAGATGCATAGTAGCGGACGTCGTCCCTTCGGGGGCTTCGGACCAGAATCGCCGGGAGCCCGAGGGCCTCGGCGCCAGCCACATCGGCAACGAGGTTGTCGCCCACCATCCAAACGTCGGCGGGGTCGCCCGCGGCGGCGTGCCCGACGGAACTGCCGAGAACGGGCGTATCGGCCGGTCGACACTTTCTGCTTTCAACCGAACCGTATGGTATAATATGCCTAGACTGACACGTGAGATGAGCTGCGAGGAGGAATCGCGTCTTCGCCCGTATACTAGCATCGAGGTGATGCCGCTCGATGCGTTAGCAGCCTTCGCCACGGTTGCCACAACTGTGGTACAATGTGGTACAATTACGATGGCCGGACATCGGAAGCGTGGAGGTGTTTAAGTCAGCATGATCAGGGAGCGAGATCTTGCGGAGGCTGTTGAGCGTTTGGTTTCTCGTTTTCACCCGCAACGGATCATTCTCTTCGGCTCCCAGGCGCGACAAGCGGCAGATGAGCGAAGCGACGTGGATCTCCTAGTCATCACCCCGGTTACAGGTAGCCGCCGCGCTTTGATGGTAGCCATGGACAGAGCGCTAAAGGGGCTGGCTTTCGCGAGAGACATCGTCGTCCTCACCCCCGAGGAATTCGAGCGGGACCGGCAGATTCCAGGGACCATCGCGCGGCCTGCCTGGTTGGAGGGAAGGATCCTATATGAGTGCCACTAGACAGGAAATCCTGCGAAAGGTCCAGCAATGGCTCTCATATGCCGATGACGACCTCCGCCTTGCCCAGCACGGGCTAACGCTCACCTGTGGCTGCCCATACCGACTCATCGCCCACCATGCGCAACAGTGCGTGGAGAAGCACCTGAAGGCGTACCTGGTCTACCAGGGCGTAGATTTCCCTTATACTCACAACATCTCCCGGCTACTCGAACTATGCGCCGACGAGGCAGCTTGGGCCGATACGCTTCAGGATGCAGAGCAGCTGACCCCCTATGCGATCACAGCGCGGTATCCGGGAGAGGATGAGGAAGTAACCGAAGAGGAAGCACGTCATGCTGTTGATGTTGCGCTGTGGGTCCGCCAGGTTGTGAGGCGCATAGGCACCAAAGCGTCGTTTGGCCTGCGAGATGTAGATCTCCCAGGTGTAGTCGAACCCGAAGAGGTCGGCAAGCCTTTCCCGCCGCCAAAGTACGTTATCGAGCGGCGGCAGGATGAAAACGTTCGGTACGACTTCAAGCTCGGGGTCATCGAGGTGTCGGAGAAGCGGGGCATCAGCAGCCAGGGCGTAGTATTGCCGCCGGACGCCTTCAACCTCAACGGGGACGAGCTCGCCCTCGGCGACTTGTCGGGCGACCACATCCCGTCGTTCGGCCGCCGGCATCTTGCGCCACCCGAACCGGAAGTCCCCGGTGTCAAGCAGCCGATAGGCCCGGTAGTACTTGTCCAAGAGCGTCCGGCAGACCTCATCCTCGGACATCTCCAAAGCCTCACTTCGAAGCTCCGAAGGCACGAGGCGCTCGGGCACGTCGTACACCTTTTCGATCCCGTTCCGCCGGGCGATCATGAGATCGCCGGCTTCCCAGAGGAGTTCCAGGGCAAGCGAAGTGGCTTTGGTCCTCGGGGCGCTGTCCCAGTACCCCACCACCTTCTCGTCCGACTCAATTTCGCGGGACGAGCGCGGACCGCAGCCGAGCGGGCGGGTCTGCCTCTCCTTCTCCCTCGTCGACCGTCCCCCGAGGCCGGACGACATCTCCCAGGCGGAGGCGCTGTCTATCCTTGACCGCACGGAGGAAATAGGTCTCGTCCACACCGTCAGCAACATCATGAAAGGGATCAGCTATATCTGCAACTGCTGCGGCTGCTGCTGCGGGATACTCCGAGGAATCACGCAGTGGGGCATCGAGAATTCAGTGGCCCACGCGAACTACTACTCGGTCATCGACCCCGACCGGTGCCTGGCATGTGGAACATGTGTGGAACGGTGCCAGGTACACGCGATTTCCGAACCAAACGGGGTAGACGTTGTGGACCTGAAGCGGTGCATCGGGTGCGGGCTGTGCGTAACCGGGTGTCCGAACGGTGCGGCAATGCTGGAGCGAAAGCCCGAGGCCGAAATCGTCCATCCTCCTGCGAACTACCGAACGTGGGAGCGCGAGCGCCTGCTGAACCGGGGCCTGGTCGAGTAGGAGGTGAGACTCCTATTTCGCCCGGGACACGTCATTCCGTAGTCCTTCCCCAGATCAGGCGATCCTCATAGACTCCGTCCCTGAGGCAGGCCATGCGAGCCGTGGCCTCGCGGGCAAAGCCCGCGCCTTCCAGGGCGGGAAAGAGCCAATACTCGTCCCGATAGGTCTCAGCCTCCAATCTATGAAGCATGAGCCAGTCGTCGGCAAGGTTCACGAGAGAATTCAGCAGAGCGTCTGCTACCGACTCCGAGCAGTGAAAGGCGTTCTCCCGCCGAGCTGCCGCACTCGCCGGGGGCAGCACCATGAGCGTGACCCTGCCTGTCCTTGCGAGCCTGCTCCTGCCCGGGTCGAGTGCGACCTCGCCGTAGATCTCGCCGTTGGCGGTTGCGATGAACCTGTGGCTTGCCGCCTTGCCGGGTTCTGACTCGAGGTCCTGGGCGATCTTGTCCACCGGCGGAACGGTCCACGGCAAGAACATGCTACTACGCAGCACTCCCTCGTCGCAGTAGAAGCGGTGGAGCGCCGCGGCGTCGCCCGGCTCGGGCGGCCGAACATCCAGCGAAGGCCCCTCCGTGGCGGACTTGGGCGCGGCCTCTGAGGGTGGTTGTGCCTCTGGACACGGCCTTAGCTTTCCATCCGGACGGGTTCCCCGCGGCGGGATTCGCCCGAGAGGAGCGTCGGCACGATGCTCGAGTGGAGCGAGCCTGCTCATCACCAGCGAGTCTGTGTATCCCCCTTCCCGAATCGCAACGTCAACCTTTCGCCCTTCTACTTCGAAGCCGAACTTCCGGTAAAGGCGCACGGCCGGCTCATTGTCGGGGTACACTTCCAGTTCTATCCTTATCGGGCGCCAGCACCTATCCGCCATGTCCAGGGACGTCTCCATCATCTGCGTCCCTATGCCCTGCCCGTGGAAATCGGGGTCAACCGTCATGCCCAGCCCGGCCACGTGAGCCCGGCGCCCCGTCCCGCGGCGCAGCGAAATGGACCCTATCACCCGTCCCTGGGACGGACCTTTGGCCACCTCGGCCACCAGCGTGAACCTGTTCTCGGACTCGCCCAGCCACCTTGCAGCCATCTGGCCAATCTGAAGGGACGGAATCTGCAGGGTGCCGCGGAGCACTTCAGGCCTTCTTATGAACCTGTGGACGTCTTTCAGGTCTTCCTTCCTGAACAAGCGGATGTTGACTGCAACCCTCTCCCCCACGGTATACACCCCTTCCGGAAACGTGCTCATAGTTCCTACGCACGGTTTTCGTGCTTAGCGGTGCCGCTTCCCCCGCCCCTTCGCTTACCTCCGCCAGCTCACGTCTGAGAACCGCCAGCCATGGCCTCTCGTCCCTTGACACAAGGCAGTCACTCCTCTGGCCTGGACCTGAGTTTCTGCCCCACCTACTAGGGATTAAATACTGAACTGCCAACCGCCCGGTCGAGCGCGTGCCTCCATCCGACGCCGTTACCGTGCAGTTCTGCACCTGCGACGTGATTCCTCCAAGGTCCGCCGATCGTGGTTATCAGGTCATCTACCGCCAGGAGAGACTGCCTCGACCTTGCAGATAGTCACGAAGGAGAAGTCAAGACAAAACGCATCAGAGTCTGCTGGCAGGAGAATCTGAACGTGAGTAGAATGCCACATCCGTTCCCACCACTCATGAACGCAGGCGTAGAGCATGGACGGGTGACTCCTTCGCGGACCGGTGACTCCTTCAGGACCGCCTGGGCAGCCGGGGTCAGATCATGTGCCTTCTTGTTGGCCGCACCGGCGAGGGCCGCTGCCGCCGCGACCCGGCGTCTCGAACCGTCGGTGGGTTCTGTGGCAATTGCTCTGGAAAAGGGGGCGGCATGAATCTTGTCTGCAGCAGCTAGCTCGGACCGGACTGGCGAAGCCAGAGAAGCTAGGGAGTTGAGGCCGAGGGCAAGAGACATCGGAATAGACATCGGCATCCTCAGGCCGGGGAGATATGGAGCGATTACAGACGTGAATGGCGTCAAAGTCGGCCACTGCACGCTGGTTGAAGGAGAAGGAAGCCTGACCCCTGGAAAAGGGCCTGTGAGGACCGGCGTGACCGCGATAGTTCCGCATGAAGGCAACCTATTCAGGGAGAAGGTTCCGGCCGCTGCGTACGCTTTCAATGCGTTTGGGAAGTCAATCGGTTTGCAGCAGGTGAACGAGCTGGGAAACCTGGAGGTCCCCATAGTGCTCACGAACACCCTCAACGTCCCTCTTGTTGCCGATGCGGTGGTCGATCGGGGGACTTCTTCATCGCCTTCTCCACAGCCTTCCGCGTTCCCCATGACAGCCCGCTGACACTAGGTGCGGAGGTCGTGAGCAACGACGCCATGTCCGCCCTGTTCCTGGCCGCTGTCGAGGCCACTGAGGAAGCGGTGCTGAACTCCCTGCTCAAGGCCACTACGGTCGTCGGCAGGGATGGGAATGCCGTGGAAGCCATCGATATCGATGAACTCCTGAGAGTGCTGCGTAAGTATAACGCTCTCACCCTTGGCGGCGGTCGAACCGCTATCGATGCATCTGGACAAACCAGGCGTTGAACCCGTGCTTTTCATAGAAGCGAACGACGGAATACTCATCGCTGCATAAGATGTCGCCGCGGTCGATGACGTGGGAGAACTCACCCATCAAGGGCTCTGCCGAGCCCGCGCCTCATGTTGCGGAGCCTTTCATAGTCTCATAGACCTATCATGCTCTTATGCCCCTTGTACGATCCCGCATCAGGAAATCCGTCCCTTGCCAGATCCATGAACCGCTTCGAGAACTGATACGACGTCAGGTCGTCGATGGGCACCATCCTCACGTCGTGAATGCGGTTGTCCTCAAACTCGTTGGACGGCAGCCTTATCTCCCCGCCCAGCTTTTCCAACAAGAAGGAGATGTGAAGCAAGGGCGGGGTTGCCTCAGGCTTCTCGCAAAGATACAGGAGTCTTGCGATTCTTGTTCTTAATCCTGTCTCTTCCTCCATCTCTCTGAGCATAGCCTCCTCCAGCGTCTCACCTTGCTTCACCCTCCCGCCGGGAAGAGACCACGCCCTTTTGCCTGACACCCGTTGCTTGACTATCAAGATGTGGCCCTGCTCTATAAGGATGCCCGTGACTCTCACTTGTAACCGACGGGCGTCTTTCATCTTGTAGACATCCCCCCGCTCGACCGGCTAGCAAGAACGCACACATCAAGGGCCTTTTCTCAGCGTTCTCCACATGACGCGCCTTGCGGTTTCGTAACCGTGTTTCTCGTAAAAGGCGAGCGCCGCCCTGTTGAACTCCCAGACGTACAGCTCGACCTCGCTTACCCCCTTGTCGAGCGCCCACTCGTGGACCTTCTCAACGAGCGCTCCACCGATCCCGGAGCCCCTTGAGTCCTCGCTCACGACAAGGTCCTGGATCACAGCATAGCGCCGGGGCACCACGAACGGAAGGTCCGGCGCACGCCGAATAGCCGCATGCGCGAGACCGACCACCCTGCCGCCTCCTTCCGCGACGAAGAGAACACTGTCGCCGTCGGTCGTAGCGGCGGAAACAATGTCCCTTATCCAGTCTCGCCCCTCAGGCTTTCGGAAGACGCGAGGAACGGCGTTGCGATGAAGCGCCTCCACATCCTCGAACAGCTCACATACTGCGCCAAAATCCTGCGGGCTGACTTCTCGAATGGAAAACTCCATGTGATTCCCCTCCAGACGCCGTAAGACCGTGATCGTCCGCTCGTTCCATTGGCACTAGACATGGTGGAGTTCGTTGTTCAGCACGAGACTCCTCCTCACGACCTGCACCGTGATGGCTGCCTTTGCCGGAGTACTGGCCTCGTCTCCCAAGTGGGTCAACAGAAGGCGCAAGGAGATCCGTCACCCGTTAAAGGGATGGCCGAGGTCATGAGATTAAGCCGATTTTATCGGGCGTGTCAGGGTTGCCGTTGTTGCACGCCGGGTTCCCTCTCGGAGCGGGGGAAGCCCCCCGACGGGTCCTTAGAGGTACCACTCGGGACTGGCTTCTCGCCGCCATCCCGATGTATCGCTCGTCGAACCCGCCCGTGTGCATGAGAAGATCGGCGACCGTTTCAGGAAGCAGTATCGCGGGAAATGATATGCGAGGCAGGGAACGGCAGGGCTTTGGAGAAGACAGTCTCGTCGCCGACATGGGGGCATGTACTCTGGGTGGTCGAGCTCAAGGGCACGTCCCAGTTCGCCTGGATTTCAGCGTCGGCCCCGCACGAGCTTGTCGGGTACGAGAACAAACAGGCACGGTGAGCGAGCTCGTGGAGTACAGGCGGCGGTGAGGATAGGCCGACGCTTGCCTGCCCAGCGCACTTCCGCCCGGGCGTAGCGTGCGCCACCACTATGATGACCGGCGACACAAGTGTGAGCCCTGCCCTGGATGAGCGCCAATGCTACTGCCACAACCACGGCTGCCAAAGCGGCCATGCCAGTGTTGACGGCACAGATGCCGCCAGGCGCCGATAGCACGAATACCAATGGCCACCGGGAGGCGAATGGTTGTGTGGATTAAGCGCTCTCCGGGTGGGACAAGGAGGATTGCCGAATGGCTCGGTTGTTTTCGCCGCTGGTCGTAGGCGCTTTGTCTCTACGGTAGGATTATAGAGTCGGAATCGTGCTCACCATAGCGAGGCTTGAGAAAAGGGGACGCAAAGACAATGGTTGGGACGTTCCTTCTTTTCTTTGGCGAGTATCTCGTCGTGGAAGAAGGTGCCCTTTACGCTGTCCTTGCCCTTCCAGACGGATACACACGTTGGGATATATTGGTATTATTGGCATTGGCGTGGTCAAGATCTATAATGTAGGTAGACCACAGCTTGGAGGCAATTAGATGAAAAGGAAGTCGACGTTTCCGTGGACACTGACATGCGCTGTCGCTCTTATTGGCCTGCTTATGGGAGCCGGCCCGGGGATTGCTGAGGCTGTAGCCGGTCCAGGCAAAGCAGGTCCTAACGTATCCGTCAACGTTTCGATCACGGTTCCTGCACCTGAGTTAAGCCTGGAGGAGACGCTGTTTATAGGTGCGATGGCCGCGTTCTTCGATATGGACGTCGCCTTTGTCACCAATCTCTATTGCCCTGCGTCCTCTCTTAATATTGCCATAACACCGACGACTCCTCGGATTACGGTCAGTGAACCCAGGATTCTTCTTTCCGCTATCTACGTGTCAAAGTACTACGATGCAGATCCTTTGATCGTCATAGACATGAAGAAAAAGGGGCACGGCTGGGGGGAGATAGCCCAACAGAGGGGCAAAGGCAACAAGGCTAAGATAAAGAAGAACGATCGTGATTTCGAAAGAGATAGCTTCGTGATGTTCGTAGCATCCTATTATGCTGTCCCGCCTGCTCAAATAAGAAAATGGCTGTCCATGGGGATGAGCGAACCCGAGATCACGTTTTGCCTCAATCTGGCTGTCAGGGCCAAGGTAAATCCCAGCGTGGTAATCAGTGAGAGGCGGAAGGGAACCAGCTGGGAGGCAATTGGCGCGAAGTACAAAATCCCCAAGGGTGACCTCGCCAAACTCGTAAAACCCGTGAAGAAGTTCGGCAAGACTCTACCGTAGACTCATCGGCCTACCTGGCAACATTCAGGCGCCTACGACTATACCGACCCCGGCGCCTGCACCAATGTGCCACGGTTGATTTGTGAGAGCAAAGATCCCAGCCCCAACGGCCGCACCCAATACAAGGAATACACCAACATACGAAGTCCTCTTGTTCATTGGCAATCCACCTCAATCGCCCTTGGATCAGGCTGCATTACACACAGGATGTCGTCAAAGCACACTGCGTCCCCAGTACCGGATAATCGCGTATGCGAAGACGAATATGACCAGTATGTACGCGCCGAGTGTGCGGTTTCTCAACGTCACGGCCTGTACACCTCCACAGTCGCATCCGTCTCACCGGGTCTCAGGGTGACGGCGGTGACCGACCCCGGTTGCAGCGCGAGTCGTACCTTCCTTGCGTTGGATGCCTCGGAGAGCACGATTTCGACATCGAAGCCTTTTCCCAGGTCCAGGTTGTTCACAAGGACGGCGATCGTGCCATCGTCGTTGAACGTGGCGAAAGCGTGCACTCTCGTGAGTTCTCCCTTCACCGGTAGCATCCTCCCGGTCAGATTACGGGAGTATAGCCTGAAAGCGTAGTATGGAGCGCTCGGGTTACCAGCCATGTCTATAAGACCATGGTATCTTCCTTCTTGGAGGTTCCAGTAGACGCCGTATTGCACGTTGTGGCGGGCGAGCTGGCCGAGCACTTCCGCAAGCCACAGCGCTCGCACGTTAGGGGGGTACTCGATCGAGCTATCGAAGTCCAGGTTGTACTCGGTCAGGGCAAGCGCCGTGCCGGGGTAATTCTCGTCGATCCACCGCCGAAAGAGCGGGAGGACGCCGCTTGCGGCTCTCTCCGAAGTCGGGTCGAGACGCTTGGGGTCGTATGAGGAATCCCACCACTCGCGCGTCGCGTCGAGGATCTCCTGAGGTTGCGCCCGGACCTCTTTTGCATTGAACGCTCTATATATGGGATAGCGGTGGAAGGACACTGCGTCGAGGACCCGGAACCCATGCTCAGCCTCGTATCTCGCGCAGTATTTTAGCATGTACGGAATCCACTCGCCCTTGCTCAGGCGGTCGCTCGTCGCGCTGCGAAGGTAGTAAGTGGGATTGCAGTTGCTCGGCCCCATGACGATGAATGGACGAATGTCTGAACCTCCCCAGGGCGCTCTGCCAGTCATATTCCACAAGGCTGTCTATACCGAAGTACTCCCCCTCGGAGTCAGCAGAACCCGACGCAGGCCAGACACGCAGGCGGACTCCCAACCTGGCAACTTTGCTTCTGGCACGACCGTTCTCCACGTTCCATCGCACTCCTCCGGGCTCGCAAGGCGAATGCTTTTTCACCAAAGCCGGGAGGAATTCTGAGATCAATGTCAAAGGTATGCCTTAATCAATTGCTTTAATAAATGCTTTTGCAAAGCGGGTTTATAAACATGAAGCTTCAAACCTCTGGAAAAAACTCTGTGCGAATAGGCAAGCACAATCGCCGTCTTGTACTGGACATCATACGCGCTCGCGAACCGGTCTCGCGACCTGAGATAGCAAAGCTCACTGGCCTTACGACTGCGACCATAACAAATGTCGTGGGGAAACTGCAGAACGACGGTCTAGTCGAGGAAGCGGGTCTCGGCCAATCCGCCGGCGGCCGAAAGCCAGGGTTGTTACAGCTCGCACGGAACTCGCGTCTCGCGATTGCAGTGGATCTGGCGGCTACCGATCTCATGGTGGCCTTGACCAACGTCAAGGGCGAGATACTGAGACGAACCAAGAGGGAAATCGTGACCGACAGTGGCTTGATGGTACCGCGGATGATAGAGGCTATCAAGGAGGTGATGAGTTGCCCTGGGGTCGGACGGGCCAAGATAGCGGGAATAGGCGTTACGACGCCCGGGCTCGTCGACCAGACGACCGGGACGATCATCAAGTCTGTAAGGCTGGACTGGTACCATGTTCCGATAACGGCCATCCTCCAGAACCACTTTGAGGTCCCGGTGTTCGTGGGGAAAGATACCCATGCGGCCATCCTCGGTGAGCAATGGTACGGTGCTGGGAGGAATGCCGACAGCTTGATTTACATTTGGGTAGGCGCCGGAATCGCCATCGGAATTCTCCTCGACGGACGCATATACACCGGCGCCACCGGCATGGCCGGCGAGTTCGGACATACCAGCATACAGTGCAACGGTGCCCGCTGCAAGTGCGGGAACGAAGGCTGCCTGGAGGGCTTGGCCAGCCTCGAAGCAGTAGCGATGAGAGCCGGGGAGGCTTTAAAGCACAGCGACCGCGGCAGGAACTGGGCCCGAGCCGAGGCCGGTTTTCTTGAGGCGACCATAGCTGGTACCACCGGACGTGAAGTTCAGCAGGAGCTGGCTGAACCAGGCGAGGTCGTGACGGGCGAACGCCCGATGGCCAAACGCCTGCTGCGCGTAGACCCAGTCGCAGTGCTGGAAGCTGCGTGCGCAGGCGACCCACTGGCATGCGAGGTAGTAGATGAAGCAGGAAGGTATCTCGGCGTTGGGGTCGCCAACCTCATCAACTTGTTCAACCCTGAACGCATAATCATCGGAGGGCAGATCCGTCCCAGGGACGAGAGGTTCGTCGCTGCAGCCATCGAAGTGGCGAAAAAGCGCGCTCTTCCGGAAACCGGTAGCACCGTAAGGATAACTGTCTCCGAGTTCGGACAGGATGCAGGCTTGATGGGGGCCACGGCATTGGTCTGGTGCGAGGTACTCGAGGACCTATGACAATGGTGAACATTCAGCCCGACAACTTCAGGACATAGTGTCTCCGTACTGGGGAGGTTTTGCGATGAAAAAGGGCATAAACCAGTGGTCTTTTCCGGCGTCTGTCACAATCAAGGACTGTTTCAGGCTTGCGGCGGGCGCCGGCTTCGACGGTGTTGAAGTCTGCCTTTCGGAGAACGGTGAGCTTTCCCTCGCTTCATCGCCCGAGGACGTCTCGAGAATAGCGCGGGCAGCTAAAGAGATGGGCGTGGAGGTACCATCGGTAGCAACCGGGCTTTACTGGCAGTATTCCCCCACCGCCTCGGATCCGGCCGTCCGCATGAAAGCCCAAGAGATAGCCAGGAAGCAACTCGAGTTCGCCTCCTTGCTTGGCGCGGACACAATCCTCTATGTTCCTGGCGCTGTGAATGTTCCGTGGGACCCGTCTTCGGAGGTAGTGGATTACGAGACCGCTTATGCTCGAGCAAGGGAGTCCCTCCACGACATCGTTGAGTACGCTGAGAAACTCGGTGTGAACATTGCGGTGGAGAACGTGTGGAACAAGTTCCTGCTGTCACCTCTGGAAATGCGGTCCTTCATCGATGATACAAATCACCCGCGAGTGGGGTCTTACCTGGATGTGGGGAATGTGCTTGTCTCGGGTTACCCCGAGCACTGGATCAGGATCCTCGCAAACAGGATAAGGAAAGTCCACGTCAAGGATTTCAAGCTGGAAATCGGCAACATCCGGGGTTTTACGAACCTGCTCCAAGGGGATGTGAACTGGCCCGGCGTGATCTCCGCCCTCAGGGAAGTTGGATATGACGGCTATCTTACTGCGGAAATAATACCACCATACAGCTTCTATCCTGAGAAGCTAATCTACGACATTTCATCAAGCCTGGATTGGATCCTCGGCAACCGCTCATAGCGGCAAGCCGCTAGCCGAATAGTTCAAGGGAGGCGATGGACTTGGCACAGATAGGGTTAATCGGATGTGGCTTCATCGGAAAGGTTCATGCGAAAGCATATGCACAGATACCCGATGCGAAGGTAGTAGCGGTAGTTGACCGCGACCCTGCTCGCGCGGGGGAAGTAGCAAGAGAGCTCTGTGCTGAAGTGGTATCCAGCTTCGATGATTTGGTTTGCAGGCGGGATATTGACGTGGTAGACGTCTGCCTCCCCACACACCTACATGCAGATCACGTGATTTCCGCCGCTCGAGCGGGGAAGCATGTTTTCTGCGAAAAGCCGATGGCTCTCAGCTTGGCACAAGCCGACGCGATGATAGAAGCCACAGACCAAGCCGGGGTCGCCTTCATGGTCGGCCACACATTACGCTTCTGGCCTGAATACGTAGCAATAAAGAAGCTGCTAGCCGGTTCCGAACTGGGGAAACCCGTTGCTTTGGCAGCCACGAGGCTGGGAACAGCGCCTGTCTGGTCCTGGGATAGGTGGCTTCTGGACCCCGAACGCAGCGGAGGAGCGGTCCTCGACCTCCACATCCACGACATAGATTACATTGCCTGGCTCCTTGGGAGGCCCAAAGCTGTTGTGGCAAAGGGAGCGAGGTCGGCCAGTGGGTCCTGGGATCACGTCTTCACCACGCTGGACTATGGAGACGGCCTGGTAGCATTTGCTGAAGGAACGTTCCTCGTCCC
>JBFMGS010000043.1:0-19370 GCA_040752635.1 Bacillota bacterium
CCCTGGCCCGCCTGCCTTTCAACCGGTATCCCTCGCCCGATGCCGACGAGCTGCGCTCTCAGCTTGCGGAGTTTCTGGGCGTGGGAGAAGACATGATCATTGTCGGTGCAGGCTCTGATGAGCTGATCCAAATGATTATGCTCGCTTTCAGAGAAAGGACGGGGAGGGTCGTCACCGTTCACCCGACGTTTTACATGTATCGCCGCATCGCGGACGTGGTTGGAATTCCTGTGAAAGAGATCCCCTTGAGAGAGGGGTTCTCTCTCGACGCTGACGCCATCTCGGAGGAGCTATCCCGGGAAGACACCCTCGCCTTTCTATGCAACCCCAACAACCCGACGGGCGGCGCCTATACCGGTGAACTTGAGCGTATGATCGAGACCGCGAGGGGGGTCGTGGTCATTGACGAGGCGTATCATGAGTTCTGCGGCGAGACGTTTCTGAATGAGGTGTCGGAGCACGTGCTGGTCTTGCGCACGCTATCCAAGGCGTTCGGCCTCGCCGGGCTCCGCGTAGGCTACGCCGTGGCACACCCTTCCATCGCCAAGTGCCTGGGACGGGCCAAACTCCCGTATAACTGCAGCGCGGTCTCGATCCTCGTGGCGCAAAAAGTCCTGGAGCATCGGGAGGCCGTGCAGAGGGTCGTCGGCATGATCACCAAGGAGAGAGACAGGCTATACCGGCGGCTGACGGATCTTGGAGTGAAGGCATACCCGTCGTCCGCAAACTTCATCCTCTTCCGGCCGTCAAGGCCTGCCAGAGAAGTACAGGATGCCTTACTGAACATGGGCATCGCCGTGCGCAGGTTCGACAGGTTACCGGAATACCTGAGAGTCACAGTGGGACGCCCTGATGAGAACGACGCATTCATGGAGGCTATGGGCAGGTTGGTTTGAGTTCGTCATGAAGCTGACTTCTGTATAACTCAGGAGGAAGGCGCAAGGGGGCGACATCGGTGGCCAGGATGGCGTCAGTGAGCCGTAGAACTTCGGAAACAGACATCAGCCTCACGTTGAACCTGGATGGCAAAGGCGAGGTTTCCGTCGTCACGGAGTGCGGGTTTCTGGACCACATGCTTACGCTGGCTGGCTCCCACGGGGGTTTTGACCTTTCGTTGACCGCGCAGGGGGACACAGACGTAGACTTTCACCATCTTGTGGAGGACACGGGCATCTGCATGGGGCAGGCCGTGGACCAGGCTCTGGGCGACCGGGCAGGGATCAGAAGATTCGCAGACGCGATGCTGCCGATGGATGAAGCCCTGGTAAGTGCAGCGCTGGATGTGAGCGGCCGGAGCCACCTGGCGTTTAATGTCCCGGTTGGAGGGGACAAGATAGGAAACCTGGATACCGAAGTGATCGAGGAGTTCTTTGCGGCATTCGTCAGGCACGCCAGAGTCACTCTGCATATTAACCTGGTGTACGGCCGGAATACCCACCATATTGTCGAAGCCGTATTCAAGGCGTTCGGCAGGGTGCTAGGAGAGGCCGTCTCTCTGGACCCAGGAAGACCGGGGATTCCCTCTACCAAGGGGATCCTTTGAAGGCACGGTGGGGCTCATCATGATAGCGATTCTTGACTACGGGATTGGAAACATCGAGAGCGTCCGCAAGGCACTGCAAAAGGTTGGCTCCTCTTCGGAAATCACGAGAGACCCGCGCCTCATCGCGCGGGCAGACGCCCTAGTGCTCCCGGGGGTGGGGGCCTTCGGCGAGGCTATGGACTTCCTCGAACGCAGCGGGCTGCTTGCGGCAGTCAAGGAGTTCCTTGCGAGCAACCGCCCGGTGCTGGGCATCTGTCTTGGCATGCAGATACTGTTTGAGGAAAGCGAGGAGTCCCCCGGGGCCAGGGGCTTCTCCGTGCTCCCCGGCGTCGTAAGGAGACTCCGTTTCGCGCCGGGGCCAGCCCCCGCGGCAGTCAGGCCCCCTAAAGTACCGCACATGGGCTGGAATCAGGTGAGGATCAGGACGAGCAACGCGCTGCTGGAGTCGATCCCGGACGGATCTTATTTCTACTTCGCGCATTCCTACTATGCCGTTCCCAAGGATCCCGGCGTCGAGGTGGGCGAGACGTTCTACGGTTGTAACAACACCGCCCACTTGGCCGCACCTTGCGGAGCCGCCCGCGAAGGTGCGGCGAGAGGCATTGTCATGCCTTCGGTGGTCGCGAGCGGGTCTACGTTCGGCGTGCAATTCCACCCGGAAAAGAGTGGCGACGTCGGGCTCGCTCTGCTTCGAAACTTCGGTTCCCTGCTCGGTTAGGGTGACGAGAACGTGCATCAGTCAGAAAGCATACAGCTAAGAACACCCGGGCCAGGGGCGCCTGGGGCTACGCGCCCCCCGGAGGTCATACCCGCTATCGACATCCGAGGGGGCAGGTGTGTCCGCCTGTTTCAGGGGGACTACACCAAGGAGACCGTGTTCTCGGATGATCCGGTCGGAGTCGCATGTTCCTGGGCGTCCCTCGGGGCGGCAACGATTCATGTGGTGGACCTTGACGGCGCAGCCTGCGGGAGGCCTGTCAATCTGCCCCTTATTGGCAGGATCTGCTCGATAAGTGGCATACAGGTAGAGCTAGGAGGAGGGCTGCGAACCTTCGACGACGTAAGTGCTGCCCTTGATTGCGGCGTGTCGCGCGCCATCATAGGGACGGCCGCGCTGCGTGACCCGGACTTCACCGGTCGGCTTGTTGAGAGGTTCGGCGACGCAGTCGCGGCGGCCGTAGATGTGAGGGACGGTAAGGTTTCGATTGCCGGATGGATGGAAGACACGGGGAGAGCTACGGCGGAATTTGCCCGCGCGCTCAAACTTCTCGGAATATCCCGGGCCATAGTCACTGATATCTCACGCGACGGCACCATGACCGCGCCTAACCTCGAACCGGCGCTGGAGGTAGCCGCTCTCGGCCTTGTGGTGACAGTCTCGGGGGGAATCGCCCGCATCGAGCATGTCGCGGAGATAGCCCGCCGCGCGAGGATTACACCGGGCATAGCCGGCATGATTATCGGGCGGGCCCTGTATACCGGAGATATCTCGCTCCCGGAGGCCCTTCAGACGGCGCGCGACGCGTGGAGCGGGGCGCGAGCGGAAGGTGGAGTCTATGCTGGCAAAGAGGATCATAGCATGCCTTGACGTCCAGGACGGGCGCGTGGTCAAGGGAGTGCATTTCAGACAACTGAAGGACGTCGGCTCTCCTGTAGAGTTCGCCGAGTATTACAACGAGGAATCCGTGGACGAACTGGTTTTCCTGGACATCTCCGCATCCTGGAGCGGCCGCCGCACCATGATCGAGGTTGCAGAGGCCGTCGCATCCCAGGTTTTCATACCTTTCACCGTCGGCGGAGGGATCGGCTGCCCGGAGGACATCAGCGCGCTGCTACGAGCAGGCGCGGACAAGGTCTCCGTCAACACCGCGGCCGTGCGTGATCCGGGCCTCATATCCGAGGGCGCACGCAGGTTCGGGAGCCAGTGCATCGTCGTGGCCATAGACGCAAGGCGGGTCGGGGACCACTGGGAAGTGTACACGCACGGAGGGCGCACCCCGACCGGCCTGGATGCCCGGGACTGGGCCGTTAAAGCTGTAGGCCTGGGCGCGGGCGAAATACTCCTCACCAGCATGGACGCGGATGGCGTAAAAGGGGGATTCGACGTAGCCCTCACGCGGGAAATCGCGGAGGCAGTGGACGTGCCGGTGATCGCCTCGGGCGGCGCGGGAGCCCTGAACGACTTCTACGAGATTCTTACCAACGGCCTCGCGGATGCTGCCCTCGCCGCGTCCGTTTTCCACTACGGCATCTTCACCATCAGGCAGGTGAAGGAATACCTGAAAGACAAGGGAGTGCCGGTGCGGCTCTAGAGCGACAACGCAAAGTAGCCTGCCAAGTGGAAGTCCGGAAACGCTTCCGACTTCAGGAGATTGCCGGTGATTGCACCAGGGGCCTTTGAAATCTGGTTGCATCCTGAGAAGCCGCATGGATTTGTGACAATCCTCGTTAAAGATGATGCCCAGTAGAACCAAGGAACCTGGAATTCCGCGGAGGGCGGGAGGAGACCACGTTGACTAGAGAAGCAAACACTGATCGCGATCAGGGAGAACTAAGGGCACAAGCAACCGATGCGCCGGACCTCAGTTTTTCCCCTGACGGCCTCATCCCCGCCATAGTCCAGGATGAGTCCACTGGTCAGGTGCTCATGCTGGCGTATATGAATAGGGAGTCATTGAGGAGAACTCTCGAGACCGGGAGGACCTGGTTCTGGAGCCGGAGCCGGAAGGCCCTGTGGCTCAAAGGAGAGACATCCGGCCACTGCCAGGCTGTGAAAGCGATATACGTGGACTGCGATAAAGACGCTCTCCTCATCAAGGTGGACCAAACCGGGCTGGCATGTCACGAGGGGCGGTTCTCGTGCTTCTACAGGCAAATTGGAGAGGGCGGCGAAATCGTGGGTGCTGGGAGCAGCACCGCCCGCCCAGCCGCTTCTACAATCCTCGACGAGGTCTACCGGGTGGTGGCACAGAGAAAAGAGAACCCCTCGCCCGATTCCTACGTCTCCCGGCTGATGCAATCCGGCCTCGACCGGATCCTGAGAAAAGTCGCAGAGGAGGCTGGAGAGTTCATTATCGCGTCGAAAAACGATGTACGGCAGGATACTGTTGCCGAGTTGGCAGACCTTTGGTTTCATTCCATGGTCGCCCTGGCTTATCTGGGGATACCGATTTCCCGCGTCTATGAGGAACTGGCCGGGAGGCGAAAAGGAACGAACGCGCCGTGAGCGTGGTTTGACTGGACGTCTTAATGTCAAAGATGTCGGTCGTTATCAGGGTCCCCGCCGGAACCAGACCGAAGCTATGTGTCAACGCGAGGCGAATGTGGAGTTAGGGTGGCCTTCAACCATCCTATGCTGGGAGTTCGCGCGCCTTCCGGCGCTCCTCGGCAAGTATGTGGCCAAGCTCCCTGGAACGCTGCGCCGCCGCGACCACCGCGTCCATTATGGAAGCCCGGATGGACCCGCGCTCCATGGCATGGATTCCGGCGATAGCCGTGCCGCCGGGCGATGTTACCATGTCGCGCAGATGCCCCGGGTGGTCGCCGGTCTCAAGGACCATCTTCGCTGCGCCCAAAACGGTTTGCGCAGCCAATTGCAATGCCACCTCGCGAGAGAATCCCACCCTGACTCCACCGTCCGCGAGGGCCTCAATCATGGTGTATACGAACGCAGGCCCGCTTCCGCTCAAAGCGGTCACGGAGTCCATGAGGTTTTCCTGAACCGTAATGATCGTGCCAAGCGGGCCGAGGAGGTCGGAAAGCTCCGTGACATCCTTCTGGGTCGCATGCCTGCCCTTGGACACAGCGATCACGCCCTGCATCACCAGGCAAGGGGTGTTCGGCATGATGCGTAGAAGCCTAACCTTGCGTGGGATGGCGCTTTCCAGAGACTCAGTGGTCACGCCTGCAACCGGCGAAACCACGAGTTGGTCAGCCCTGATGTGGCGCGAGATCTCGTCTACCACTTCGTCTATCACCTGAGGTTTGACTGTGAAGAACAACACATTCGCCGCATCGACCACGGCCTTGTTACTCGGAGTTACCCTGGCGCCGGTCTCTTCTGCCAACCGGCTGAGGCGCTCCGTGTCCACGTCGCTTGCTATTATATCTCCGGGTTTCACTGAACCCGCCTTAATCATCCCCTTCACGAGGATGCTGGCTAGGGTGCCCGAGCCAATGAATCCAATTACCTTTGCCATACAAGACGCCTCCACGTTCAAGACGCCACCGGGGTTGACGGATCTGTCGATGATTCGGCGATTGAGGTGCAGCGATTCATTACCGCTCCCTCGCTTGCAGACGACACCGCCGCCGCGTAACGCGCCAAAAAGCCCGTGGGGACGCGCGGCTGTGGGGTTTGCCATGCCGCCCGCCGTCTTCTCAGTTCTTCCTCAGGCACTAGCAGATCCAGGGCTTTCGCGGATATGTCAATGGATATCATGTCGCCATCGGCCACCAGGGCTATCGGTCCACCAACAGCCGCTTCGGGCGACACGTGTCCGATGGCTGCCCCCCGTGTTGCCCCTGAGAACCTTCCGTCCGTAATCAATGCCACGCGGTCGTCCAAACCCATCCCGGTGATAAGCGAGGTGGGAGCCAGCATCTCTCTCATGCCCGGCCCTCCCCTGGGACCCTCGTACCTGATGATCACGACATCGCCTGGCCGGATCTTTCCCTCGCTGAGAGATCGGACAGCATCCTCCTCCGAATCAAAGACCCTGGCGGGACCCACGTGTCTTTGCATCCGGGCGCAGACTGCGGACCTCTTCACAACCGCCCCATCAGGCGCCAGGCTGCCGGCCAACACTGAGATGCCGCCCGTAGTCTGATAGGGATCGTCGAGCCCTCGTATGACCCGGCCCGTTCTGCACCGGGCGCGCTCGAGATTGCTGCCGAGCGTTTGGCCCGTTACGGTCAGCACTTCTGTTTCTAGGAGCCCTCCTCGGGCTAGTTCCTTCATGACCGCCGGTATGCCTCCGTCTTCGTGGAGGTCCTGCATGTGGAAAGGGCCGCCAGGTCGAAGGCTGCAGAGCTGCGGCGTCATGTCACTGATGGTGTTGAAGTCGCAAGGCGATAGTTTCACATGAGCTTCTCTCGCCACAGCAGTCAGATGCAGGACGGTGTTGGTAGAGGCGCCTAACGCCGCATCCACCGTCACGGCATTCGCAAATGCAGAGGGCGTCAGGATCCGCCCTGGCGTAATGCCGCTCGCCAGGAGGGCCATCACCGCCTCCCCCGACATCTTGGCAAGCCTTACCCTCTCGCCGCTCGTCGCAGGAGCCGTCCCGTTTCCCGGCAACCCGACTCCCAACGCTTCCACCAGGCAATTCATGGAGTTTGCAGTGAACATCCCGGCGCAGGAGCCTGCGCCCGGGCATGCAGATTCTTCCAACAGAAAGAGATCTTCATCACTCATCCGGCCGGAGAGCCGCGCTCCAACCGCTTCGAATACTGTGCTAAGGTCCACGTTTTCCTGGCGGAACCGGCCGGCCATCATGGGGCCGCCGCTCACGATTATAGACGGCATATCCAGTCGCGCCATCGCCATGAGCATGCCCGGCACTATCTTGTCGCAGTTGGGGATGAGGACCATCGCATCGAACTGGTGCGCCATGACCATAGATTCGATGGAATCGGCAATGAGCTCGCGACTTGCAAGGGAGTATCGCATCCCCTCATGCCCCATTGCTATGCCGTCGCATATCCCGATGCATGGGATCTCGATGGGGGTGCCTCCGGCCGCACGAACGCCGGCCTTGACAGCATCTGCGACGGCATGCAAGTGTATGTGGCCTGGGATTATCTCATTGGCCGAGTTAACCACTGCGACGAGAGGACGCTGGATCTCTTGCCGGGTCAACCCCATAGCAAAGAGCAGAGATCTATGGGGTGCTCTGAAGATCCCTTTCTTTATGGCATCGCTTCTCAACCCACTACCCTCCTGTCTGAACGCAACCCGGTCGCAGGAAGCTGCAACGTTCCTCTAGCGTAGCGGATGCCGTACTCAATGCTGTCAACCAGTGCACGCCAACTCGCCTCGATAACGTTTGTGGAAACTCCTACGGTTGACCAGGTTTCACGGCCATTTGCCGATTCTATGAGGACCCTTACCTTCGCTGCCGTTCCCGACGTCTCATCCACAACTCTGACTTTGTAGTCCACAAGTTCGATGTCTGCCACTTCCGGGTATACACCCTCAAGGGCCCGCCGCAGGGCCCTGTCAAGCGCGTTGACCGGCCCGTTCCCCTCAGCAACGGTATGGACGATGCGTCCGCCGACCTCAACCTTAACGCTTGCCTCTGACAATAATTCGCCGGTAGGACCCTGTTTGTCTACGATCAACCTGAGGCTGTGCAGGCTGAAGAGATCGTCGTGAATGCCCAGAGTCTTCCTGAGGAGCAACTCAAAAGAGGCCTCTGCTTCCTCGAATCTGTAGCCCTCATATTCTAGTTGCTTAAGCATACTTGCTATCGCCCGGCCATCGAAACCCGGCCCAACGGGGATCCCGTACTCTTTGGCCTTGTATGTCACGTTGCCCGCGCCTGAGAGCTCCGAGACGAGAACCTTTCTCGCATTTCCCACCCTTTCGGGAGCGATATGCTCATATGCTTCTGAGTGCCTCAGGAGAGCCTTGACATGCACGCCTGCCTTGTGAGCAAACGCGCTTGACCCAGTAAACGGCCTGACTGGATTAGGCCTCAGATTGGCCGCGTCGTCAACGAACAAGGAAACCCGCGTAAGGCTGGCTAGCGCCTCCTCATCGACGCAGTCTATTCCCATCTTGATCTTGAGGATAGGGATGATCGAACAAAGGTCGGCGTTTCCGCACCGCTCGCCATAACCGTTTATCGTGCCCTGGACATGACTAGCGCCTTCCTCCACAGCAATGATACTGTTGGCTACGGCCATCCCGCAGTCGTTATGCGCGTGGATTCCGATGGGTCTGTCCGTTTCTCCGCAAACCGTTCTGACGACGCGTCGAACAGCTTGCGGTAGCGCTCCGCCGTTGGTGTCACAAAGCACTATGGCCTCGGCGCCGGCGTCCGCGGCGCTGTGGACTGTGGCCAGCGCGTACCGGGGATTGGCCATGTATCCGTCAAAGAAGTGCTCTGCATCGAATATTACTGTGAGCCCGTTGGACCGGAGATACGAGATGGTGTCTCGTATCATTTCGAGGTTTTCCTCGAGCGTCGTGCCGAGTATGTCGGTCACGTGAAAATCCCATGCTTTACCGAAGATGCAGGCGACCGAGGCGCCGGAATCAAGTATCGCCCGGACGCTGGGGTCCTTCTCCACGTCGGTGCGCGCCTTCCGTGTGCTTCCAAACGCGGTTACAACGATGTTCTTCAGTTGCAGGTCCCTGACCTTTCTGAAGAACTCATCGTCGTTTGGGTTGGAGGCAGGCCATCCTCCTTCGATGTAGTTGATCCCCAGCGCATCCAGGCGCTGCACCAGGTCGAGCTTGCTCTTCAGTGAAAATGTGATACCCCGCATCTGCGCGCCATCTCTGAGCGTGGTGTCGTACAACGCCACTTTCTGCAATGCTCCTCACCTACTCGCCCTGGTCGTGCTCTCGCGTCCACGTCATCATTTTGCGAAGCTCCTTGCCCACCGCCTCGATGGGGTGAGCTGACTGCGCAGCCTTCAGTTTACTGTAGACCGGCCTTCCAACCTGGTTCTCCAGTATCCATGTTCTGGCGAACTCGCCGTTTTGGATCTCCTCCAGCAGCTTCTTCATCTCCTGGCGAACGCCGGCGTTTATGACGCGCCTCCCGCTCACGAGGTCACCGAACTCAGCAGTGTCGCTGACGCAGCGGCGCATCCAGGAGATTCCGCCCTCGTAGACCAGGTCAACTATGAGCTTGAGTTCGTTCAAGCACTCGAAATACGCTATCTCCGGTTGGTAGCCCGCTTCCACCAGAGTCTCGAAGCCAGCTCTCACCAGCTCCGTCATTCCGCCGCACAGAACCGCCTGTTCTCCAAACAAATCTGTTTCGGTCTCTTCCGCGAACGTAGTTTCAAGCACCCCGGCCCTCGTGGTGCCTATGCCTTTGGCGTATGCAAGGCCGAGCGTCCTGGCTTGGCCCGTGTAGTCCTGATGCACTGCGAGTAACGCTGGGGGTCCCGCTTTCTGAACGTAGAGTCTTCTAAGGAGATGCCCGGGGCTCTTCGGCGCCACCATCAGCACATCGATGTCCTGCGGTGGTAGAATCTGGTTGTAATGAATGTTGAAGCCGTGTGCGAAAACGAGGCAATTCCCCTTCTCCAGGTTGGGTTCGATATCCCGCGCGTAAACTTGAGGCTGCACGTGGTCGGGCAAGAGCATCACAATAACATCAGCAGCCCTGGCCGCTTGAGCTGGCTCCACCGGCTCGAATCCGTCCCGGACCGCTCTCTTCCAACCTTCCCCGCCTTCTCTCGCGCCGACGAGGACGTCCACCCCGCTGTCGCGAAGGTTCAGCGCATGGGCGTGGCCCTGGCTTCCGTATCCGATCACCGCCACCTTCTTGCCTTTCAAAGCCTCGAGATTCGCACCGCTGTCGTAGTAAATCTGTGCCACGTGTACCACCCTCCTCTTCCGGCTTGTGATAGAAAGGATTGACTTCATACCGCCCTGAGGCACTCTTCTGCGTCGGCGGCAATCGCTCTTTCGCCTCGGGCCATGGCGATCTTGCCCGTCCTCGCGAGTTCCTTTATCCCGTGAGGCCTGATCAGGTTCACGAAGGCATTGATTTTGTCCTCGTCCCCCGTCATTTCAATAATCATCGAAGTCCGGGACACATCAATGATGCTGGCCCTGAAGATGCTTACGGTCTCCAGGATCTCAGACCGGTTTCTGGGATCCACGGCCACTTTCACCAGCAATAACTCCCGGGCAACTGAATCAGTTTCTGGCAGAGTCCTTACCCTGATAACGTCTATCAGCTTGTTGAGCTGCTTGGTTATCTGCTCGCACATGGCTTCGTCCGCGTCAACGACTATGGTCATCCTCGAGATGTCCTGAACCTCGGTAACCCCGACCGCGATGCTCTCAATGTTGAAACCGCGCCTGCCGAACAGCCCTGCCACCCGCGCTAACACTCCCGGGTGATTTACAACCGTGGCTACTATGGTGTGCTTCACTCTCAATCACCTCCTATCATGTTGCTTAGCGGTTGTTCCGCAGGGACTAGCGGAAAGACGTTTTCTTCGGGCGCCACCCTGAAATCCAACAAAACTAGTCCTTCAGTCTCGAGGGCATGCTCTAGCGCAGGCCGCACTCCAGCCTCATCAGTCACTTTGATTCCTGTGGCACCGTAAGCCTCCGCGAGTTTTACGAAATCGGGGTTCCCCTCCAACTTCGTCGCAACATATCTACCGTTACAGAACAACTCTTGCCACTGGCGCACCATGCCCAGGTAGCCGTTGTTCATGAGAACGACTTTCACAGGCACTCCGAGGCTCACCGCCGTTGCAAGCTCCTGGACATTCATCTGGAAAGAGCCGTCCCCTGTCACGAGGACCACCTGCTTATCAGGCAAGCCTACCTGGGCCCCTATGGCCGCAGGCAGGCCGTAGCCCATCGTGCCCAACCCTCCTGACGAGAGGAATGAACGGGGGTGCCTGAAGGGATAATACTGGGCGGTCCACATCTGGTGCTGCCCCACATCCGTAACTATCACTGCCTCTCCCCGGGTGAGTCTGCCAAGCTCCTCTATGATGTACTGCGGTTTCAAAAGGCCCTTTCTTGAGTAGGTGAGGGGACGGGAACGTTTCATGCATTCTATGCGCTGTATCCATTCCGGTCGTTGTGCAGGAGTAACAAGTCCCAGCAGCCGGGACAGCACGTTCTTCACATCGCCTACTACTGGTATGTCCACCCTCACGTTCTTCCCGATTTCCGCCGGGTCGATATCCACATGAATTATCCTGGCATTGGCTGCGAAACAATCGATTTTGCCCGTCACTCTATCGTCGAATCGCACTCCGAGCCCTATTAACAGATCGCACTCACCGAGAGCCGTGTTGGCGTAGGCTGTCCCGTGCATACCCGGCATTCCCAGGTACAACGGATGATCGGACGGGATCGCTCCGAGCCCCATCAAAGTCGTGCTGACAGGTATCTCGCATCTCTCGGCCAGTCGCAGCGCTTCGACCGAGGCTCCCGAGCGTATCACTCCTCCCCCGACCAGCATAAGGGGCCGTCTGGACGATCTGATGGCTTTTGCGATCTCGCCAATCTGCACTGGATGGCCCTCGTAAACCGGCTTATATCCGGGAAGAAAGACCTCCCGCGGTGTGGAGGCACGAACCTCGAGGGCTGCGACATCCTTCGGCACGTCTACTAGAACAGGACCCGGTCTCCCCGTTGATGCGATGTGGAACGCCTCCTTGAGCACTCGAGGCAGGTCATCGGGATTCTTGACAAGGTAGTTGTGCTTCGTGATGGGCATCGTGATGCCCGTGATATCCGCCTCTTGGAAGGAATCTCTGCCGAGAAGGCGTCTTGATGTCTGTCCGGTTATGGCAACCAGGGGGACCGAATCCATGTACGCGGTCGCAAGCCCCGTTACCAGGTTGGTCGCTCCGGGGCCCGACGTGGCTATACATACGCCCGTCTTGCCTGTAACCCTCGCGTACCCGTCAGCGGCATGAACCGCACCCTGTTCATGCCTTACAAGCACATGTTTGATTGCAGCACGAGGTAGTGCGTCGTAAATGCCAAGCACGGATCCGCCTGGGAATCCAAAGACGACCTCGACTCCTTCTTCGACCAACGTGTCAACCAGAACCTGTGCTCCTGTTCGACCCATACGTACCTCCTCCCGGCGGCTATAGACGAGAAAACACCAGGCCAAAACGCCTTATGCTCGTACTTTTTTGAAGGGGGACGCCAAGATGTGAGAAGCCGTGGTAGTCACCACGAAGGTATTTCTGTCAATTTACCACCTGCCAGGTGCTATGTCAAGATAGAATTCGGCAACCGGGTAAGATTTTTCTTGACATGGAAGATAGGGCGCCATATACTGAAAACAATAAGCGCTGGTTCGAGAACCACGCCACATAGTGTCAAAGTGATGACGGGGAGCAGTAGGTGGAGTTGTCGGGTCTCAGAGAACCGGGGGTAGCTGTGAACCGGTACCCGAGCTTCGTTGAACTCGCCCTTGAGCTGCAGGTTGAAACACCCGGGCAGCCCAGACCCAGACAAACGTGGAGTAGGGAGACCAGGGCGCGCCCAGGAAAACTAGACTTAGCCGGGCCGACATAGTCGTGAAGCACCCGTTACCAGCTTCTTTCTTACCTTCTTGAGACTGACTGGGAACCGCCTGATTCAGAGTATCAAGGCGCGGTCGTTGTCGCTTGGGTAGGAAAACCGAGGCCGCTGCCGCAAGGTAGCGGCGAAATCAGGGTGGTACCACGAGAGAGCGTTATCCTCTCGTCCCTGGAGACCCGGACATTTCCGAGCAGCCAGGGAAGAGGGGATTTCTTTATAGAGAAATGGGAGTGGAAGGGTTGGTGACCAAGATGAACCGCATTCTCATTTTCGACACGACCCTCAGAGACGGGGAGCAGTCCCCGGGAGTGAACCTGAACGTGGAGGAGAAGCTCGAGATAGCCACGCAGCTTGCAAGGCTCAAGGTCGATGTGATCGAGGCCGGATTCCCTGTGGCATCTCCCGGAGATTTCGCCGCGGTGGAGGCGGTAGCCTGCGGAATAGAAGGCCCCGTGATTGCGGCTTTGGCGAGGGCTACAGAAAAGGACATCGATAAGGCCTGGGAAGCCATTCGATACGCCAGGAAGCCGAGGATTCACACCTTCATTGCCACGTCTCCTATTCACATGCAGTGCAAGCTGCGTAAACGTCCTGACGAAGTGCTGGGAATGGCGGTTGAGGCGGTGGGGTATGCCAAGAGCCTGGTGGGGGATGTGGAGTTTTCAGCCGAAGATGCAGCCAGGAGCGACCGGGGGTTCCTGTGCGAGGTGTTTGCAGCCGTCATCGAAGCTGGAGCAACTGTGGTGAACATCCCTGACACGGTGGGTTACAGTACCCCCTGGGAGTTCGGAGATCTCGTTTCGTACGTGAAGGCTCACACTCCAGGCATCGAGAAAGCTATCATAAGCGTTCACTGCCACAACGATCTCGGGCTGGCTGTGGCCAACTCGCTGGCCGCGGTGACAGCCGGAGCCACGCAGGTGGAGTGCACGATAAACGGCCTCGGGGAAAGAGCCGGGAACGCCGCCCTCGAGGAAATCGTAATGACGCTCAAGACGAGGCAGGACTATTTCGGCGTTTCGCTGGACGTTGACACGAAAAACATCTACCGCACCAGCCGCCTTGTAAGCACACTTACAGGGATCCCTGTTCAGCCCAACAAGGCCGTGGTGGGCGACAACGCTTTCGCTCACGAGTCAGGCATACACCAGGACGGCGTTCTCAAGGAACGGACCACCTATGAGATCATGTCTCCTGAGTCCATAGGGCTTGCCCAGAGCCGCCTGGTGTTGGGAAAGCATTCCGGGCGGCACGCATTCAGGGAAAAGCTCAAAGCACTGGGGTACTCCTTGAACCAGGACGAGATGGAAAAGGCGTTTGCTCGCTTCATCGAGTTGGCTGACAAGAAGAAACAGGTTTCTGACAGGGACATCGAAGCCATTATCGAGGACGAACTGGTGGCAGTGCCTGCACTCTTTGTGCTGGACTACGTGCACGTAGCAAGCGGCAACACCACCGTCCCCACTGCCACCGTGCGGGTCAGAAGTGGGGACAGCGTCGTCGAGGAGGCGGCTTGCGGCGACGGGCCTGTGGACGCGGTTTACAAGGCAATCGACGGCGCCACCAAGATCCGGACCCAACTGGTGTCTTACTCTCTGCATGCGGTAACCGGCGGGAAGGACGCCCTGGGCGAGGCGACGGTCCGGGTAAAGGACGACGGGAACATCTATGTAGGCAGGGGAACCAGCACAGACGTGATAGAGGCCAGCGCCAAAGCATACCTGCAGGCCATCAACAAGTTGGTCCATAACCGGCGGGGTTACAGCTCGGGGACCCGGGCCGAGACCGTCGAGCAGAAGGCAACATGAACTCGCTGCAGCCAAACCTGGGAGGTGCACCGAATGGCACGGGGGATTGCAGGGCACCCGCTGGAACGAAGGGATGAGGTATCTTGGGAATGACGATAACCGAAAAGATCCTGGCGGCCCATGCCGGAAGAGATCGCGTTGAGCCCGGAGAGTTGATAAGCGTCAAGGTGGATATGGTTCTAGGGAACGATGTCACCGCCCCGGTGGCCATAGACCAGTTCAGGAAGATCGGTGCGAAAAAGGTCTTCGATCCAAATAGAATCGCCCTTGTGCCCGATCATTTCACCCCTAACAAGGACATAAAGTCCGCAGAACAATGCGCCAAATTGAGAGAGTTCGCCAGAGAACACGGCATACAACACTATTATGAGATAGGCCGGATGGGTATCGAGCACTGTCTCCTTCCTGAGCAGGGACTTGTACGCCCCGGAGACGTTGTCATCGGAGCGGACTCCCATACCTGCACCTACGGTGCTCTGGGGGCTTTCGGCACCGGGGTAGGAAGCACGGACATGGCCGCGGCCATGGTCCTCGGCGAGATCTGGCTGAAGGTGCCCGAAAGCATGAAGTTCTTGTACCATGGTAAGCCGCAGCGCTGGGTCTACGGGAAGGATCTCATCCTTTACACTATAGGAGACATAGGCGTGGACGGGGCGCTTTACAAGGCCATGGAATTCTGTGGGGAATCCATAGAGAACCTCTCGATGGACAGCAGGTTCACCATGGCCAATATGGCGGTGGAGGCCGGAGCGAAGAACGGCATCGTGGAACCTGACAAGGTGACCCTTGAGTATGTTCGGGAGAGAGTGAAAGGCGATTACCGGGTTTTCAGAAGCGATCCCGACGCTAGCTACAGCGCCGTGTACGAGTACGACGCAGGCAAGATAGAACCCCAGGTAGCCTTCCCCCATCTGCCAGACAATGTCAGACCCATCAGCGAAGTCGGAGAGGTACGAATAGACCAGGTGGTCATAGGTTCCTGCACCAACGGGCGTATGGAAGACTTGCGTGCCGCCGCCGACGTGCTGCGGGGAAGGAAGGTTCACTCCAGAGTGCGGTTGCTGGTATTCCCGGGGACTCAGCAGATCTACCTCCAAGCTATGCGCGAGGGGCTTCTCGAGGTCTTCGTGGAAGCGGGCGGTGCCGTCAGCACCCCGACCTGCGGGCCATGCCTTGGCGGGCACATGGGCGTTCTGGCTGAAGGAGAAAGGGCCGTAGCCACGACCAACCGCAACTTCGTCGGCCGGATGGGCCACCCGAAGAGCGAGGTCTACCTGTCAAACGCGGCGGTAGCGGCGGCCTCAGCAGTCACGGGGTGCATAGCCAGCCCTGAGGAACTCTAGCATAACCACCAAGCAGCGCAGGTGATGACTTTGGCTATCAAAGGCAAGGTATGGAAGTTCGGGGACAATGTGGATACCGACGTAATCATCCCGGCAAGGTACCTTAATACGTCGGATCCGGTAGAGCTGGCCAAGCATTGTATGGAGGACGCAGACCCGCGATTTGCCAGCGAGGTAGAGAAGGGTGACATCATTGTTGGCGGCAGGAACTTCGGTTGCGGAAGCTCTAGGGAGCATGCTCCCATTGCCATCAAAGCGGCGGGCGTCTCGTGCGTCATCGCTGAGTCTTTTGCTCGGATATTCTTCCGCAACGCCCTGAATACTGGCATGCCCATCCTGGAGTCTCCTGAGGCAGCTCGACGAATAGAAGCGGGGGACGTTGTCGAAGTCTTCATGGGCGAAGGCCTGATCCGGAACCTGAGTCGGGGCGAAGAGTATAAGGCAGCCCCCTTCCCCGAGTTTATGCAGAGGATTGTGGATTGCGGGGGCCTCATCAATTACGTACGCGAGAGGATAACGAATGAATCATGAAGCAGCCAGCTTACAAGACGATGAGGGAGACGCAGGTGTTCAAGATCGCGCTCTTGCCCGGTGACGGGATAGGTCCGGAGGTAGTGAAGGAAGCTACGAAGGTACTGCGGGCGATAGGGGAGAGGTACTCATACGAGTTTGCGTTTGCAGAAGGCCTCATAGGAGGGGCTGCCATAGATGCCGCGGGGGTGCCGTTGCCTCAGGACACCCTTGAGCTTTGCCTCAATTCCGATGCTGTGCTTTTGGGGGCGGTGGGGGGCCCAAAGTGGGACGGCCTTCCGGGGGACAGGCGGCCTGAGGCAGCGCTTCTCGGCTTGCGCAAGACCTTACAGGTGTTCGCGAATTTGCGACCGGTCCGGCTTTTCCCTCCACTAGTGGGCGCGTCCACTCTTAAGAGGCACGTGGTGGAGGGAACGGACCTGGTGGTAGTCAGGGAACTGACTGGAGGGGTATATTTCGGGCAACCCAAAGGTCGTTTGGCTGCGAACGGCGATCCGGGGGCTTTGGATACCATGGTCTACACCAGGTCAGAAGTGGAACGGGTGGCGAGAGTTGCTTTTGAGTTGGCTTCAGGGCGCAGGAGGAAACTGACCTCTGTAGACAAGGCCAACGTTTTGGAGAGCTCGAGGTTATGGCGCGAGGTCGTTGTCGAAGTGGGCAAGGAGTACCCGGGTGTGGAACTCAACCACATGTACGTGGACAACTGCGCCATGCAACTCGTCCGTGTTCCCAGGCAATTCGATGTCATTCTCACCGAGAACATGTTCGGGGATATCCTCAGCGATGAAGCAGCGATGTTGACCGGATCCCTGGGCATGCTGCCTTCGGCCAGCCTTGGTCACGGCAGGGTGGCCTTGTACGAACCCGTACACGGCTCTGCGCCTGACATTGCCGGGAAGAACGCTGCTAACCCACTGGGGGCGGTGTTATCCGCGGCAATGCTCTTGAGGTATTCGTTGCGCCTGGATGAAGAGCCTTCGGCGGTGGAGGCGGCTGTGACGAGAGTCCTGGAAAAGGGGTACCGGACGGCGGACGTCTTCGAAGAGGGAATGACCCTCGTGGGCACGGCGGAGATGGGTGATCTTCTGGTCAAAGAAATCCTCCAACTGGAATGAGCACTGATGACGCAGGGAGGAACGGCTGTCGGCCGGCAAGGCAGCGGTCAGCCGGGAAGACGGCGAGGAGGCATCTATATGCACTACGTGGACGCAGTTAGGGTTGGCATCTTGGGATGCGGCACTGTCGGAGGTGGCGTGGTACGAGTTCTGACCGAAAACTACGACGAGATTGCAAGGAAGCTAGGAGTCCCTATAGTAGTGAAGAAGGTCCTGGTCAAGAACCTCTCAAAGGAGCGTTCTATTAACCTGGATCCAGGAGTCTTGACTACAGAGGCAGGCGACATCCTTAACGATGACAGTATTGACGTCGTTGCGGAGGTCATGGGCGGCGTAAACCCGGCGAAACAATACGTGTTATCTGCCCTTGGTGCAGGCAAGCACGTTGTGACCGCCAACAAGGAGCTTCTCGCAAAGCATGGGCGCGAGTTGTGGGAGGTGGCGGAGCGAACCCGCTCGGCATTCCGGTTCGAAGCCAGCGTGGCTGCGGGGATCCCTATCATTAAAGCGCTTCAGGAATGCTTAGCCTCCAACCGCATCCGTGAGATCAGTGGCATAGTCAACGGGACGACGAACTACATTCTGACTAAGATGGCCCGGGAGGGCTGGGAGTTTGAACGTGCGCTCAGAGACGCGCAAGACAAAGGGTATGCCGAGAGAGATCCTTCATCCGACATAGATGGGCTGGATGCTGCCTACAAGCTCTCGATCCTTGCCTCCGTCGGCTTCGGGGCCGAGGTGGCCCCCGAGCAGGTCTACGCCGAGGGCATCCGCAAAGTATCCAAGACCGACATCCAGTATGCAAGAGAACTCGGATACGAAGTCAAGTTGCTCGCTATTGCAAAGCTTGATGGCGAGGGCTTGCAGGTCAGGGTCCATCCGGCGTTTGTTCCAACTTGGCATCCGCTCGCATCGGTCAACGATTCGTTCAACGCCATATTCGTGCGGGGCAACGCCGTCGGCAGCCTCATGTTTTACGGAAGAGGGGCAGGAGCAGGACCGACGGCAAGCGCCGTGGTCTCCGACATCATGGATGTAGCGCGAGGGCTCTCGCAGAACGGTCGCCACTACTGCCCGGAGGTTTTCAAGCCCTGGGGCGGGCACCTCGATGTGCAACAAATGGAAGAGATCGAAACCCGTTACTACATTCGGCTGCAGGTCGTGGACAGGCCCGGCGTGCTGGCGGTGATAGCAAAGGCCTTCGGGGATAACCACGTAAGCCTTGAATCGGTAATTCAAAAAGGTACCGGGTTGCCAGTTGTCGGGCTCGTCTTCATAACGCATGCTGTCAAAGAAAAGAATCTGCGCTCTGCGCTGGCGTGTATCCGTACGCTGTCTGTCGTCAGGGAGGTTGCCAGCGTCATCCGCGTCGAAGCAGGCATCGAAGCGGACACTCAGCGCGCAGATATCATCGACCCGGGTCTTTGCGAGGATCGCACGGCTGGCTGTTAGAAAGGTCTCGGCAAGAAAAGGTCCGGGTAGGCATCAGATTCGGGTATGGTATGCTTTATCTCAGCCCGCAACGACTCAGGGCACAGCACGCTCCACGTTCTAGGACCGACTTTGGCCGCGGGTGCCACGTGTTGGCACAGCGGTCTATCTATCCGATTGCTCTGTCCAGGCTGCCTGACGAGGTCTCTGAAAAAGTCGCTCGGGACGCACGATCTGACACACGGGTCGCTGCCAAAAGCTTTTACAACCAGGTTAGGGTGGGCCTCCGAGGCAGTTCTTCAGAGACCGACCTCTTCGGCGTCTGATAGCCAACAAATGCCATCC
>JBFMGS010000044.1:0-8060 GCA_040752635.1 Bacillota bacterium
GACGCAGGATAGTTGGTGATACAGATAGTCCTGGCCCCAGCTTCACCGGCAAGCCTGAGCACATCTATTGCGTCATGTGTTTCGCCAGAATGAGTTATGACTACAGCAACATCCCCTGGGCCCAAGAGGGCGGCTCGCGTAGCCTGCACGTGGGAATCGGGATAGCACCCGGCATCTATGCCTATTCGCAAGAACTTCAACTGAGCATCCAGCGCCACAATCCCTGAAGCACCAGTCCCGAAGAAATCAACTCTCCTTGCCTCTTCTATGATCTGCACCGCGCGTTGAAGCTGGTCCAACTCAAGTACTTTAGCTGTGTCTAACAGGGCCTGAGCATTAACCTGGAATACCTTGTCTTTCACTTCGGCAATGCTGTCCCCGGGTTCAACATCTCCGAAGGTTCTAGAGGGTGTCGTAGCCAGTTCACGTACGAGGGCCAGCTTAAGCTCTGTGAATCCTTGGAATCCCAGATTTTGACTGAATTTCACCACGGTTGATTCGCTCACCCCGGCCGCCCGACCGAGCTCGACAGAGGACATCAACGCGACTTCAGACGGCCGTGCGAGGATGTACTCCGCCACCTTTCTTTCCGAAGGACGCAGAGCAGGGTAGCGCCCCCGAATGAGAGGTAGGCAGTATTGCGAAGACTGAATGGTCGCAGATTCTCTGTTCATAAGCCTCTCCAGAACGGTCATCCGGAATCTCCAATGAGTTAATTCGCCTCGTTCGGAAGAATTCCTTCTGAATCTGAAGCACATTCTTAAGAATATCTTATAGCGAAGCCGCCCCCGTTGCCTGCGAGACAGCGACGGTATCAACCGACGCCGCAAGCCTGGTGTCGGCTGTTCGCACGGGCACTCTGAAACAGCTGCGCCGATCGAGCAAGTGAATCAACCAGACCCGCCAAACCGCAAGGTTCGCTCTCGCTGCAGCCCGCCGTCGGTTTTGAGCCCTTTCTGACGACGTCTGTCAGGCCGCTTGCCGCTTCGGGCGGCCCCTTCGCGGCTGCCTTAGACTTCGGGGCGAACGGGAGATTGCCGCGGCAGGCAGATCACAGCTCGCTAGCGTGACCCGAACTTTCCTCGGCGCTCTTCGAGTTTTGGCGATCAGCCGATCTCGTTGGGGGTACATGCAAAAGGGTAGAGCGCCCGTCGTTCTACCGCTCTACCCCCTGTCAATTTAGGACCCTTTTGGCCCGCGTACTAGCCCGCGCAACCGATTCTCTTCTCGCGGTCTCTGTACCGCACAGAAAGCCTCACTGTCTCTGTAAGCACATCAGCGTAGGTATAAGACACCCGCTTAACTACTCCCGGCCTCTCTGACAGCTTCACCACGAACACCTTGGGATACGTATTCTCGAGGACCCCTTCTGTTTCCAGGACCCTCTTTCGCCCCTGGTTTGCTCGCAGCGTGATGGTCTTGCCGACAAATGACTCCAGGTCTTTCTTGATGCTCTCAAGCGCATTTCTGGCTGCCATCTTACCACCTTCCTTGGCGGGCCATACATTGTTTATTTTAACACGACACCGTCCTCCTGTCAAGGAAGGCAATAAGTATACCAACGGCTCAGCGTTCTGTCAACAACAACTTTGCCTTGTATTGACCGCCAGACCGGGAAATCACACCGAAAGCTTCCAATGCTCCCATCTTGCTCAATCACGCATTTCCAGCCCTCTTATCTTCCGCACCGGGGGCTTTCTCCTCCACCTACCCTGCCGTAGTGTTGGGAAGGCTGAGCCTCAGCTTTCCTTTGGTTTCCATGCCCCCGATGCCCTTTATACCGCTGATTGTGTTTTCTATGACATGGGCGACACGCACCACGCTGTCAAAGGGAGCAAACGAGACCTTCTCGGCTACCAGAATGGGGTCGTAGCAATGGATGAATACCCGCTCCGGCGAGCTTGCAAAGTTCGCTCCCGCTTCCAGGATAGCCTCGTAATAAGACTGGCACGCCCCGGCGATTATCACGAGGGCATCCTTATCCGGCTGAACCTGCCGTGCTTTCCTCACCGCGTCCACGAAAAACCGCGATGTCCGGTAGTTCTCCAGCCTGGTTCTGTCCCCCCGACGTACGATTAAGCCATCGTGCCCCGTGAGGACCAGGATATCCGGCAGATATGCCTTTATAAGCGGCGCAACTCTATCAGGTTGAGCTTCCTCGGGAACGTGCTCACCGACGACGGGCACCCCGAGTTCCTGATAGTACCGCAAGCAGTTCCTTAGATAGTCTCCGTCGCCGTCCAGGTGAAGCACTCGCCCGGGAAGCTGCCGGTAGTTCACGCCCGGCGGAAGGACCTCACTCTCGCGTCCGCGATAGCCTGCGCACAGATCCTCTGACATCCTTCGAAGAAACACCTTCTCGAGACATTGTCTCAGCTGCCTCTGCACATTCTGGCATGATGCATCTATGTCTGCCTGGCATACCCGAACCAGGTCGCCCAAAGGGGCATCCGCTACTAGCCTGGCATTCAGTCCTTTTAAGAGAGCGGTTGCAGCACGCGCAGGACCTACCATGATCTTGAGGACTATAAAGATCAAGTCAGACGCGTACGACCTTCGCGCGACAGCGTCTCCGACTCTGATTTGTTCCACACTCTCCCCTCCATCGGCACCATCTCAGTTGCCACCAACATACTATGAGGTGGACGAGAAAAGGTGCCGACGGAGTCTCCACCAGCGAGAGGGAGCCGGCGCCACGCTGGAAAACAAGGACGCCCCCGGACCTGCGGGGGCGCCTCTTTCACCCAGGATCGCGCGGCGACCTGCGACTTTCGCCTACCTTTCGCTTACTTCGTGTGCTTGTCCGCAACCTTGGACGCGCCGTACGAGTCAGGTTTTATCCTGGCGGCGAAGCCGGTTCCTGTCACCATACCGACAATCTCACGGATGAGGTCCTTCGTTTCGCCGTTCTGTCCTATGTCAAGATGGATCTCCACGTCGAGATCGCCATAGCCATTCTTCGCGAGTTTCTCCGCAAGCTTGCTTGCAACCCCGAGGCTCTTCGCAGTCTCGTAGAAAATCCGTTGCCTGAGGCTGCGGCCCATCCTTTCTTTTTCCTTGGCGTAGTAATACCGGCCGCCTTTGCCAACCCTATGGACCACTATCGCCGTGACAAAGTAAGCATCATCCCGCAACTGCGAGTCGGTGCCGATGATGAGCTTATAAGGGACACCAGGCGCCTGTTGGATGTAGCTCATGATGTCCTTGAATGTGTCGTTGAGACTGAGCCTGCCCTTCGTCGGGCTAATAAACACCATTTCCCCCACCTAGGTTCTCACAGATGAAGCCCATCATAGAGGGCATCCGCCAGCCTGCCGAATTCCTCAAGCCGGAGAGTTTCCGCTCTCCTCGTAGGATCGATGCCGGCTCTTGCCAGCGCCTCACGTATCACCTCTTCTCCTGCGCCCTGAAGCTCGGGGGCACCCTGCGCTGCCAGGGACAAGGCTCTCAGCAACGTTTTCCGCCTCATGCGGAAGCCGGCTCTCACCACGGCGAAGAAGAAACCCTCGCTCTTCACGTTGACAGCCGGCACGCTACGCACGTCTAACCGGACTATCGCCGAACTTACCTTGGGCGCTGGCCAGAACGCCTCGGGCGGCACGATGCCTGCAATCTCGGCGTCGGTATGATACTGCACAACCACAGAAAACGCTCCGTACTTCTTCGATCCCGGAGCGGCGACCATTCTCTCTGCGACCTCTTTTTGCACCAACACCACGATGCGCTCGAGAAACCCGGCCTCTTCCAGGAGCTTCAGGATCACCGGCGACGTGATGTAGTAAGGCAGGTTGGCGACTACCTTACATCTTTTCCCTAAAACTGTATCAGATCGCATTAGATCTGTCAAGGAGAGGTCCAGGATGTTGCCCTGCACGACGTCCACGTTGGGAAGATGGCCGAGCTTCCCGCGCAGCAACCCGACCAGCCTGCCATCGACCTCGACAGCAGTAACATGGGCAGCGTGCCTGGAGAGCGCGCCTGTCAGAGCGCCCGTGCCGGCGCCGATCTCGAGCACGGCATCCTCGGGGCCGAGTTCGGCGGCGCCAATGATGACATCAAGGTACGATGCGTCTATGAGAAAATTCTGGCCGAGGCTTTTCCTCGGCCGAATTGGGGGATCCTCCCCTAACCTGCAGGCGCAGTCCTTTACGGTTCCAGCACTGTTCTTCCCAACGGTCCCAGTGCCGTTCTTCATGGTTCGAGGATGTATACCTTCACCCATCGCTTGCCGTAGCGTATGGCCTCCTCCACCGTTTCGAAGAGCAGGTCGATCCGGTGGCCCTTGATTGCTGAACCGACGTCGCCGGCAATTGCAGGCCCATACCCCTCAACATAGAGCTTGGTCCTGAGCGGTATGACCCTCGGGTCAACCGCTACGATGCCCGGCTTGGCTTTGAGCCCTATCGCTGTATAGCCGTCTGCGTGTTTCCCGCAACTCCTGGGACCGGGCTCATACGCTGTCGCCAACATGCGGTAAGAATCCCGGTACCGGAACGTGCCGCGGGATGTGAGAAGGGTACGCACCGGGTTGCGCGTGCCGACGGCAAGCAGCTTGGAAACCGGCTCACGCAACACCTTGCTGGACAGCACTTTTTCCTTGACTGCTTTGCCATCCTCATACGTGACGAGAACCTTCTGTTCTCTAAGGCCTTCCACCCCCGGTCGAAGGACTTTGGTCGCCCCCCGGTCCATGTTGGGATCGGGCCTTTTCTCGACGCGGTATGCGATCCGGACCTGCCTCGTGATCACCTCTGCCGTCACGCGGGTGACCTTCACTTTAATCCCGGGGGTAAGGCCCACCTCCATCCCGGGGCTTACCTTGTCTTCGGGGCGCAGCAGAACCCCGGCCGCCGCAAGGGCATGCTTCACCATCGGACCGGTGGAACGGACCTCGATGGTGCGGCCATCCACGGATATCAGCACCGGCACCGCGCGTGCAACCGTGATAGTGGCTTCCCCATAGAGGCGTTCCGTAACCCCGGGGGTTACCTCGTCGCCCTCCTGCAATTCCACGCCGGCTTGCTTCAAAATGTCATTGACCCTAACCGCAGTCGTCGCAATGGGGATGACCTGGTCATCCACGATCACCTTCACTTCTCTGGCCGCCCCGGCAAGGCCGGTCACGAGAAGCACCGCAGCACACACTACAAGGGCGATTTCTCTCTTACAGTCGGAAAGTACTGACGCCCGCTCCCGCTTTCGACAGGGGCCAGTCGTCATCTCTTCACCCTCCTCGCGGCGCGGAGCCTCGTGTCTTCACGCGTGAGGCGCCGCCGCTTCTCTGGTTGCTTGGTCGAACCCAGGTTGCGCCCGTTGGAGGACGGGCAGAAAGCATTCCCTGTAACATTCGACCAAAGTCGGCAAACTCCTCCCCGGGAACCAGGGAAATGCCAACCTGTCCCATCGAAGGTCTGCCCGATACCATTATCGTCAGGTACTTACCTTCTTATGCAGGCTCACCCAAATATGTTACCGAAGCCGGGCAGCCCGGTACGAGCGTCCGGCGTCATGTGTGGGTTCCAGCGTTATATGTGGGAATCGTAGTGTCGGACGCGGAACTCCGCTTTTAGCTTTGCTGCAATCCTCCTGCAGCCCCACACGCTGACCCCGGGCACTTTCACAATGCTCAGCACGACTTTAGGGATGTGCTTCTTGCACTCTCGTGCGAACTCCAGCACCGCCTTGAAGGCTTGTCTACCGTATATCGGGTGGCACAAGGCGTCATAGGTTGCGGCGTTTGATGCATTGAGGCTGATAGACATACAATCGATAAGCCCTGCGAGCTCCGGGACAACGTTTCGGCCGTGTATAAGGTTACCGTGCCCGTTCGTGTTCATCCTTACGTAGGCCCCGCGCTCTTTCAGCCACCTCGCTATGGCTTTCACTTCGTCCAGCCGCATCATGGGCTCGCCGAACCCGCAGAACACGACCTCTTTGAGATGCTTGGTCGGGGCTTTCTCAATCTCCTGGATGACCTGTTCCACGGTGGGCTCCTGCTCAAGCCAGAGGTGGTGGTCGCCGACCCCCTCGGAGGTTCGGCGGATGCAGAACTCGCAATCGTTGGTGCACCGGTTGGTGAGATTAATGTATAGAGAATCGCCGATCCTGTACACTATCGTCGGCTGCATTGCATGAGCCTCCTGCTCCAGACGGATATCTATACACTCACGGATATACATACGCTCTACATCTTGATATGACTTCGCCGGATGCGGGCCAATTCCTCTTGAGCACCCGGGGCTATCCGAGCTGGAATCTACATGCGGACGAGAGGGGAGTAGAGGGATGGCCTGCGGTCCCCGAGATAGGGGATTTCTTTTCGCCAGGCTTGGACCAGATCCAGGTCGAGAGCGACTACTTCGACCACTTCCTCGTCCATGGGGAGCTCCGCAATCATACGCCCCCGCGGGTCGGCGACCTTGGAGTTGCCGAAAAGGTGAAGGCTGCCTTCGTACCCTACCCGGTTGACCGCCACCACGAATACCGCGTTCTCCAGGGCTCTTTGCGGAATGTTGAGATCCCAGATATCTTTATCCTGGATCCTCCACGCGGAAGGCATCACGATGAGCTCTGAGCCCGCAACCATGAGACAACGCGCGACCTCGGGGAAACCTGCATCGTAGCAGATCATGACCCCGGCCCGGCCGAAAGGCGTATCGAAAGTCAGGAAGCCCGACCCGGGAGCGAAGTAACGTTTTTCGGCCGCCCAAAGATGGGTCTTGGCGTATGACCCCTCCAACACCCCGGAAGGGTTGATTATCAGAGCGGAATTGTAGATCTTGCCGTCGCTTCGCCTCTCCGCAACCGGCGCCACCAACCAGATCCCGGAAGACTTCGCCGACGCTTTAAGGTATTCTACCTCGGGACTTTCCCCGGTAAGCGCAAGATCGCAGAGCTGCTCACCGATGAGGTCGAGGTTGTACCCGGTCGCGAACATCTCTGGGAAAACCACCATCTGGGCGCCCCGGGCGGCTGCGTCGGCAATCATCGCTCCTGCCTTCCGGGTGTTGCCCTTCACGTCGCCGAGCACTGACTCAAACTGGATGATCCCGATCCTAAGTTGACGCGCCCCCACTGAAACACCCCCTCCACACAGTGCGCAAGAGCTTTACTCTGCCCAACGGTGGCAGCGCACGACGTGCCCGGGCGACGCTTCGATCACATCGGGCTCCTGTTCCCTGCAAATCGGCAAAGCTCTTGGACAACGCGAGTGGAAGCTGCAACCCTTTGGACCGTCCATCGGGCTTGGAATCTCGCCCTCCACGAGCTCGACCCGTGGCCGGAGAGCTTCTTCTTCGGGGAGGATTACAGGGACCGACGCAAGCAGGGTTTGGGTGTACGGGTGCAACGGTTCCCGAAACACCTCGGGCGTAGCGGCGGCTTCCACGATCCTGCCGAGGTACATGACTGCGGTGCGATTAGCCACATTGCGCATCAGGCTCAAGTCATGGGATATGAACAGGTAAGAGAGGCACAATCGCTCCTGCAGCCTAAGGAGAAGCTTTACTATCTTGGCTTGCACAGAGACATCGAGCGCAGAAGTGGGCTCGTCAAGGACTATGAATGAAGGCTCGCAAGCGAGCGCCCGTGCGATCGCAACCCTCTGCTTCTGGCCTCCGCTCATGGAACGCGGGAGCTTATCTGCAAAGTCCTGCGGCAACTCCACCATAGCCAGGAGTTCGGCGACCCGCTCGCCGTAATACTTTCTGCCCGCCCCCGGTTGATACAGCCTCAAGGGAAGCTCCAGCGTCTGGCGTACTGTTCGCCGGGGGTTCAAGGACGAGGCCGGGTCCTGGAACACCATCTGGATGTGTCGGCGGAACCTGCGAAACTCCGATAGGGAGGGTCCGACCACCTCGCCCCGAAAACGTATCTCGCCTTCAGTCGGCGCAAGAAGCCCGACCACAAGCCGTCCCACGGTGGTCTTGCCGGAGCCCGACTCTCCAACCAACCCAAGGATCTCGCCCTCGCTGACCTCGAGATCGACCCCGTCAACCGCTCGGACAGACCCCATATTCCTTTGCAGAATGCCCGCGCGGACGGGAAAGTACTTGCGCAGG
>JBFMGS010000044.1:8160-18788 GCA_040752635.1 Bacillota bacterium
GCCCGACTCTCCAACCAACCCAAGGATCTCGCCCTCGCTGACCTCGAGATCGACCCCGTCAACCGCTCGGACAGACCCCATATTCCTTTGCAGAATGCCCGCGCGGACGGGAAAGTACTTGCGCAGGCCCTCCACTCTCAACATAACAGACCCCGCCCCCTTGACCCGTTCTGGAATGGTCGGCTCCATGTTCCATGCACCTACTTATCCAGCCAGTGGCAGGCAACAGTGTGATCGCAGGACACGAGGGTAAGATCGGGCTTCTCCTCGTGACAGCGAACATCCGCCCTCGCACAGCGGGTTGCAAACCGGCAAGCGGGCATGGATGACAGATAATCGGGAACGCTTCCCTCGATTCCCTCTGACAACCCTCCGCCGCTCAAGCGGGGCACAGATGCGAGGAGACCCTGAGTGTAGGGGTGGCGGGGATCAGAGAAAAGCTCGAGCGTAGGGCCTGATTCGACAACGGTGCCAGCGTACATCACATACAGCCTATCGGTGGTCTCCCGCACGGCTCCCAGGTTGTGAGTTATCATGATGATGGCGATATTTCCCTTTATGACCAGGCGGTCAAGGAGCCTCAGAATCTGCGCCTGAGTGGTTACGTCAAGGGCAGTGCCAGGCTCGTCGGCGATGAGAAGCTCGGGCTGGTTGGCAAGAGCCATGGCGATGAGCACGCGCTGACGCATTCCCCCACTAAGCTGGAACGGGTAGCTGTTCAACACACGCTCGGGATCGGGCAGGCCTACATGCGCCAGGACTTCCAGGGCCTTCTTGCGTGCCGCCGCTTTTGCCTTCCGACCCAACCGGAGGCGAAATCGGCTTCGGGCGCCCATGTGGCACGACCACCCTAGAATGTCCTCCAGTTGCTGGCCGATGGTGAAGACCGGGTTCAGCGAGGACATGGGATCCTGAAAGATCATGGCCACTTCCTTACCGGTGACCCGACGGCGGGCGAGCCGATCCATTCCCAGGAGATTTGTCCCCTTGTAGAGAATCGCGCCGCTCGTGACCCTGGTCCGCCTCGCCGGCAGTAGGCCCATGACGGCTCTCATAGTAAGGGTTTTCCCGCACCCGGTCTCTCCGACGACTCCGACCTTTTCTCCCCTGAAGACACACATGTTTACGCCGTCCAGCACGCGCGCAACGCCGGCAAAGCGCTCGAACTCAAGGCCGAGGTTCTGCACTTCCAGTATGGGCTCTCGCACCTGCGTCTCGTTAGAGGTCAACGTCAAGCACATCCCTCAAGCCGTCTGCGAACCAGTTCAGTCCGAAGATGAGTAACAGAATTGCGAGCGACGGGAAGACCGACAGCCACCAATAGGTCGGAAGATAGGTCGCCCCCTTCGCGACCATGGTGCCCAGCGCCGGGGCTGGGGGCTTAACTCCCAGCCCGAGAAAGCTCAAGCCCGCGCCCACCTCTGTGACAAAGGCGGCGTCAAGCGCAGTCTTCACCAGTATGGGAGCGGCGCAGTTGGGCAAGAGCTCCCGAAACATGATGTGAAAGCCGCTCGCCCCGGTAATGCGGGCAGCATCGACATACTCCTCGTTTTTCAGGGAGACTACCAGACTGTGGATCAACCTGGCGTGCCACGTCCACCAAATGGCAACCAGGGCTATCATAGTGTGGCCAAGGTCCGTTCCGAGGACAGCGCTTACCGCCAGCGCCGCTGCAAGGGCAGGCAGCGAGAGAACGATGTCCGTGGCGCGCATCACCAGAGTTTCGACCCAGCCGCCGTAGTAACCCGCAACGAGGCCCAGGAGGACGCCTATCGGGACACTGATGCCCAGAACAACCACCACGAGAATGAGCGAAAACCTGTAGCCGAAGACCGTCCGCGTGAAGATGTCCCGCCCGACTTCGTCGGTGCCAAACCAGTGCTTGGCACTAGGTGGCTTGAAGGCCTCGGCAAAGTTGACATAGACTCCAGCGTGCTCGGGATACGGCGTCACATACGGGGCAAGGGCCGTGGAAAGAAGAATGACCACAAGGAGGACCAGCCCGACGATGGAGGCCCTATTCTGAGAAAACCGGTACCAAACCTTCGCCAGGCTCGTGGAAGCCCGGGTTCGTCCCTGAATGCTGGAGGCATTACGTTGTCCGGGGGCGTTACGCTGTAACATGCCGAACACTTCAGCTTTCACTCTTGTGACGCCTTCAGGCGGATCCGCGGGTCGAAGACACCCATGAGCATGTCAACTACGAGGTTAACCGTGACAAACGCCGCGCCGATAACCAGGACTACCCCCATCAGGGCGTTCAAGTCCTTCTTGAGCAGCGCCGTCACTCCGTATTTGGCCATCCCCGGCCACGAGAACACGTTCTCGATGAGAAAAGCGTTTCCAAAGAGCGACGCGAACGTCAGGCCGATCACCTGGAGCGTCGGAATGAACGCGGGTTTGAGGATGTACTTGAAGGTTACCAGGTGATCGGGCACTCCGTAAGACCGCGCCACCTGGATGAAATCCTTGTTCTCGATCTCGAGCATGCTTGACCTTGTAATGCGGATCGTCTGACCGACCCCCGCAAACGATAACGCAAGCGACGGCAGGAGCATGTGCGAGCAGGCATCTTTCAGGAGCGACCAGTTCCCGGCCCGCAAGCTGTCAACAAGCAGAAACCCGCTCGCCAGCTCCGGTACAACCATATGGGATGAGAGCCGCCCGGTGACAGGAAACCAGCCGAGACCGTATCCGAATACCAGCTGAAAGGCCAAACCCACAATGAACCCGGGGGTCACCACCGCTGCAGAACTGAATACCTTAATCGCATTGTCAATCCAGGTGTCCTTATTCACCGCGGCGAGCGCCCCGAGGGGTATCCCCAGGACTATGACCCAAAGAATGGTGACCGTTATCAACTCTGTAGTTGCCGGAAGATGTTCCGCCAGGTCTAGCCGCACATCGCGTTCGGAGATGAACGACTTCCCGAAATTGCCATGAACCAGATTGACCAGATAGCGACCGTACTGAGCCGGAAGAGGGCGGTCCAGGCCCATTTCAATTTGCAGGCGCCGCACCTGCTCCTGCGTAGCGTACGGCCCCAGAGCCATCCGGGCTGGATCTCCGGGCAGGACCCGGGAAATGAGAAAGATCACAACCGATAGCCCCAGAAGGACGATCAGCGAATACAGCGCTCTCCGCGCCAGGTAAGCGACGTAGTGCATGGCGGCCCTGCCTTCCTGCCCCAACACTAAGCCTAAATCGAGTCAGGGAGGCCTTGAGGCCTCCCGACCCGCAGACTCCGTTCACCTACTCCAAATACATAACACCTGGAATGCTACTTCTCAACCCACATCTTGTGGAAGTCGTATTCGAAGCTCATCACCGGCACAAACTCGAAACCTTTAACCCAGTTATGCATCGCATACCGCTTTGGAAGCGAGTAAATGAAGATATCTGGGGCCAGATCAACCAGCTTGTGCTGGATGTCGCTGTAAATCTTGTTACGTTTCTTCGGATCGACTTCGGTACGACCCTGCTCGATGAGTTTGTCGATTTCCTCGTTCTGCAGCCACTCCATGGACATCCAGGTGCCCACGGCGCTGGAGTGGTAGGCTGTGTACAGATAGTTGTCTGGATCTGGATAGTTAGCAGCGCTGAATACAGCAGTTACATGAGGTGTAGTCTCGACTTTTGCTGCAAGATCGGTGATCCGGCCCCAAGTTTCAGGTTGCAACACAACGTTTATGCCAATCTCGGCCATATTCGCCTGGAAGAGGAGAGCCAGCTTCTCTTCCAGCGCAAATCCCTGAACGTAACAGAAATTGATGGTGAGGTCTCCGGGCTTGTATCCGCTCTGGGCCAACTCCGCTCTAGCCTTGTTCAAGTCGCGCTTGAACTGCGGCGTGGTGGGGTCAAAGCCGGGTATTGACGGCGGAATCGGTCCGCGCGCCTGCTCCGCTCCCGGGTCGATCTGCCGGATGAACGCGCCGTAATCGAACGCCCACGCTAGAGCTCGTCGTACATGCACATTATCCACGGGGCGCTTCTTAGTATTGATCTTCAAGTAGAATGCTTCGCCCGAAAGCGCCTTCTTCACGGTTATGCCCTTCAACTGCTCCAGTGCAGCGTACGTTTCGAGAGCTCGATAGTGGTCGGCGATGGTCAGCGCGCCGGTCTTCATCTCAGCCAGAACCGTCGCTTCGTTATAGACCTCCTTTATCCGGACTTCGTCGATGGCGCTGTCTCGCCACCCCTTGAAGTAATCGCTGAACCTTGCGAGCACGATCTCGGTTCCCCTGGTCCAGCTCTTCAGCGTGTACGCTCCGGAACCCGCATCCGCGTTCAAGAGCCAGTCCTGCCCGTAGTCCCCGAACTCGCCGTAGTTGCCGGCCTTCTTATGTTCCAGAATAGCGGCCCTGTTCACCACTGCAAGCCACGGGAGCGTGGACAGGAACGGGGCAAAGGATTTCTTCAGCTCAAATACTACTGTATACTTGTCCTTCACTTTGACGTCCTTGATGAGGTCCGCCCAAAGCCACGAGTAACCGGAGTTGAGCGCGAGCACGCGCTGCATGGAAAATCTGACGTCCTCTGCTGTAAGCTCGCGGCCGTCATGAAACTTTATGCCCGTGTTCAGGAAAAAAGTGTAAGACTTCCCGTCGGGTGAGATGGTCCAGCTCTTAGCGATCAACCCCTCCATTGTGCCGTCGGCCTTTGGAGTCACGAGGCTGTCGTAAAGGTTCACCATGGTCAAGGCTTCTGTCCAGTCCGTAACCTTAGCCGGGTCGATTGTTCCGATTTCCTGGTTGATGCTCATCGTCACAACGTTCTTCGCAGCCACGGCTACGCCGCTCAAGGTGAGCAGGACAACTACAAGTAGCACTAAAACCAGCCTTTTCATATACTCTCGCCTCCTCATCCTTCTCCTCTGTTCATTTGAGAGACCAGCACCGCGACCACCAACACGACCCTGTCCTAGCAATCGAGCGGCAAGTCTTCGAGCAACCGAGCGACAGGTCGCCACTATGGTAATCCGAGTGTCTGGAGATGACTCATATCGCCATACCTTCTTCTTATCAGGGCGTATTCCTCGGGGTCATAGAACCGGCAGTCACCGGCCCCAAAGGCCTTCGCCACCTCAATGCAGAATCGCACTGCCTGCTCCACGTCTGTCACCTGGGTCGCCCCCGTCGCGCATCCTGGAACCGGGACCTCTGCAGTGATAGCGAGCCCGACGGTGGGAGCCTTGGTCGCTGTCGAAGGCTGAAGTATGGAATTCAAATGGTAAAGACCGTTTCCGTATGGCGTAATATCCTGAGTAGTAATAGGCAAGACCACTGCAGGCTCGCCGGTGACAATTTGTAGCAACGACAACAGGTCTTCGCTCACCCTTAGAATGTAGCCTTCTTTAACCGTAGGTGAGATGGCAATGCCCCGCCTGTTTACAATCTGATTCCCCTTCGTTGTGTCCACTGAGATGATAGCATCCATACCGGGATCAACTTCATGCTCATTCATGGTACGAATGTCTACCGGCGAACCCATAAACGGGACCGGGTCATGGGGAAGCACCGGCGCGTTGGGACATATATGGGTAGAGATGATCACGTCGCCGGCAAGCCTGTCGCCCTTCTTTTGCATGTCCAAGAGCTTGAGCCCGGTTGCAAGAGCAGCCAACGCCCCATCTCCGTCAGATACTAGCCCGATACGCTTCGGGCGCGCGCCGATGCCACCTAGCTGGCCTATGACGCCAAGAGTAGGGGCACTGCCGCCGCACGACTTACCTGCCGTGCCCGGAATCATGACCCTGATTAAATCCGTGGCCCCGTTCTCACTCTGAATCGTCTCTACTGAGATGTCACAGGCGCCTCTCTCTGCAAGGTACTTTTTTACATCCTCACCGGTAACGACAGCGGAATCGAGTATCTCGTATATTTCGATGACTTGTTTGAAAGCCATGCCGATGCCTCCAGAAGCGCTGCGCCCTCAACGTTTACCCCGAAACCACGCCGAAGTTGCCAGAACGTATGGAATACCACGCTAGCAAACCGCTAGCAATAACCGGATCTATAACCCGCACTTTCAGCGCCTTTCGAATCTCACCCGCGATGCCGACAGTGGAAAAACCGGTACACCCGAGCAGAATAACCTCAGCCCCCTTCCGGACCAAAACCTCAGCCTCACGCAACGCGCATGCTCTTCTCTCCTCGGAAAGGAGGTCAATCGTAGTCTTGACTCCTTCGGGCTTTCCTGCAGCAACAAGTGAGCCCTTCAGAATCCCGGCAACCGGCTCCGGCGGGCGATCCGTGATGCCGAGAACTCCAATGCGCTTGCTACAAGCCAGCGCAACCGCTGCACCCGCCGAACCAGACCCGATGACCGGGATGGAAAGGTGCCGTCGCAGCAGGTCTACTCCGGGATCCATCATGCAACTCACAACGACGGCCTCGGCTCCTTCCGCAGCCAACCCAAGGCCGACCTTGAGGATGTTAGGCACAGCTAAGGCGAGCGTCTCTTGATCGTGGATGCCATTGGGCTGATTCGGGAGGCATCTCGATTCTACAGTCAGCCCAGGGAAGCTTGCTTCAATCAGACGGCCATGGGCTTGAAGCAGCGCTTGATCAAGCAATGTTACAACTCTGATAAGGCCGATCTTGTGCATTCTCTGTGCCCTAACTGTCTACAGATTTATCATATTCTAGCATCGTACGGAGTCGCGTTTCCAGTACCCGGATGCATAAAAATACGTCGCCTGGTTGTGCATGGCGCACAACCAGGCGTGCACAAACCGTGACCCACTTCTACTTCCCGTTCTTCAGGAAGGAATCGGCACCTTGTGCCCCACCAACCGCCTGGCTTGGAGAGCCAACATGACCTTTAATCGCAGTTCTGGGTGTTGCGGATCAAAGCCAAGTATATCCCTTATCTTCCTGAGCCTGTAATTGAGCGTATTGCGATGGATGAACAATTCATCCGCAGTATTCTTTCGGTTGCCCGACAGTCCCAGGAATTTCTCCAGAGTGTCGCACAGGTTTGTGCCGTGGTCTTGATCATACTGCACTAAAGGGCCGATCGTCTCCTTGCAAAGGGCCTGCATTTCAGGCTTGTCGGCAAGATCGAACAGGAGCCGGTACAGACCCAGGTCGCTGAAGTGGAAGACTCGATCGCCCCTGCCCAGGAGCTTGCCAATGCGCGAGGCCTGCCTCGACTCCTTGTAGGTCCTTTGGATGTCCGATACAGTGCGAATCTCGCTCCCCACACCCGCAGTCACGCTCAGCTCTTTGGCTTGTCCGGCCACACGGGCCTGGATGACTTCGGCGGCCCGCAGGACTTTCTCCTTTTCGGGCAGGTTGATCAGGATTACAATGCTATCTGATCGGGAAGATACGATTGCCTTGTAATCGAAGAGACAGGCCGCCTCCCTGGCCGCCCTCAGGCAGCGCTCCTTGAGCAGGTGGATTTGAACTCTTTCAGACTCAGAGTTGCCCAGGTAAAACTCGTCAGGTATGTCAATATCCAAGGAAATAGCCACAAGAGGCCGCAGCAAGTCCCATCCGAAGGAAGCTGCACGACTGATTAGAATCTCGGGGTTGTCGAAATTCCCCGTGAGAAGGTCCTGCATCAGGTCCTCCTGAGTACGGGCTTTGGCCTCCTCTACCGCGCGTTCCTTCGCAAGCTCCAGCGCAGCAACGATGGTCGCCTGCTCCAAGTGCAGCTCAGCCATGTCTTTGTAAGGCATCTTGACGCCAAGCACAGTCACATAGCCTTTGATCCTCCGATCAATGACAATAGGAGCAATGAGGCGGGTAATGGCGCCCCGAGCGCCTCCGTCAGTCTCGTCCGGCCACGTCACCGGCCCGAGCGCCTTTTCCAGCCTTCCCGCAACGCCATCCCTGACCAGCTCGTTCCACAGTTGTGAACTGAAGGTTCTCCTGAACTCCTGCTCGCTAAAGGATGCGGCCATCGAGTCTGGAATGTGCCAGGCCAGCGGCCTTAACTGCTCATCCTCAATGAGCACGGGGTTGCCCAGTGCGTCGGCAAGACCCCCTGCTACCGCAGCCAGCCCTCCTCCGTCGAGGACAACCCGCGCCAACCTCTTGTGAACCTCCGTTACCCCCTCAAGCAGGAGGGTCTGACTGGCGAGAACCTGAGCTAACACAGGCGTCGTCAACTCTACAAAGGGGATGTGTGGCGGGACGTCGATGATGGGGAAGTTCAGTTGCTCTGCTGCGTCAAGAACCTCTTGCGGAATAGTCTTGAGAAACCGTTGCGTCTTGATGGCCAGTGCGGCGGATCCCCTGGCTGCAAGCCCTCTTACAAGGTCCACAAGCCGCTCCCGACAATCCTTGAAAGCGTAGCCCGCCGTGACCAGGAACTCGCCGCCGTGCATCCATTTCTCTGCATCAGGGACTTCAATCACGTCCACGGTCGAGATGGAGTTGTCGAGCCCTCCCGCGCCAGCCAGCAGTCTCGCCTGGGAATAGGACGGGAGTGCTAACACCTCGCGAACCTTAACGGCCATTTGCAACACCCCAGCTCCGTCTGCCCGGTGGTGAGGACGAGGACCTCGCCTGACCTGTCATCCTACCTGACCTGCTTTATGAGATTATAACATATCGCTTCAGTGTTTATCATGAAAGTGCTCGACGGCCAAGTAGGTCGTCATTGATTCGTGCCGCTTTTTAGCATGCGGCTTCTACTCTGGGTACTCCTTCGAGCGATCGACAACGAAACGCTCCACCGCTGCAGGGTCAAGGTCCCCTTTCCAGAAAGCCATCAGGGCGGGCATGATCACCCGTTCCCTGATCTCCGCCTCCTTTTCGGAAAGCGAGGCGGATGCGTGGCGGCACATCGTGCCCGACGACGCGGTTGCCAGAAGAAACCGTTCGCTTGCGCCATCGGGCCCGATCATGCCGAGCACCTGTTTACGGTCTTCAAGGTGGGCGGGGACTACAGCCAGCTCCCGGGCCAGCCACAGGGCCTCCTTTCTGGCCAGGCATTGGGCGAACTCCACCGCGAGCCTCGAGGCGTCCGCTGCACCCCGCCCGGGGGTCCTGAACACGCTTGCCGCGCTCACCCACACGCATGTGGCCATATGTCCTCCCGGTGGATGCGGCACAGGTAGTAGAACCGGCTCGACGCCCTTGTAGGCGTACGGCAGGTCTCCTTCTGCGATTTTCGCCTGTCTTTCGCGCACGTGCCTTGCAAACCCCGGGCCGACGGGGCCGATAACCGCCGCCCTTCCGGTCCAGAAGAGTTCCAGCATCTGCTCGCCCATTTTGGCGACGGGCTTGGGAAACGCCTTTTCCTCCCTTGCCCGATCGAGAAAGGACAAGGCGGAGGTGAGAACGGGTCCTTGCCATGCAAGACGCCCGTCGGGATCCAGGACCAGCCCGTGTCCTGCCGCTCGCATCAATGTATCCAGAGTGCTGGTGGAGCTTGCGTCGAGGACGAGCGCATAGGTTCTGTAACGCTCTTCCACCCCCGCCTGGCGAGAGGCGACGGCCCGCGCCATGCTGATGACATCGTCGTATGACCACCCACGGGTCATGACCTTCTCGACATCAAGGCCCGCCTCCCGCAAGATCTGGGCGTTTCCGGCCCACGACTGCACTGCCGTCCAGGCCGGCCATGCCCATGCGCGCCCGCCCAGAGACACCGACTGCAGAGCGCAGGGCTCGAATGCGTCTGCCGTGGCGTCCTTCGCCTCCTTTCCACGCATGAACATGTCAAGGGGAACTACGAACCCGCTCGCAACGAGGGAGGGATCGAACGGCCCTATGGAAATGTCCGGCGGCGTGCTGTTGGCTACAGCCTGCGCGACCGCGCTGCCGATCTCGTCGAGGCGGAGCAGGACGTACTCAACGTGGACGCCCGGGTACACCTTACGGAAGTCCTCCGACACCTCGTCGATGAGGTCGTCGTATCCGTATCCTTCCTTGAAGATCGGCCATCGCGTGCTCCAGACCCTGAGCGTGTACGACCTGGCCGGGTCTACTCTCACCCACGGGTGGATGTCGTATCCCAGGATCCTGCAGTAGAGAGCGCGCGGGTGGTACGGGCCGGGGGCCATCAGTTCGGGCCTGACGAATACAACACAGGCGGCCACAAGAAACCCTAGTAGCGGAACGGTTGCCAGGATCAGCAACGCTATACGAACCCATCTCATGTCAGAGCCCCCCGCTTTCTCATGTGCACCGGTTCCATAGCGCCACCTGGTGCCGGTATTGCCTGGCGCCTGCATCCGGCGTTTACCCCGCGCGAAGGTTAAGTCCCGGGGCCCCGTCAACTAGACGACACGTGGGGTCAACCCAGAACGACGAAGTATTCTCGGGGCACGGGTCACCTGAGGCCAAGGAGGTATAGCTCGTTTGAGCCTACACGGCCTGTAATCGGAAGCCCATAGAACCTCTGCATCTCTTTGACTGCAGCTTCAACCCGCTCGCCGTATCTCCCGTCGAGGGGGCCTGCGTCGAACGCTTCTCGACGGAGGTAATACTGGAGGATCTGAACGTCTTTTCCTGTGTCGCCCGGCCCCAGGTTCCCTGTGACCTCGCCCTCGGGCTCATACCCGATTATGTAGACTCGCGTCTTGATGGGAACGAGTTCGAAGAGTTCCTCGACGTCCTCGTTGAACATCCTGATGCAGCCGGCGCTGGCAGCGCCGCCTATGGACCACGGCC
>JBFMGS010000045.1:0-17597 GCA_040752635.1 Bacillota bacterium
CGCATCTGGAGATAGGAAGCATCGATGTTCCTGCCCATCTCACCGCCAAGGGCGTCTATTTCCCTGACAAGTTGCGCCTTCCCGGGTCCGCCTACCGACGGGTTGCACGGCATGTGGGCCACTGTTTCCCAGCCAAGCGTCAGCAGAAGCACGCTCGCACCCATGCGGGCGCATGCCAGGGCCGCTTCGCACCCGGCATGGCCGCCACCTATAACGATAACGTCGCAATCGTTCACTTCCGCCGACCCTCCTTCGACGAATCTCCTTATTGGCGTCTCACTTACCTATGCAAAACTCCGAGAAGATCTTGTCCAGGAGGTCTTCTGAGGCGGACCGCCCCGTGATCTGGTCCAGCCAGAACAAGGCCTCCCGCACATCGATGGCGGCAAGGTCAGGAGGCGCTCCTCCCTCAACTCCCCGCGCCGCCTCCTCGAGCGCCGACGCCGCGCGCTCCAAGGCCTCCTGCTGCCGCGCGTTTGCCATCAGGGCCTCCTCGCTCGCACCCGCGACCCGCGTCACAGCAAGCCTGGCGATGGCCTTCCCCAGCACATCGACGCCGGTCCCATCCAGAGCGCTGATGTGCAGAACCGGCATATTGCCTGCTCGCCGACGGATCTCCCCCTCGTCAACTCTCACCGGCAGGTCACACTTGTTCAGCGCGACGAGCCCGTCCTTTCCCTTCATTCGCCCCAAAACAGCAAAGTCCTCGGCTGTAACCGGGCTGCTCGCATCGATCACCACAACCACTAGGTCTGCCTCATCAATGTGACGCTCGGTTCTCTCGACCCCGAGTCGTTCTATAGGATCCTCCGTTTCCCTCATCCCGGCCGTGTCCACCAGTCCCACAGGCACCCCGTCGATGTTGGTCCAGTCTTCTATGGCGTCGCGCGTGGTACCAGGTATATCTGTTACGATGGCACGACTATGGCCAAGCAGCGCGTTGAGCAGGCTCGACTTCCCTACATTGGCCCGCCCGGCGATCACCACTTTCACACCGTCACGGTACACCCTGCCGCGTCTTGCCGAAGCCGCAAACTCCCTCAGACGCCCGGCCATCTCCAGGCTTGCGCCGGCTACTCTGCTCATGTCTAACGCCTGGATATCCTCCTCAGGGAAGTCCACCGCAGCCTCAATCTCTGCGAGGAGCCTCACCACTTCGTCGCGCACAACGCTGACCTTTCCAGATAGCCCACCTTTAAGGTTTGAGAACGCAAGCCTCCTTGCAGAGTCGGTCCTCGCTCTAATGATATCGATAACCGCCTCCGCCTGCGCAAGATCGATCCTTCCAGAGAGGAAGGCCCTTCTTGTGAACTCCCCGGGTTCTGCAAGTCGCGCCCCGCATTTCAGCACCGCCTCGAGCACGCGTGAAAGCACGGCTGCACCCCCGTGACAGCTGAATTCCACCACGTCTTCGCGGGTGAAGCTGTGCGGGCCGGGCATCGCGCTTGTAAGCACTTCGTCTATCTCCTCGCCCGTCTCGGCGTCCACGACGACCCCATACCTGATGCCCCATGGCTTGAGCGTACGCGGACACTTACCGGAGGGGTCGCGGAAAAGCCTGGACGCAATTGCGAAGGCATCCGGACCGCTCACACGCACGATCCCGATGCCGCCCTCACCCATGGGTGTGGATATGGCTGCTATGGTGTCATTCTCATGCATCCTGTCCCTCTCCCTCCGCTCTTCTTGTTCCTTCGCCCGCACTTGATGGTGGCCCCAACCCAGTGTACAGGAATATCACCGAGCTCGGAAGGGGCAGCCAGCGCTTGCCCGAACGGCATTTCGGACCCGGCCACATATGTGACTTATCCCACTTATTCTTAGCACCTTCACCTGTCTTCGCGCCCGCCCCCTATCCTCAGCCCCACCAGCTGCTTCTGCCACGCACCCGCCAACAGCTCCCACCACGCGAGGGGCTGCCAACCCATACCTACGAACATACCGAAGAAACGCTAATCGGAAAACGGCAATTGGCAATTGAAAATGCGTGCCATTAAGACACGCATTACGTCACCCCGACACTCGTTCCAACTCAAAATCCACCTGGTTCTAGCCGACCCGCCTACTCGTTCTCGGGAGCTATAACCACGTACCTGTAGGGTTCCTCGCCCTCGCTGTGCGATACCACGCCCGAGCACTCCTGAACCGTCAGGTGTATTATCCTGCGCTCCATAGGGTTCATCGGCTCGAGCGTGGCCTTCTTGCCCTCTCTACGAACTCGCTCTGCAACCCCCCGGGCAAGCCTCTTCAAAGCCTGTTCCCGCTTTCCGCGGTAGCCTTCTGCATCGACCAGGATCCGAAGTCGCTCTCCGGCGCTTTCGTCAACCTGCTTGCCGCGCACGTGCCTCGACGCCACCAGGTTCACAAGGTACTGAACGGCGTCGAGCGTCGCTCCCCTTCTCCCTATCAGCCCGCCCAGATCGTCGCCTTCTATGTCGAACTTAAGCACTCCATCTACCACCCTGGTCTTCACAGAGGCATCTGGAAACCCCATGTGGTCGAGGAGTTCCTCGAGGAACTCCTTTGCCTTATCGGCCGCGTCAACCTTCGCCGTAACCCTCACGCGCGCTGGCCGCTGACCGATTAGCCCCAGCACTCCCCTTGTGGGTTCTTCAAGAACCTCAATGTCCACGCTGTCCCTGGGCAGGTTGAGGCATGCAAGGGCCTCCTGGACAGCCTCTTCAACAGTCCTACCGCTCTTTTCAATGCTTTGTGCCATGCCCGATTTCCCCCTCAGCTTCCTGAGCCTCCGACTGCGCAGCCTTTGGGACACTTCCCTTTCGAGGGCGCACCACCGTCTCAACCACAAGCCCCTTCTTTGCCACCTGCCGCGCCATCAACCATTGTTGCACCGCAGCTAAAGCCGTCGTGACTACCCAGTACAGGGTAACACCTGCAGGGAAGCTCAAACTGATCCAGATGATGAAAGCAGGCATGATCAGGTTCATCAGCTTTTGGCTGGAATCCGTAGCCATCGTTACCGATTGAAAGTACGTGGCAACCCCCGCGAGCACAGCAAGCGGCACGTCCGGCTGACCGAGGTTCTTCATCCAGAGAAAAGACTGCTCAAAGGGATAGGAACGAAGCGCCGTAAAGAGCGCCCAGATAATAGGTAGCTGGATCAGCGTCGGCCAGCACCCGCCGAGCGGGTTGACCTTGTGCTCGCGGTAGAGTTCCATAACCCGCTTCTGGTATTCTTCTGGCTGGGACTTATACTTCTCCTGGATCTCCTTCACCTTAGGCTGGAGGAGCTTCATCTCCTCCATGGCCTTGGTCTGTTTTACGGTGAGAGGGTAGAGCGCCACCTTCAACAGCACTGTTAGGGCGATAATCGCGAGCCCATCGCTACCAGTCACATCCCGGAGAAACCGTACTATTCCATTGATAACACTAGTAAGACTCAATACCCGTGCCCTCCTGTCGCTTCCCCTCCGTCGGTCGCCCGCCCCGGCGCCCCCTAAGGCACCGGATCATACCCTCCGGGATGGAACGGATGACATTTGACGAGCCGTCTTGCCGCAAGACACCCGCCTCTCAGCACCCCGTACTTCCTGACAGCCTCATATGCATACGCCGAACACGTCGGATAGAACCTGCACGTAGGCCTCATTTTCCACCGCGATAGCCACTTCCTATAGAACGCGATCCCCGCAAGGGTCGCCCTTCTCGCCAGTCTTGACGCACCCTCCGCCGCCTCCCTCAACCACGCTCCCGGTTTCCGCGGACTTTTCATGTTCCGTCGCATCCCTTGCCAAGATGCCGCACTCTGAAAAGACCTCGAAGAGTTCGGCCTTTACTTCCTGAAAAGAGGCGGTCTTCGCTCTCGACCTGGGAACTAGCACAAGGTCCAGGCCCTTTCGAAGTCCCGCCTCGTTGGCCCGATAAGCCTCTTTCACGACTCTTTTCAGACGGTTTCTCACAACGGCACCGCCCAGTTTCCTGCTGACAGCAACACCGACCCGGTTAAACGGCAGGCTGTTCTCAAGAAGGTACACAACGACTTTCTTCCCAGGAAAGGACCTTCCGCGCTCGAAAACCGCCGCAAACTCCCTGTTCTTTCGGAGCCGCTCGCTTCTCGGCATCCTCCGCACCCCGCAGCTCCTGCGACTCCCGCTCCGCCACTATGCGGACAGCCGCTTTCTCCCTTTCATGCGCCGCCGTTTGAGCACCAACCGCCCACCCCTCGTCGCCATCCGCTGCATAAAACCGTGGACTCTACTTCTTCGCCTGACTTTGGGCTGGTATGTTCTTTTCATGACTGCGTCAGAAGCCTCCCGTTATGGTCCGGTTCAGGGACCCCCCTCTGCACTAGCCAAATTATAGCCAACGCCTTCCTGCATGTCAAGCCCACGCTGCATTTCCGGCATTTTCGCCGTTTTCTGGTCCCCAGCCCCCTTTCAACCGACTTTGCTTGCCATTTCACGTCCTGTCCGTCTGGTTCGTGACTCCATGAAACGCCCTTTTCGTCCTTCTGGAATCTGCTTGACTGCTCCGACGCTTTTTATCTCTTTTTCGCCGTGCTCTCCCTTCTCTTACTTTCGTCCCTTGCCTTGCATGAAAGCCTCTGGTAATATTGTTATGGGGTGTTTTCCATCTCTTCCATATTCACCAGACAGAAGTGTAGCATTCCCATTTTCGAACAGAGTTATTCACAGTCTGTGGATAACTCTGTGGGTAACTTGTTGATCTCCGGATTTACGACGCCTCAACGCTTTCACGCGTTTCCGGAATCGATTGTGGATATCCTATATGGCGAGCTAGACGCCGCTTTACCCAACGAAAACCCTCCCCAACCTGTCCCGATGTTATCCACAGAAATTGTGGATAATCTGTGGACAATGATTGGGTTTCCTGTGTATCTTCCGTGACTCCATGGTTTTTCACACCTGTGGAAAACCTTGTGGAAAACTGACGGCGAAGGGCAGGGCGTTCAATGCCAAGCCTCTTTTCACGTCTCTTCCGCAAAGAAAGGAATACAGTTGGAAAGCAGTTTGAACGCGAGGTTCGCATCGCCGTGTACGATTCCCTGGCAACAGTCCCAAGGATCGTGGATGTGCGCTCGCGCAACGTCGCCGATCTCTTAAACGAACTCGCGTCTAAGACCTACACCTTCGCCCATGAAAAGGGCAGCCGGTTGCCTTACGTCGCCATAAAAGAGATCGTGGAGAACTTACTGCACGCAGACTTCGAGGAGGCTGTGATAACCATTCTCCCCGACGGGAATACTATTAGAGTATCGGACCAGGGCCCTGGCATAATTGAGAAGGAGAGGGCATTTCTCCCTGGCTTTACGACAGCCACCGCTCCTATGAAGAAACTAATCCGCGGGGTGGGTTCAGGTCTCCCCATTGTAAGAGACTCCATGCAGGCTGTCGGTGGATCTGTGTTAATTGATGACAATCTGAGGCGCGGTTGCGTAGTCACGCTTAGTTGCCTACCGCAGGGAGCCAAGGGATCGTCTTCCGCGTCTGAAAAGCAGGCTGCGAAAACTGCACTGGGTGTCTCAGGCGGATTTCATCAGCCTGAGCGCGGGCCCGACCGCGAGCCTGGCCCCGGTCTCGGCCCCGGTGACCGGCCCTCAGGGGATGAAATGCAGTCCATGGAACACGGCAAGGAAAGGGCGGGTGGGAAGGAAAAGCTGGCTGTTGAAAAGCTCGACGACGTTATTTCAGCACGGCAGCGAAAGGTTTTCATGGTCGTCGCTGAAAGGAGCGAAGTAGGCCCGTCCACGATCGTGAAGGAACTTGACATCAGCCTGAGCACAGCCTACCGCGATCTAGTAGCCCTTGAAGAGTGCGGGCTCGTTGAACCCTGTGACAACACCGGTAAGCGCCGGCTTACCCAGCGCGGGATGGCCTATCTCGCTCGCCTGGCAAAGTAGACCCTTGGATGGCACTCGCTCGGGAGGTAACGACGTATGGTAGAGCGTGCGGATGCACTGTGGCAGAAAGTCCTCGAAGTAATGCAGGGGGAGATATCCAAGCCCAGCTACGAAACCTGGCTCCGCGGTACTGAAGGAGTTGCCCTCAACGGCAACACCCTCGTCGTGCGGACCCTACACGATATCGGAAGGAAATTCCTAGACGACAACTACCGTCAACCTATCCGCCGCACGCTTCGGGCGCTTACCGACACGGACATGGATGTATCGTTTGTCTGCGGTCCGCGGCCCGAGGACACCGGGGAACACAACGTCGACGAAGGCGGTCACCCGGGTTCTCTTGCAGGTGACGAAGTCTACACAACCAGACTGAACCCGAAGTACACCTTCGAGACCTTCGTGGTAGGCAACAGCAACAGGTTTGCCCATGCTGCGTGCCTCGCTGTCGCGGAGGCCCCCGGCAAAGCATACAACCCCCTTTTCATTTACGGCGGCGTGGGCCTGGGAAAGACTCATCTCATGCAGGCCATTGGACACTTCGTGCTTCAACACAGGCCTGGAACCAGAGTGGTATACGCGCCTTGCGAGAAATTCACCAACGACCTCATCAACGCCATCCGGGACGACAAGACCGTAGAGTTTCGGGAGCGGTACCGCAACGTTGACGTCTTGCTCATCGACGATGTCCAGTTCCTCGCTCAAAAGGAGCGCACCCAGGAGGAGTTCTTCCATACTTTTAACACTCTTCACGAGGCCGGAAAACAGATCGTCATATCAAGCGACCGCCCCCCGAAGGAAATCCCCACCCTTGAAGACAGGCTCCGTTCCAGGTTTGAGTGGGGTCTCATCTCCGACATCCAGGCGCCGGACCTCGAAACCAGGATAGCCATCTTGAAGAAGAAGGCTCAACTTGAACACCTTGATATGCCTGGCGAAGTCCTCGTCTACATTGCAAACCAGATTCGGTCCAACATTCGCGAGCTCGAAGGGGCATTGACCCGCGTGGCCGCGCACTGCTCCATACACAACCGGGTAGTAACGGTGGCCGCAGCAGCCGAGTGCCTCAAGGACATGATCCCGTCCCAGCGCCCGAAGCAGATCTCCATATACCACATACAGCAGGCGGTTGCCCAGTTCTACCAGGTAGGCACCGACGAGATGAAAGCCAAGAAGCGAACTCGGAATATCTCCCACCCGCGCCAGGTGGCCATGTATCTCTGCCGTGAGCTTACAGAGGAATCGCTCCAAAAGATCGGCGAGGAGTTCGGCGGCAGGGACCACACTACTGTCCTGCATGCCTGCGACAAGATGCAAGCCGACATGCAGGAAGATCAGGCCCTTGCCGCTGCTATCAAAGAAATCATAGCCAAGTTGAAGGAGATGACATGATCCCCTTCGGTTTTGTTGACGTTCATGTTGGCGTTCCTGTGGATAACCGGTAGACAACATGTGGATCGCATGTGAAGAATCCCTCGAAACCTGGCGCCCTGTGGATGTTGTGGACAAGTCCTGTCAGAAGTCCACAGGTTTGTCCACATGCGATCCCCGCTCTTATTAAAGCTGCGCGGGGGTTATCCACAAATCCACCGGTACTATTACTACTACGGTAAAACTGTACATGTACAGTACAACTACGTAAGAGTACATCCACTGTTAATTAACCGGGTGAACAGCGGACAGGCCCAACCCCGTGCTGAAGGTAGGGCAAATCCCTAAGGCGAATCCCGAAGGAGAGGGGGACTCTTGGAAATGGGACACTTAGAAGCGATGTCCGAACTCGAAGGTGAAGTCAGCCAGATATCCTGTGAGAGAGAGTGGCTCGTTGCTGGCATAGGTATAGTGCAGCGGGGTGTGTCGTCAAGGTCAACTCTGCCTATTCTATCAGGCACGCTACTCGAGACTACGGACAACGGGTTGCGCCTTGTAGGCACTGACCTTGAGCTGTCAATAGAGACCTACATCCCGGCCATGTTTACAGGGCAAGCTGCAATGGTACTGCCAGCCAGGTACCTTGGTGATATAGCGAGACGTCTGCCTGAGAAGGAGGTCAGTATCGCCTTCAATCCTGTGAAGAGGACTGCGACGGTCTCGAGCGGCAGGGCGGTGTACTGCATCAACTCGATGGATCCGGCTGAGTTTCCTCTTTTCCCGCAGGTCGGCGGGGATGTCTGGTGGAAAGTTGAGGGAACAGCCCTCGCGCAGTTTGTAAGGCAGACTGCATTTGCGGCAGCGACCGATGAGAACAGGCCCTTCCTCACCGGCGTCCTCATGGCCTTCGACGGGCGCGAGGTGAGGTTTGCTGCGACCGACACGTTCAGGCTTGCCCTGAGACGTGTTGCGCTCGGAAGCGAAGCCGGTCCCTCGGCGCCTCGGCAGCTCATAGTGCCTGCGAGGGCTTTCGTGGAGGTTGGGAAGATCGTTCAGACCGGGGAAGACGAGGTAGAAGTTTATACGTCCGAGAACCAGGTCGCTTTCAAATGCCAGAAGACTACAATAGTCAGCCGGGTCATAGACGGGCAGTTCCCCAATTACGAAAGGGTTATCCCGAAAAACTGGAGGACGCGGATCGTGGTGGACAAAGCCCGTCTCCTGGATGCAGTCGAGCGGGCGGCCGTCATGGGGAAGGATGAGTTCGGCACGGTTCGGCTGGAGCTCGGTGGTGAGACGAGGGCTATGATGATCAGCGCGAATGCTCCGGAGGTCGGAAACGCCCAGGAAGAGATTGCTGTCTCCAGCAGCGAAGGAGAACGCTCCGAAGTCGCGCTACGCTCCCGCTATTTGGTTGACGTCCTGCGAGTTGTGGACGACGAAGAAATCTCAATGGAGACTACCGGCCCCGTCAGCCCGGTCGTCTTCAGGCGGCCCGGCGAGAACAGCAGAGACTACCTTTACCTCATCATGCCGGTCACGGTGAACGCATGACGCCCTCAGGAGGCAGCGGGCAAGCCCCGACCAGGGTTCCCATCACAGGCGATGAGATCCGTCTCGACCAGTTCCTCAAGTGGGCTGGGGTGGCTGCTACCGGTGGGCAAGCCAAGGCCTTAGTTCAGACGGGACGAGTCAGCGTCAACGAGCAGCAGGAGTTTCGCCGCGGAAGGAAGCTACGCCCCGGAGATATCGTAGGTGTCGAAGGGCAGGATGAGAAGACCTACGAGGTTGCAAAGGGTGGAAGGGATGACTCTTGAGAAGCTGAGGCTCAGGCATTTCAGGAACTACGTTGCCCTCGACCTTGAGTTGCACCCCGGCAAGAACATTCTTGCCGGAGATAACGGCCAGGGCAAGACCAATATCCTGGAAGCTGTGTACCTGTGTGGGACTGGAAGTTCTAACCGCACTTCACGGGACGTTGAGCTCATTCGGTGGGGAGATCCCGCGTTCTACGCGGCGTCCTCGTTTCTTAGAAGGGACGAGCCTTTCCTCGTGGAGGTGACTTGCGACCAGGATACCGGTAAGAGGATAAAAGTCAACGGTGTGCTCCAGGAATCGACCACCGAACACATTGGTGCCGCAAGCATTGTGATCTTCGGTCCCGATGACCTGCGGATCATCAAGGGCGGGCCGGTGGACAGGCGAAGGTTCCTGGACACCGAGATAGCAGCGGTGAATGCGCGATACCGCCGCGACCTCGGGGCCTATCGTAGAGTCCTCATGCAGAGGAACGCGCTCCTGAGGGATGCCCGGTACAGCACCAGGTCGGCGAAGTCCGCCCAGGACACTGCCCTTGATGTATGGGACGACCAGCTCGTCTCGGCCGGCACCAGGGTGATGCTGAAAAGGGCTCAGGCTGTCAGGAGACTGTCAATTCTTGCCAAGCTCGCACACAGGCACATTTCCTCCGACGGCGATCTCGAACTGGTCTATCGCCCGTCCTTCCATGTGGAAACGGCTCAGGAGGTCGGCGACCAGGACACCCTCCATAAATGGGCTGCATCTTTTCGCCAGGAACTCCTTCGGCTGCGCGAGCTAGAGGTAACGCGTGGGGTTACGCTCGTTGGTCCGCACCGCGATGAGCTGAGCTTCATCGTTGACGGAGTTGACATGAGAACCTTCGGCTCCCAGGGCCAGCAGCGGGCGGTGCTTCTTGCAGTTCGACTGGCCGAACTGGAGTTCGTTAAGAGCGAGCTCGGCGAAGACGCGATACTCCTTCTTGACGACGTATCTTCCGAGCTCGACCCCTTGAAGAGAACGAGGCTCTGGACTTATATCAGCGGCCGAGTGCAAACGATCATTACCACGACAGACGAGAGGTCGCTCGGTGATGCCCTCGGAGCCGCCAGGGTTTTCCGTGTGAAGGGAGGCGTCGTGGAGGAGGGAAGGTGATGGTGATGGTCATAAGGGTCCGGGAAGCTCTTGAGAGCAGCCTGCGGCAGAGTGGCATAGTGCGAAAAGTCAGGCGTGCCCAGGCCGTGGATGTGTGGCCCGAGGTTGTGGGGCGCGCTGCTGCAGATGTGTCAACTGCGACTTCGTGCAAAGACGGGGTGCTTTTCGTCGCGGTGAAGAACTCTATGTGGGCGAACGAGCTCTCGCTCCTGAAAACGGACATCATTCGCAAACTCAACCAGCGCCTCGGCAGGGGGACGATCATCGACATAAGGTTTCAGGCAAGAGGGCTCGGTAGGCGGACCGCCGCCCAGGAACCCTCCTGTTCCCAAGGTGCCCCGGTGCAGGTTCATGCTTTGACAAAGGCCGAGCTAGACGAGATTCGGCAGTTATCCTCCGGTATAGCAGATCCCAGGGTGCAATCTGCCTTCGTTCGCGCGCTGGCGGCAGCGAAGAAGGAGAGTTGAACAATGGGAACATGCGTCTCGTTGACAACGCGTGGCGGGTGTACTAACATGGAATCCGGTGGCCTCCGGTGGCCGCCGTAAGCCCAACGCTTTATGTATGGGTTCGTTAATTCTCGTCTGTTTTCCAGCGTGTGTGGGGTTGCCGGTGTTGTACTCCGGGTTCCCACTCGGAAGGGGGAAAGCCCTGCCCCAGCTCTGACGATACTTGCCGTAGCGAGGGGGGAGGCAGGATCGAGTGCTTCCATCGGCACCTGCCCTGGGGCACGAGATCCGTCTTGCTTCTCGGAGGTGGGAATACCCCCCTTCCGACGGGTCCTTCGGACCCTGCCTCCCCCCTACCTTTGGGCAAGGAGCGCTGACCTCAGGAAGGGCCTTCCCCCCTCCGAGGCGCAACGGGGTTGACTCCGAACTTAGGTTTGGTATAATGATGCCAGGTGTGCTGTCCAGGGAACCGTGGTGAGATCCATCACGGTTCCTGCAAGTTGAAAGAAGGATCATCTAGGCTAACCTTATGGCGGATGAAGGAGCGGCGGTATCATGGCCAATACTGGTAGCGAGGGACACCACCAGACCCGTGCGAGAGGCGCGCTCAACGGGCGGCCTGAAGGCGCCCAACCGGAAGCTCCATACGGAGCAGAGCAGATTCAGGTGCTAGAAGGCCTCGACGCCGTTAGGAAGCGGCCGAGCATGTACATCGGAAGCACAGGTGTGCGCGGGCTGCACCAGCTCGCGTACGAAGTGGTGGACAACAGCATCGATGAGGCGTTAGCAGGTTACTGCGATGCTATAGACGTGTCGATCAGACGGGACGGCTCGCTTCGCGTGGTAGATAACGGCAGGGGCATTCCTGTTGACATCCACCCGAAAATGGGCAAGCCCGCCGTCGAAGTGGTCCTTACCGTGCTGCATGCCGGGGGGAAGTTCGGAGGCGGAGCATACAAGGTATCAGGGGGGTTGCACGGCGTAGGAGTTTCCGTGGTCAACGCGCTATCAGAGTGGCTGGAGGTGGAGGTGCGGTTAGGCGGCAAGGTGTACCACCAACGTTATGAGCGCGGCAAGCCCGTCAGTGATCTGAAAGCGATCGGGGCTTCAGACGACACCGGCACCACGATAACGTTCCTGCCCGACCGCAAGATCTTCGAGACCATCGAGTTTAGCTTCGACACTTTGTCGCACCGGTTGAGGGAGCTTGCGTTCCTCAGCCGGGGCGTGAAGATAGCCCTTACGGACGAGCGGGCCGACAAGAGAGTCGAGTTCCAGTATGATGGAGGGATCGTATCGTTCGTCGAGCACCTCAACAAGAACAAGGACGCCATCCACCCGGAGGTATTCTACGTGGCGCGGAATGTCGGGGACTCCAGCGTCGAGGTGGCGCTCCAATACAATGACAGCTATATCGATAACACGTTCTCTTTCGCAAACTACATCAACACAACAGAAGGCGGCACCCACCTATCAGGGTTCCGTTCGGCCCTGACGCGCTCGATAAACGACTATGCGAGGAAGATCGGGGCTCTCAAGGACAACGAGGAGAACCTCACCGGCGACGATGTGAGAGAAGGGCTCACGGCGGTGATCAGCGTCAAGCTCCTCGCCCCACAGTTCGAAGGGCAAACCAAGACCAAGCTCGGCAACACGGAGATCCGGGGCGTCGTCGAATCGGTCGTTGCGGAAGGCCTGTCGGAGTTCTTCGAGGAGAAGCCCCACGCTGCGAAGGCGATCGTTGAAAAGTGCATTTCAGCGGCGCGCGCGAGGGAAGCTGCGAGGAAGGCTAAAGAGCTTACCCGAAGGAAATCGGCGCTCGAGGTGTCGTCGCTTCCCGGCAAGCTCGCTGACTGCTCGCTGCGCGAGCCCGACCTGTGCGAGCTGTTCCTCGTGGAGGGCGATTCGGCCGGCGGCAGCGCAAAACAAGGGAGAGACAGGCGGTTTCAGGCGATCATGCCTCTGCGAGGCAAGATACTCAACGTTGAGAAGGCGCGGCTCGACAAGATCCTCGCGAACGAAGAGATCCGCGCAATGATAACTGCGCTCGGCACGGGAATTGGAGACGATTTCGATCCTGGCAAGCTCCGGTACCGCAAGGTCGTGACCATGACCGACGCCGACGTGGACGGTGCCCACATCCGAACGCTGCTACTGACCTTCTTTTACCGGTATATGAGACAGCTCATAGAGAACGGCAACGTCTACATCGCCCAGCCTCCGCTGTTCCGTATAAGGCAGGGCAAGAAGGACTTCTACGCTTACAGTGAGAAGGAGTTGGAAAGCATCCTGGAGAGAATCGGTCGGAATGGAGTGACCATCCAGCGGTACAAGGGTCTTGGAGAAATGAATGCCGAACAGCTCTGGGAGACCACGATGAACCCCGAAACGCGCACCATCCTTCAGGTTTCATTGGAAGACGCGGTTGCAGCGGATGAAATATTCACAACCCTCATGGGCGACAAGGTGGAACCGCGCAGGGAGTTCATCCAGCAGCATGCAAAGGAGATAAGAGAGCTGGACGTCTAGTGAGGAGGTAGTGGCTCTTGGTTGAACCCACTGATGGCAAAGTAATCCCCATGAACCTGGAAGAGGAGATGAAACGATCCTACCTCCTGTACTCAATGAGCGTCATAGTAGGACGAGCTCTTCCTGATGTACGCGACGGTCTCAAGCCGATCCACCGCCGGATACTTTACGCCATGAGCGAACTCGGCCTTTCTCCTGACAAGCCGCACCGCAAGTCAGCGACTATAGTGGGCGAAGTCATGGGCAAATACCACCCCCACGGCGACGCCGCCATTTACGAGACGCTTGTCAGGATGGCCCAGGACTTCTCCCATCGGTATCCGCTGATCGACGGGCACGGTAACTTCGGGTCGGTTGACGGCGATCCTCCCGCCGCCATGCGATATACCGAGGCGCGCATGGCGAAGATAACTTTGAAGCTCCTGGCGGACATCGACAAGGAGACCGTGGATTTCGTGCCCAACTTCGATGAGTCGCTGAAAGAGCCCACAGTGCTCCCGGCGAGATTTCCTAATCTGCTGGTGAATGGATCTTCGGGTATAGCGGTGGGAATGGCTACCAACATCCCGCCCCACAACCTTGGCGAGGTCATAGACGGGGTCATAATGCTTATGGACAACCCTGACGCCTCAGTTGCCGACCTCATGACGGTCGTAAGAGGGCCTGATTTCCCCACAGCAGGCCTCATAATGGGCGGGGAAGGCATACGTGAGGCTTATACGACCGGCCGCGGCTCCATTAAGATGAGGGCCCGAGCGTGTATAGAGACTTCTTCCGGCGGCAGGACCCGGATCCTCGTCACGGAAATACCCTACCAGGTAAACAAGGCAAGGTTAGTGGAAACCATAGCCGAGCTTGTCCGGGACAAGAAGATCGACGGCATCACTGATCTGCGGGACGAGAGCGACAGGGAAGGCATGCGCGTCGTCATCGAGCTCCGTCGCGATGCCAACCCCAACGTGGTGCTCAACCAACTGTACAAGCATACCCAAATGGAGGAGACCTTTGGGGTGATAATGCTGGTGCTCGTGGACGGCCAGCCAAGGGTGATAAACCTGAAGGAGATCCTCCACTACTACATCGAGCACCAGAAAGAGGTCGTGACCAGGCGCACGAGGTTCGACCTGGCGCGGGCCGAAGAAAGGGCTCACATACTCGAAGGGCTCAAGATAGCCCTCGACAACCTTGACGCTGTCATCACTCTGATCCGGCAGTCGCGAACCCCGGACATCGCGAAGCGAGGCCTCGTGAAGAACTTCAATCTTTCCGAGAAGCAGGCCCAGGCCATCCTCGACATGAGGCTGCAGCGCCTGACCGGGCTCGAGCGAAAGAAGATCGAAGACGAATATACCGAGGTGATAAAGCTTATAGCAAAGCTCCGCGCCATCCTCGCGGACGAGAGGATGGTCCTCGGCGTCATAAAAGAGGAGCTGCTGGCCATCAAGGAAGAGTTCGCCGACCCGAGGCGGACCGAGATCACTTCCGCCACCACCAAGATAGACGTGGAAGACCTCATCGCCGAAGAGGACATCGTGGTGACTCTGACTCACCAGGGTTACATCAAAAGGCTGCCGCTGACAACATACCGGAGCCAGAGGCGGGGCGGCCGCGGGGTTGCCGGCATGAACACGAAAGAAGAGGACTTCGTAGAGCACCTTTTCGTGACGACGACTCACGATTACATCCTCTTTTTCACCGACAAGGGCAGAATGTACCCTGTGAAGGCGTACGAGGTCCCAGAGGCGAGTCGCCAGGCCAGGGGAACGGCGGTCGTTAACCTCATCTCTCTTGCGCCCGGCGAGACTATCCGTGCGGTGATCCCGATTCGCGCGTTTACGCCCGATAAGTACCTTCTGATGGCAACAAGGCGGGGTACTGTGAAAAAGACTCCGCTTTCCATGTTCGATACCGCCCGGAGGAGCGGCCTGATAGCCATGGACCTGGATCCTGGCGACGACCTCGTCAGCGTAAAGCTGACATCCGGTCAGGAGGAGGTAATAATAGTAACCTCCCAGGGGCAGGCCATACGGTTCGGCGAGGATAAGGTCCGTCCGATGGGGCGCGCAGCGCATGGTGTCAAGGGGATACAGCTTGCAGAAGGGGACGCCGTGGTCGGCATGGACGTGGTCAAGGACGGGCGCGACCTCCTGGTGGTCACTGCGAACGGCTTCGGCAAGCGGACGCCTCTTAGCGAGTACAGGACCCAGTCGCGCGGCGGAAAGGGCATAAAGACGCTCAAGGTCACGTCCAAGAGCGGGCCGGTTGCAGGTGTGAAGGTTCTCAATGGCGATGACGAACTGATGATGATTTCCGCCGAAGGGATAATAATCAGAATGGGTGTGTCTGACATACCGGAGCAGGGCAGGGCGACGCAGGGTGTCCGGGTGATGAAGCTGGAGGATGGAGACCACGTGGTGTCCATAGCCCAGGTGTCCGGGAAGGACGGAGGCTGAAGGCGCGGTGTCCCGCCGATACGAGGTCCTGGATCATACCGCGGATATCGGGCTTCGTGCCTATGGAAAGACGCTGGAGGAGGCCTTTCTCAACATGGCGCTGGGCATGATCTCGCTCATCGTTCCTGAAAAGGGGTGCGTCCTGAGTAGAGAAGAAAGGCATGTTGAGGCGGGCGCCGCCAGCCTTGAGAGCCTGCTGGTGGCGTGGCTCTCGGAGTTTGTGTACCTGATTTACGCTGAACGGTTTCTGCCCGCAGAAATTGAACTACCGCACGTTGCCAGGGAAGGCGCTTCTGATGACGGGCCGGTGCGCTGGACGATCTCAGGAGCGGTTCGCGGGGAGCGGGTTGACCCTGCAAGGCACGCCATGGAGATGGAGATCAAAGGAGTGAGCTATCACCTCCTTAGGATCGGGAGGGTCGGGGAGGTCGAAGGCGAGAGCGAAGGCGAAGACAGACCAGAGCCTGGCGGGGCATGGGTGGCCCAAGCTATCTTTGATGTATAGTTCCTGGTTTGTGGCGCTCAACTGAGATTTCAGGAGGTGTTGTGCGGTGGGCGGCGGGTGGAAAGGGCCTCTTGAACGGGTAGACGAGTTCCGGTGGCGCATTCCGGTGACCTATAAGCCCGGCATGAGGGTCCCGGGGTTGATCTATGCGGAAGAGAAGCATATTGACGACATCCGGGAGGATCAGGCCCCCGAGCAAGTGGCGAACGCGGCTTTCCTCCCCGGAATGGTCGGCATGTCCCTTGCCATGCCCGACATCCACTGGGGGTACGGGTTCGCCATTGGCGGCGTAGGGGCGACCCTTACCGACTGCGGCGTCATCTCGCCCGGGGGCGTAGGCTTCGACATCAATTGCGGAGTGAGGATGCTCAGGACGAACCTCTTCGAGCAGGACGTGCGTCCTCGTCTGGAGCAACTCGTGAACCAGCTGTTCCGTGATATACCGTCGGGCGTGGGGTCAACCGGGGTCATCAAGCTCAGGAGGGACGAGACGGCGGAGGTTCTCGAGAAGGGCGCGCTGTGGGCTGTCGAAAAAGGTTATGGTTGGCCGAGGGACCTCGACCACACTGAAGAGCGGGGCTGCATGAGCGGAGCTCGCGCGGAGAAGGTCAGCGACAGGGCCGTGAAGCGAGGCATGCCGCAGCTCGGCACGTTAGGGTCGGGCAACCACTTTCTCGAGGTGCAGGTGGTCGATGAAGTATATGACGAGAAGGTTGCGGAGAGGTTCGGACTTCGTGAAGGCCAAATCGTGGTCATGATCCACTCGGGGTCGCGGGGCCTGGGCCATCAGGTCTGCACCGACCACCTTGCCGCCATGGAGCAAGCGCTCAGCAAGTACGGGATTGCCATCCCAGACAAGCAGCTTGCCTGCGCGCCGCTTCAGTCTCCAGAAGGGCAGAGCTACTTTGCTGCCATGGCCTGCGCTGCGAACTACGCCTGGGCGAACAGGCAGTGCATTATGCACTGGACTCGCGAGGCGTTTGCGAAGGTCTTCGGCCAATCCCCCGAGCGGCTCGGGATGGAGCTCATCTACGACGTTGCCCACAACATAGCCAAGATCGAGGACCACGTAGTGGATGGTAAACGCATGAAACTGTGCGTTCACCGGAAAGGGGCGACGCGCGCGTTCCCCGCAGGGCACCGTGATGTCCCAGCGGCTTACCGCGACATCGGCCAGCCGGTGCTCGTTCCCGGCGACATGGGCCGCAATTCGTACCTGCTTGTCGGGACGGAGCGGGCGCTTGCCGAGACATTCGGCTCGACATGCCATGGGGCCGGCCGGGTCATGAGCCGGGCGGCCGCCAAGAAGAGCGTGAGCGGCGCGGCTCTGCAGGCAGAGCTTCGGGAGCGCGGCATAATCGCAAAGGCGGCAAGCAAGGCTTCCCTGGCGGAGGAAACGCCTGAGGCCTACAAGGATGTGAACGAGGTCGTGCGCGTGTGCCATGAGGCGGGCATATCCC
>JBFMGS010000046.1:0-1713 GCA_040752635.1 Bacillota bacterium
GGCCCTCGAAGCTGGGTCGCCATCGGCGGAACAAGGGTGTCCCCTGTCGCACAGGGCCCCGTGCCTCCCCCGCCCGGCCGCGTCGAAATCGTTATAGATACTACCGATCGCACCCTTACGATACTCTCGGACGGCAAACCATACAAGCGGTTTCCGGTTGCAGTAGGCAAACCCTCAACCCCGACGCCCCAGGGTCAGTGGGAAGTCAAGTCAAAGGGGATGTGGAGCGGCGGGTTCGGCACTAGGTGGATAGGGCTCAACACGCCGTGGGGCAAATACGGTATTCACGGAACCAACAAGCCCTGGTACATCGGAGATGCGATCAGCGGCGGGTGCATCAGGATGTTCAACCACGACGTGGAACTCATCTTTGACTGGATGGCAATCGGCACGCCCGTCGTCATAACCGGCCATCCTTTCGGCCCGCTTCGTAACCCCAGGAGGGAGCTGGGCCCTGGCGAGCGCGGCCCGGATGTGCTTGCCGTTCAGAGGCGCCTTCGGATGCTGGGCTTCGACCCGAAGGTGGAAGACGGGATGTACGAGGAGTCTACGCGCGAAGCGGTAAAATCATTCCAGCGTTCGCGCAGGTTGAGGCCGACCGGGGTGGTGACTCCCGACACCTACGATGCTCTGGGTCTATACCTGTTTGAGTAAGGAGATCGGGGTTGCCGGCGCCTGTGTGAGACAGGGGGCGCTTGTTGAGTGCTGTCGGCGTGTTGCGAAAGCGTACGAACGCTTGTTGCACAGGCCCATCAAAGTACAATGACCCGTGAATATGGGCGTATGGCATACATATCGTGCCGTATGGCGGTCTAATTGCGTACCTCTGGGCGTGAATCGACTATCTTAGGCGATTTCCGTCATATCTTCGATAATTTCTGCGACATCCTCTTGAATTCTAGGGCCGACCGCTATAAAATGGAGTTGGTAGGATGTTCCATACATGGAAGGAAGGGGGGAAGGGATTTGAACTGCGGGGGGTTTCGTGTGGTGACTTGCGTTTCATGGGGCGGAACCATCACCCTGCCGGAGCAGATACGCAACTATCTCGGGCTGGAGCCCTTTGATGATCTGGTCTTCAGCGTGGAGGACGGAGTTATAGTGGCAGCGAAAGTCAAGGAAGCCTGCAAGCAGTACAAAGCTGAGGAATAACGAGCAGGCCGGGTTATGCGTGGGTCCAACGTTTTCTTACCTCTTTCAATATTACCTGGGGCCGTGAGGGGGGCGGACAACCCGCCTCTCTCGGCCTTTCTTTGCCCTGTTCCTTGCAGGCGGGGAAGGAAACCTGGAGACCACGTTGAAGTTCACGATATTTGAGGATATAGTATAGGATGGATAACTCAGATAGCTGCCCCGAAGGCTCTAGTGTGGGGCGGGCGGCATCTTTCGCGGAGGAATGAATATGCCAGAGTTTGCGGCGGTCGTGCTCGCCGCCGGGCTGGGGACCCGGATGAAATCCCGGCTGCCCAAGGTGATGCACGAGATCTGTGGAAAGCCCATGATAACGTATGTACTTGACGCCGTGGAAGCCGCCGGGTCCGCGCCCGTCCTTGTTGTAGTGGGCTACCGGGCAGACCTTGTGCAGAAAGCGGTAGGCGAACGCGGCAGATGCGTGGTCCAGGCGGAGCAGCTCGGGACGGGCCACGCTGTAATGCAGGTCGAGGACGCCCTCCGCGACTATGAAGGGATTGTAGCAGTCATCGCGGGTGACGC
>JBFMGS010000046.1:1813-3168 GCA_040752635.1 Bacillota bacterium
CAGAGTGGCAGACGGCGCGTCGGTTGAGAACGCGGTTGTCATCGAAGCAACGATAGGCCCGGGCGCGACCGTCGGACCTTACAGCTACCTCCGGCCCGGGACGGTGCTCGACGAAAACGCGAAGGTCGGCACGTTCGTCGAGGTTAAAAAGTCCGTCATAGGCAAAGGCAGCAAGGTCCCTCACCAGACCTACCTGGGCGATGCTACCGTGGGCGAGAGAGTCAACGTCGGCGCAGGGACGATCACGTGCAACTACGATGGGTGGCGGAAACATCCCACGGTCATTGAGGATGGCGTGTTCATCGGCAGCAACTCCAATCTCGTGGCTCCGGTCAAGATTGGCAAGGGTGCCTACGTTGCGGCCGGATCCACCATAACCAGGGACGTACCTGCCGGCGCGCTCGGCATCGCACGCGGCCTGCAAAAGGATATCCCGGGCTGGGCGGAACGGAAGCTCAGACGACGGGGCAAGGACCAGCACGAAGAAGGCCCTGCCGGCGCTAACGGCCGCTCCAGCAACGGGGGGACGGGAGGTTCGCACGATGAGTGACGTTGGCGGAACCCATGCCATGATGTTACCATCCTACAAGAAGATGAAGGTTTTCACCGGGCTGGCCCACCCGGATCTCGCTGCCGAGATAGCTTCCCATCTGGGAGTGGGTCTGGCCACCATGCGAGTGGACAGGTTCCGCGACGGAGAGATAAGGGTTGGGATAGACGAGAGCGTTCGCGGGACCGATGTCTTCGTGATTCAGCCGACCTGCCCTCCCGTCAACGAGAACCTGATGGAGCTCCTCATCATCATCGATGCCATGCGCCGGGCTTCAGCGAAGACTGTGACCGCCGTCATCCCGTATTACGGATATGCCAGGCAGGACAGGAAGGCAAAGGCCCGCGATCCCATAACCGCGAAACTTGTGGCAAACCTCCTCGTTACCGCTGGATGCGACAGAATGGTCACGGTGGACCTTCATGCCGGGCAGATTCAGGGTTTCTTCGACATACCCGTAGACCCGCTCCTTGCCATGCCCATCCTGGCGAGCCACTTCGAGGGCCTTGGGCTGCGCGACTGTGTGGTCGTTTCGCCTGACATCGGGGGCGTGGCCCGGGCGCGGGCAATGGCCGGCAAGCTGCACGCCGACCTTGCTGTGATCGACAAGAGGCGTCCCGCGCCCAACGTCTCGGAGGTTATGAGCATCATCGGAGATGTCTGTGGGAGGTCCGTCATTCTGGTCGATGACATAATAGACACCGGCGGAACAATAGTCCAGGCGGCCGAGGCGGTTTATGATGCCGGGGCGCGCGAGGTCTATGCGGCGTGCACCCACGCTCTTCTCTCGGGCCCTGCGAGGGAC
>JBFMGS010000046.1:3268-4724 GCA_040752635.1 Bacillota bacterium
AAAGGGGCTGCGAGGAAAGCCCGCGCAAGGGGACAGGTGCCTGCCGTGATCTACGGGAAGGGAAAGGGCACGACCCTGATTAACCTGAGCGGCCGCGAGTTCAGCAGGGCCGTCCAGGCAGGCCTTGGCGTTGGTAAGCTGATCAACCTGGTTGTCTCCGGGGATGGGGACAAGGAGACCACGAAGACGGTCATCCTCAAGGAACTGCAGCGGGATTCCATTGCGGGCGACGTCATTCACGCCGACTTTCAGGAAATCTCTATGACCCAGGCTATTAACGCAGAGGTGCCGGTAGTACTGGTCGGCGAGGACAAGCGCGTGAATGATGGCGGCGTACTTGAGCACCTGTTATGGAAGGTAGAGCTTCACGGTCTACCTGCAGCCATCCCCGAGAGGATAGAGGTGAAAGTATCCGGCCTTCGAATCGGTGACTCCATAAAGGTGGGTGACTTAAGACTGCCGGAAGGCGTGCGAACGCTTACCCACGCCGATGAGACGGTTGTGACAGTTGCAGCGCCGGCGAAGGCCGCTGAGGAAGCGAAGCCGGCGGCTGCTTCGGAGGCGCCCGAGACGCCGCAGGCCGTAGCGGAGAAGAAAGAGGAGTAGGCATGTGAAGCTTGTTGTCGGGCTTGGCAACCCGGGAAGCCAGTACGAAGGGTCCAGGCATAACACCGGGTTTCGAGTGGTTGACCTCGTCGCAAGGCGTGCGGGGCTTGTCATCAACCAACGCGGGTTTCATGCCCTTTTGGGGCGAGGGGGCATAGGCGGGCAGGAAGTCCTCCTAGCGAAGCCCCTGACCTACATGAACCGTAGCGGATACGCCGTTCGGGCGATCATTGGGTGGTACAACCTGGACCATCACGACATAATGGTTGTCGTTGACGACATGGCCCTCGAACTTGGCAGGATACGCATGCGCCCGAGAGGGAGCGACGGAGGGCATAACGGTTTGAAGTCCATCATTGACCTTCTAGGAACCGAGGAGTTCCCTAGGCTGAGGGTGGGCATCGGAAGGCCCGGCCCCGCCGAAGATACGGTGAGCTACGTGCTGAGGTGGTTCGAGAGGGAAGAGCTTCCGACGATCTCCGAGGCCATGTGTCGGGCCGCAGATGCTCTCGAGACATGGATCGGCCGTGGAATCGACGAGGCGATGAGCAAGTTTAACAACTGATTGCGTCGGGGATAGCCCCGAGGCGTAGGAAGATGAAAGTCTGGCATGACGACAAGCGTGATGATGGAGGGTCACTGCCGTGTCGGTAATGGAAATGGCAAAGGATCTCGCAAACGCCATAAGGGAATCGCCAGAGTTTAGACGAGTCATCGATGCTCGCAAAGAAATCGAGTCTCACGAAGCCGCGAGGATCATGTTTCGCGATTTTCAAAAGATGAGGAACGATATCGAGGAGTTGACCAGGAAGGGCGAAGAAGTGCCCGCGGGGAAACTTGACGCGTTCAA
>JBFMGS010000046.1:4824-15270 GCA_040752635.1 Bacillota bacterium
GCAAAGAAATCGAGTCTCACGAAGCCGCGAGGATCATGTTTCGCGATTTTCAAAAGATGAGGAACGATATCGAGGAGTTGACCAGGAAGGGCGAAGAAGTGCCCGCGGGGAAACTTGACGCGTTCAAGCGTTCTTTCGAGATCATCTCTTATAACCCCTATATCCGCGAGTTTCTGGAAGCCGAGGCGGCTTTTGCTATGTTTTTTGCCAAAATCCAACAGATCATAGCGGAGTCGCTTACCCAGCTTAACCCGGCCGGCGCCCAACCCTCCACGAATGGATCGCACGAGCCTGTACCGCAAGAATCCACTGATTGAATTCGGCGGTGATAAGCAAAGTGACGTGCGGAGACGTCCGGGAGGTGACAAGAGCGTAAGAGCGAACCGCCGACAGGATTTTCCCATGGCGCCTGACCAACAGCCGCCGGTCTACCCTGTGCCTGTATCTGCATAAGGGAGAACCGGCGGTGCGTTCATAGTGGCGATGTATTTGATGTGTTTATAATAAGAGTCCAGAGAAGGCAGGGGCGGCCGCCCCTACCTCTGGGTCTGCCGAGCCATCAGTTCCTCGGCCTTCTGGATAAGGCCGCGGACTATGAGCCCAGCTTCCCGCGTGGTGATGTTGCCGTAGTCGTAGACGCCATTGTCAACGTTGATCTTATTGGCAAAGCCAAGTTCGCGTGCGATCTCGTACTTCACCTCATCCGAGACAATGCTGCGGTTTCGACTCATAGCTCCACCTCCAGGGTTAGTGTACCGCTGTCTACCTGACGTATAACAGGGTCTCTTTGGGGCGTTCGGAGCCTGCTGGATACCGGTCACGGCTGCCAACTCAAGAGGAAGACAGGCGGAAGGCCCGGCGAAAGAAATACATGGTGGATGAGAAAAATTTGCTCGTCCACCATCTTGTTTTGTATCTTGTGCCCTCAAAACCGCTCCAGGCACGCCTTTTGCTGAAATGCGGTCTCGCAAACCTGTGGCATTACATTTGCTATTGATCTTGCCGAGTTCGTATCCTCTCGCTCCTGTGAGTTCATGTGGTGTCATGTTCCTTGGGCGAGGGGACCTGCACGGAGGGCTCTATGAAGGCTTTCTTCAGGGACAATACCTTTGTATCACTATCAAAGGCCCTGGACGCGCTGTCTTTTCGCCACGAAGTGCTGGCCGACAATATCGCAAACGTGAACACGCCGGGGTTTAAGGCGAGGAGGGTTCGGTTCGAGGACGAACTAAAAGCCGCGCTCTCGCGGGGAGATCCTGGCTCCGCACGCCCGGTGATCGAGGAAGACGGGCTCCGGGTCAGACGCGATGGCAACAGCGTGGATATCGACTTTGAGATGGCGAGACTTGCAGAAACCACAATCCTTTACAGCGCCGTGTCACGACTTGTTTCCGAGAGGTTTGCCCTGCTCAAGAGCGTTATCAGCGAGGGGAGAAGATGATGGATGGGCATATTCTCGTCGTTTAGGATAAGCGCCACCGGACTTGCCGCGGAGCGCCTTAGAATGGATGTAATTGCCAATAATATCGCAAACGCGAATACCACCCGAACCGAAAAGGGTGGGCCCTACAGAAGGCGCCAGGTGGTATTCCAGGCTGTGTCGTCGGGCGTGCGCGCCGGGCAGAGACGCCCAGGGGGGCTTAGCGCCCCCGGACGTGGGGTGGTGGTCGCGGCTATAGTGGAGGACCCATCGCCCTCGCGGCTCGTATACGACCCCGGGCATCCGGATGCTGACACCAGAGGCTACGTGGCCATGCCCAACGTTGACGCAGTAAGGGAAATGGTGGACATGATCTCGGCCACGAGAGCCTACGAGGCTAACGCGTCCGCGCTTGACGCGGCGAAGACCATGGCCATGAGAGCACTGGATATCGGGAGGGCTTGATGACATGGACATCAAGATCGGTTCAAGCCTTCAGAAGACCCTGGATGAACTAAGCCGCTCGTCATCGGCGCGGGGCGCCCAGGGAACCCTGGAGGATTTCAAGGAGATGCTGGACAACGCCATCGACACAGTCAACGACCTGCAGAGGAACGCGGACCAACTCACGCAGAAAGTTGCCACCGGTGAGATCGAGGATCTGCACCAGGTCATGATCGCTATCGAAGAGGTCAACGTTGCCCTGCAGCTTACGATGCAGATAAGGAACAAGATCGTCGAGGCCTACCAGGAAGTCATGAGGATGCAGGTGTAAGGCATGGCAGCCATCGGGCAAGGGCTTGGACGGCAAGCGCTCTCGTTGTGGGACCAGATGAGCGCAAGTCAGAAGGTCATGGTGCTACTGGCGATCGGTCTAGGAGTGGTTGCCATTGTTTTGCTTTTGAGCAGAGCGGGAAAGACCGACATGGTACCGCTCTATACGAACCTCCAGGCCGAGGATGCGGCCGAGATCGTGGCTAAGCTGCGGGAGCTACGCATTGCCTACGAGATTTCGGACGGTGGCAAAACGATCAAAGTGCCGTTTCGGGACGTATACGAGACACGCATGAACCTTGCGAGCCAGGGGCTGCCGAAAGACAGCACGGTGGGGTTCGAGATTTTCGACAAGACCAGCTTTGGTATCACCGAGTTCACCCAAAAGATGAATTACAGGCGTGCGCTTCAGGGCGAGCTGACTCGCACCATATTGCAGCTTCGAGAGGTCGAGGAAGCGCGAGTCCACATAGCCATACCTGAGCCGGAGCTGTACACCGACGAGGTAAAGCCGCCGACGGCATCGGTTATGGTGAAGCTCAAGACCGGGGCGGCTTTGACCAAAGGGCAGGTTCAGGGGATAGTCAGGCTCGTAGCCTCAAGCGTGGAAGGGCTTTCCCCCAACAACATAACTGTCCTCGACGTAGACGGCAGCATCCTACATGCTGCGAGCGAAGACTCGCTAGAAACGGGCGCGATGCCGTCCCTTACCCTAAGCCAGTTGGAGGCCAAGAGAGCATATGAGAAGGACCTTGAGAAGAGCGTGGAGAGCATGCTCACGGAGGTCCTCGGCCCCCGTAAGGTCGTGGTACGGGTGAACGCCGAGATCAACTTCGATCGCACGGAGCAGAACAGCGAGGTGTTCCAGCCGCTTCCCTCGGGGCTCGGGGTTGTCCGCGAGCAGGCGCGCTTGCGCGAGGCGAGGTCCACGTCGGTGGCTGCAGCAGGCGGCGTGCCCGGCACAGCATCAAACGTAGATGCAAGTGCACAAGGCACCAGCTTGAGTGCCGGGCCCGCGCCGGGTGCCGTGAGCATACCGGGTCCGGCAGGCTCATCAGGGATCGCACACGTCTCGGGCGCAACAAGTGCACCCGGCACGACGAGCGCGGCGAGCGGGACGAGCGCTGCAGGTGCGGCAAGCGCGGCGCCGGCCGGGGGTGCATATCGTATTGGAGAGCGTCAGGGCGAGGTGACCGCTGAAGAGAGGACCGAGGAAACCACGAAATACGAGGTTTCCCGCATTGTAGAGCACAGGGTGAAGGCTCCCGGCGAGGTGAAGAGGCTTTCGGTGGCGGCGATCGTGGCTGCACCGCTCACAGAGGCCCAGCAACAGGCCATAAGTCGGTCCATCGGAGCGGCTGTCGGGCTTGACCCCGGGAGAGGTGACTCGCTCATCGTCGAGGCTATGGAGTTCGGCGCGCCGCTTGCTCCCCAGGGTGAGACCGAGCCTCTGACCGGTGCCGAGGTTGCAAGAACGCGTGCTGAGTTTGGCGAGGTTTTGATGGCGAACATTGAGTATGTGCTGGCGGGGATAATCGGTCTCTTCCTGGTGGGCCTCGTGATCTCCGTTGCCCGCCAGAGGGCTCCCGTGCTCCCTGCGTTGGTTCCTGCACCTGCAGCAGTGCCCGCGGCGGAGGTGGCCGCGGCAAAGGGCGGGGACGTCGATACGACACGCGAGACTGAGTCTCCAGAAAAGGCCGCGACGCGCCCGGCGCCCAAACCCGAGACGGCTGCAAGGGTTATTGCCGGGTGGATGAACGAGGATAAGAGGTGACGCGCTTTGGCGCCTGCGATCGACCTTACGGGCAAAAAGAAGGCCGCCGTCGCGCTCGTCGTCTTGGGGCCGGAGATCTCGTCCCAGATATTCAAACACCTGGATGACGCCAAGATCGAGCAGCTCACCCTGGAAATCGCAAACCTCGGCAGCGTGCCTTCCGAGGTTCGGAGGCAGGTCATGGACGAGTTCTTCGAGAGATGCGATGCCCAGGAGTTTGCGTTCGGAGGTGTGGAGTACGTCAGGCAAATCCTCGAACAAGCGCTGGGCCCGCACCGTGCGGCCGAGATCATCGAGAAGATATCAGTCTCGCTCCAGCAGACTCCGTTCAGCCTGGCCAGGCAGGTGGACCCGGCTCAGCTCGCAAACTTGATCGAGAACGAACATCCGCAAACCATCGCGCTGGTGCTTGCTTATCTTCGTCCAGAACAGGCTGCGGCGGTATTGTCCTCGCTGCCCGATGTCCTTCAAACGGAAGTCGCTTTGCGCCTGGCGGGGATGGACCGGACGGCTCCCGAAGTCGTCGCGGAGGTTGAGAAGGTGCTCGAGAGCAAGCTTTTTTCCATCGGTGGCCAGGACTATAACCTTGCGGGGGGCACAAAAGCCCTTGTGGACATATTGAACCGCGTGGACCGCGCTACGGAGAAGACCATCCTGGAAGAGCTGGAAGAGCAAAACCCCGTGCTTGCGGAGGAAGTCAAGAACCTCATGTTCGTGTTCGAGGATATCACGCTCCTCGACGACCGCGCCATTCAGACTTTCCTCAAGGAGATCGACATGAAGGACCTCGCCCTTGCGCTCAAAGCTGCAAGCGAGGAGGTCAAAAAGAGAATCTTCAGCAACATGTCTGAGCGTGCTGCGGAGATGCTCCGTGAGGACATGGAGTTCATGGGTCCCGTCCGCCTGCGGGTCGTGGAGGAAGCCCAGCAACGCATAGTCACGGTCATCCGACGGCTCGAGGAATCAGGAGACATCGTCATCGCGAGAGGGGCGGAGGACGAGGTGCTTGTCTAGGATCATTAAGGCACAGGAGATCCAGGTAAACCCCGGCCTGATAGCAAGCGCGGCATTGGAAACCCTCGATGCCACCCTGGCCAGGCCCGCGTCCGGGGATGAAGAAGGAAACAGGGCAGCTGCCGAGGAACCGACGCCGAGCCCTCGTTCCCTTGTTGAACGCGCAGAGGAAGAGGCAAGGGCAAGGCTGGCCGAGGCTGAGCGTGAGAGTGCCAGGATTCGCGAGGAGGCGTACGCCGCCGGGTACGAGGACGGCAAAGCCGCCGGCATGTCAAAGGTCCTGGAGGACGCCAGAGTGTTCCTTGAGTATCTCGAAGACCTGGCCCGGGCGGTGGCGGAGGCCACGGCGAGTGCCGTGAAGACCGCTGAAGAGACGGTAGCGCACCTTGCCATAGAGGTCGCAGGAAGGATCTTGAGGCATGAGGTGTCGGTGGACGGGTCCATCGTGCTTGAAATGGTCCGCGAGTCGCTCCAGAAGGCAAACGCCAAGGGCCCGGTCAGGCTCAGGGTGAGCGCCTGGGACCTGGACCGGGTGAGGGACTTTCGCGAGGATCTGCTTAGATTGGCGGACGATGTGACGGGCATCGAGATAGTGGAGGATCCTAGGGTGGAGCCTGGTGGTTGCATCGTGGAGACGGATTTCGGGTGCGTCGATGCGAGGCTCGCATCACAACTGCGCGAGGTGGGGAGGGCTTTCTTTGGCAACGGCCACGGCCACGGCCACGGTGGCACCCTGTGATATGGACGTATCGAGGTTCCTCGGCGCGCTCAGGACCTGCGACCCTCTCCGGGTGAGCGGCAGGGTCATCCAGGTTATCGGGCTTGTGATCGAGTCGATGGGCCCGCCGGTCCATGTCGGCGAGATCTGCCGCATATATACACGCAGTCAAAAGACTCCTATCCCCGCAGAGGTGGTAGGGTTCCGCGAAGGCAAGACTCTGCTCATGGTGCTCGGCGACAAGAACGGGATTGAGCCCGGCAGCGAAGTCGTGGCGAGCGGGCGCGAGGCGATGGCACCCGTCGGTGAGGGGCTCTTGGGGCGTGTCATTGACGGCCTCGGAAAACCGATCGACGGGGGACAGCCCATCCGCGTTGAGGGGGAGTACCCCCTCTTCAACAGCCCGCCCAACCCGCTTGAGAGGGCGAGGATCACCGAGCCGCTGGCGCTTGGTGTGAGGGCTGTTGATGCAGCGATAACATGCGGGAAGGGGCAGAGGCTGGGCATATTCTCGGGCAGCGGCGTCGGGAAGAGCACGCTTCTTGGCATGTTCGCCAGAAACACTTCAGCTGATGTCAACGTGATAGCTCTCATCGGGGAGCGGGGCCGGGAGGTGCGGGAGTTCATCGAGAAGGACCTCGGACCGGAAGGCTTAAGGCGTTCGGTGGTGGTCGTGGCCACCTCCGACCAAGCGGGCCTTGTCAGGTTGAAAGGGGCGCTCGTTGCAACAGCCATCGCGGAGTACTTCCGCGATACCGGGCGGGACGTGCTGCTCATGATGGACTCTCTTACGCGGCTCGCAATGGCCCAGCGCGAGGTGGGGCTTGCGGTCGGGGAGCCGCCGACAACGCGGGGGTATACCCCGTCGGTGTTCTCGCTCATGCCCAGGATCCTGGAGCGTGCGGGGAATGCATCACGCGGCAGCATCACGGGTCTATACGCGGTGCTGGTGGAGTCGGACGACATGAACGAGCCGGTGGCCGATGCCGCCCGGAGCATCCTGGACGGCCATATCGTGCTATCGCGCGAACTTGCAACCATGAACCACTACCCTGCGGTGGACGTTCTTTCGAGCGTGAGCCGGGTCATGGCGGACGTAGTCGAGGAGCCACATATCCGGGCTGCGGCAAGGCTCCGGGAGGTGCTCAGCATCTACAGGGAGGCTTCCGATCTCATAAACATAGGGGCGTACGTCCGCGGTACCAACCCCAGGATAGACTGGGCGGTGTCCATGATTGATGAGGTGAACGCCTTCCTCAAGCAGGGTGTCGCGGAAAAGGCAGATTTTGGCGAGACGGTTCGAAGACTCCGGCACCTGTTCGGTTGCTAAAGAAGTTGTAAAGTCGGGTGTCCCCGGGTGAGAATGTTTGAGTTCCGCCTGCAAAAGCTGCTCGAGGTCAGGCGGCTGAGAGAGAACCTGCGAAGACAGGAACTTGCAGAGGCGCGCCAGACGCTGGACAGGGAAAGGTCCACCCTCGCAAGGCTTGAGGAGGCTTGCGAGGAGGTCGTGCAGGAACTCCGCGCCGGCTCTGAAGGAGCGCTCGATGTTGACAGGATCGCGATTTACCATCGATATCTCGGCTTGCTCACCCGCCACATAGAGGACCAGCGAGCGGCCGTGGACCGGCTGGCGCGGGAGGAGGCCTCGAAAAGGGCGGCGGTCATCGCGGCAAGGCGCGAGCGGATGATGGTTGAAAAACTGAAAGAGCGCGCGTATGCCCGTTACCGCGAAGAAGTCGCCCGTATGGAGCAGGCGTTCCTGGATGAGGTGAGTACGATTCGATACGCACGGGAAGGAGGTGATGAGCCTAGTGGACGTATTATTCCCCGTACAGTGGGACGGCACTGATGCGCGACCCGAGGTAACTGCGCGTGACGGTAATCGAAGCAGCGCCTGCCAGAACCCTGGAGAAGCCGCCCGGGATGAACTGGATTTCCAGTCCGAGTTTGCGACCAGGCTCGTTTCCACCGGCCGGCCTTCAACGCGTGAGCTGCCAGAGGGGGTGCCCGCTGCAGAGCTTCCCCCGGGCAGCGAGAATGAGCTTCCGCGGCTGACCCCTACAACGCACGGGTATCGGGAGAAACGAGAGACACCCCCGGCGATTGAGGCGCGCAAAACCAGGTCTGCCGCTGAGAGGTCGCTGGCTCTCTGCGGTTCGGTTGAAATCCACAGCGCCAGACGGCCACATTCGAGGGTTGTGCCACACGATTCTGTAACGAAGTGGGGGGACCCGAGGGTTTCTGCTGAAGGTTCGTGCCGCGTCGCGACATGTGAGCTCAACCCTGGGTCCTGGGTAGAGCGCCTCGGCTTCCACTTCGGAGAGGAGGTGCCCCTATCAGAAACCGAGGGCGATGAACCCGACGGAGGCGACAGACAGGTTCGAGCGCAGGTGTCACTGAGTGTGAATGTGATGCAAGTTCCTGGGAGCCAGAACGCCTCGCAGCTAGAGACGGAGGGCGGCTCACGCAACGCGGCGGCCGACCGGCATGGCGCAGGTGGGCGTGTGGGACAAACTTGGCCTGTGGGCGAGCGGGCTAGGAGTCGTGCCGGCGCCCAGGGTGAGAGCGTCGGAATGGCGACGCTGACGGCTTGGGGCGTCGCGGCGGCTCGGTGCGCCGAAAGAGGAGACCCGGACCTGGAAGCCGCACCAGCAGAAATGGTGGACCCCCATGCAATCACATACGACGAAGGGAGCTACCCAACAGGAGGTGATCTCACTGGACCCAGGGCACATCAGGGCTCTGCCGATGTCGTCCATGCGACTGACGACATGATTCCTCCGGCACAGGTGATGCTACACCATGGCGCGCTGCTCAAGACCGACGATGACCTGCTCGAGGTCGGAAGTTCCCAGGGACAGGTACCCCGCGCATCTCTGCTCCGGCACGCGCCGATGTTGGACGAACCGGGGTGGGCAGGGTCGGTTGGCCGGGAAACGCGGGAGACAAAGGAGTTCAAGGCTGCGCCAACGTTGTCGCAAACCAAGAGTCCTTGGCTAGGCGGCCTGTCGCTCGGCGCCAGTGCGCAGGCGAACGAGGCGCAAAGCCCGGCGCCTGTGGAGAGTTGCCGTCCTGGAGATGTACCTGCTGAGGCGCGCGACGGCGCAAGAGGTGCGGAGGCTGCGAGAGCAACAGGTCTGCCCCACAGCCCTGGCAGCCGTGCCAGCGAGATGGTGATGAAAGCGGAGATTGCTCAAAGGATGAGGGGCGTGGGGAACACTCATGAGGCGCAGGCCCAGGAGGTGGGCGAATGGGACCGGGCTCTCGTCATGGAGATCTCCGCGCGGGACGAGATCCCTGTTCCTTCGCTGCCTGACCAGGCTGTCCACGCGGAATGGATGTCGCGCGCGATGGATGACAATGCCCCCGCCAGAGTGGGAGGCTGGCACACGCCATCTGAAACGGAGCGCCCCGATGTGGATGTCGAGCCCAACAACCGTGTGGACAGCGAGCAGGGCACCATGCTTGGCAGCAAGGCTGAAGGTAAGTCTCAGAGCGAAGCTGGGTACACAGAGGACACGTTGCCTGGCGGGGTCGGGCAGACTCTCGAGGCTCCGTACCCCGCAACTAGGAACTCGAGCACATTCGCCGTTCTGGGGAACGAAGGGCTTTGCGACGTAGCTACGAAGGACTCCGCGAAAGGCTCTCAGCACACGAAAACGCAAGAGAAGCCCACACCGTTAGATGACTGCGCCAGCAGTTCTCCGCAAGCCCCCGGCGATGTGCGCAGACCCGGGGCGCTGCGGGCTGCACTGCACCCGACCCGCGACGACGATGGCGCAGCTTTGAACGGTGAGGCTTCATTCGAGGAGCACATCACGGCGCACACGGAGGCGTCCGGCTCGAGGATGACAACAAGCGGCCGCCTTGACGCTGCTGCCACACCGAAGCACGAAAGCACGGCCAAAGCCGGCGTAGCCGAAGCTGAGAGCAACCCTGGCGTGGCTCGCCCTGCGAGGTCTGCGTACTTTGCCAGCGAGTCTCGAACCCTGCTGACTCGGCCAGCCGCGGTGACATTGGAAGAGCCGGCCTTTGGCACTTGTGTGGCCTCGGGCACTTATGTGGAGGGTGCTGCACCTGCACAGACCATAGCGACAACAGCGCTCTTGGAGAAAAGCGCCCACATCGTGTCGAGCCGGGCAGACACACCTTCCGTGACAGGTCAGGAGAACCACCAGACGGCCGAGGCTGTTTCGGCCAGAGCCATCGCCCCGAAGGGTGAATCCATGGGCGCTCCTAGAGGGGATGCTCCTGAGGCTGACCGGTGGCATGCTGAAGAACGCAGGATGATGTCGCCGCGCGGGGCCGAACCTCGCCACGGAGCTACGCCGGTGGCAAGGATCGCAAAACATGCTGTGGAGCGGGAAGACTCCGGGCCAACGCCTGGACAAGCTCCCACCGCGGCTGACGGGCCTTCGGTGGATGGCAAGAGCGCGGCCTTGTGTTCCCTGCATGCTACTGACGCACCGCAGGCGCAGCCAGCGGAGCGGTCGCAAGCCCGCGCAACGAGCGCCAGCGTCAGGAGCATCGTCGATCAGATAGTGCAGAGAGCGGAGCTTCGCCTCGGGAGGTCCGAGGCAGAGATGGTCATCGATCTCAAGCCGGATGTCCTGGGCAAAGTGCATCTCAAGATAACCGCCGAGTCCGGCAGGGTTTTGGCAGAGATCAGGGCTGACAACATCGCTACAAGGTCGCTCATAGAAGCCGGGCTGCCGGAGCTGAAGACCGCTCTTGCGGGCAGAGGCC
>JBFMGS010000046.1:15370-16977 GCA_040752635.1 Bacillota bacterium
GTGCATCTCAAGATAACCGCCGAGTCCGGCAGGGTTTTGGCAGAGATCAGGGCTGACAACATCGCTACAAGGTCGCTCATAGAAGCCGGGCTGCCGGAGCTGAAGACCGCTCTTGCGGGCAGAGGCCTCGTCGTCGAGGCTATCGCTGTTTCCGCAGATGTCGGCTCCAGGCTGGAAGGAAACAGCACGAGGCCCAGGTGGTCTTGGGAGGGTCCAGCGAGACACCGGGCGAGCGGGACGAGACCCGGTGTTCATGGGGTTCGCGCCACAGGCCCGTCCGCCATATCCTGGTTTTGCGGGGGGCGGATGCACGTTGTGGATTGCATGGCGTAGTCAAGTTGCGAGAAGGGATCTTAAGGGTCCCGGTCCACAGCGGCTGTAACCAAAGCGTAAGACGAGAGGGGGGATCGAAGATGAACGTTTCCATGGCGTCAACAGCGTCAGTCTACGATCCGCGTGAACGCACAGCTCCATCGGAAAGCCGTCGGGTCGAGCTTGGCAAGGACGACTTCCTGAAGCTCCTTTTGACCGAACTGCGCTACCAGAACGCGTTCAAGCCCGTGGACGACAAGGAGATGCTGGCTCAGATGGCCCAGTTCTCCACGCTTGAGCAGATGCAAAACCTGAGCCTTGCCGTGGAGGGGCTCGCAAAGATCCAGCATGCGATGCAGGCAGCTGCGCTCATCGGCAAGACGGTAACCGCTGCCGTGGGGGACGACAAGGTGATCACCGGCGTGGTCTCGTCTGTCAGGGTCAAGGATGGCGTCGCCTACCTGGTGGTTGACGGCAAAGAAGTGCTGGCCTCGCAGGTAACTACGATAACGCAGGGGGCGTGAAGACCTTGGTGGAAAAGATACCACTTCAAGCGCCGGTCGGGCCGGCAGGGCGTACCGGGCAAGTACGAAATGAGCCTGCTCCAGGCGTAAGGAGGACCGGCACCCCCTCTTTCGGCGAGATCTTGCGCAAGGAGATCGAAGGCGAGAGCATAAAGTTCTCAGGCCACGCCCAGATGCGCATGAGGGCCAGGAACATATCGCTGTCCGAGTCCGACATGGCGAAGCTCATCCAGGCGATCGACAAGGCCAGCGCCAAGGGAGCGAGGGAGTCGCTGATCCTCATGGATGAACTCGCCCTCGTAGTGAGCATCAGAAACCGCACGGTCATCACCGCCGTAGACGGGGAGCACGTCAAGGAGAACGTGTTCACCAACATCGACAGCGCGGTGATAGTCTAACGAAGGTCAATACGGGGCTGGACCTCTTTCGAGGAGGCCCTTCGCCGCTAGCGACACTGGCGGCCCCAACGAAAGGAGGCCAATAGACGATGTTACGGTCAATGTTCGCCGGCGTGTCCGGCTCAAGGGCGCATCAAGTCTGGATGGACGTTATCGGCCACAACATCGCCAATATCAATACGCCCGGCTACAAGGCCGGACGGGTGACGTTCCACGAGCTCCTGGTTCAGACGATTCGAGGTGGCGGCGCCCCGGTGAAGGGCGGAAGAGGAGGCATCAACCCCATGCAGGTAGGACTCGGGACGAGCCTGCGCAGCATAGACACATGGCACACACAAGGTAATATCCAGATAACCGAAGTGCCGAGCGACCT
>JBFMGS010000047.1:0-15900 GCA_040752635.1 Bacillota bacterium
GCCGGATGGGTCAGAGGAGTCGGACAAACGGATACCGAGGCGACGCAGCGCGTGCGAAGCACCCGTCCGCCGTCCACAGTTCACACCGCTCCCTTTCGGCGAGAGCCAGGTATGCGGTGTCGTAAGCCGTGGGCTGGTCCAGTTCTACAGCAAGGATGAAGGCTCTTTCCAGAAGAGCCCAGTTCCACGTGAGCCGAATCCTCAATCTGTCCAGAAGTTGAAGCGCCTCCAGCCCTTCGTCGGGGGTTATGTCGTCACGACGGGTCTTCCGTCGAAGCGCCGAGGCGACTTCCAAGGGGAGGAACGCAGGGGCAATCATCTCGTCGTCAGCGTGCGCATCGAGCCACGCAACGGCTTTGTCGCTGTCGCTCTCGTATGTCAGCCACTTCAAGACCAGGCTTGCGTCCACACAGACGGTCATGGTTTGGTACCCCCGTGGCGTTTGTCTGTGGTGCCGGCATCGTCAGGGTTCGTGTCTGACCCATGCTCAAGGAGGACCTGCTTGGCGCGCGTTTCTCGTATGTGGCGGAGGAGGTCCACCGAGTCGGCTCCTTCCTTGCGCCCGTTACGGAGCCGCGCCTGAAAGGCCTTTATTTCGCCAATGGCGTGCTGGCGCTCGAGCTTGGTCTGGTACTGGGCGATGGCCTCAGCTACCATCGAGTTCAAGGAGATATTGCGAGCAGCGGCATACTCTCTTAAGCGCTCGTAATCGCCCTCTGGAATACGTACCGTGATAGCTTTGGACGCCCTGTCGCGTGCACTGTTCATGCGCATCACCATATGCATCATACCATGATGCACCACGCAGGTCAATAGTTGCCTAACACTGAGTACGGAGGTTCCGCGGGGACCTTCATGCTGTTCCGCTGACGATCAAGACTACCGAATATCTGGCTGGACCCAAAAGTGTCTTTCATCACGTCCTCCTTCGTTCGGAAGTCTTGGTAGTTATCCCTAAGAGTGGTCGTGTGTAAGGTGTAGCCAGTCTCATCAGCAGGTTGCCTCGCAACTACGATCCATGGAATCTGGAAGGAATTGTGTATGGTGTGCAGAATTGCATGGTACGTTGTTGGAGCGTCGTAGGGTGAAGCCTCAAGAGCATTTCGGGGTGTTGGTGAGGGAGGGTAACATGAGTACTGAGGCGAATTACCGTCCCTGTGAGCGTCAGAACCTATGGCTCTTAACCAAGGGGAGGGGGGCGGGAAGCGCAAGTGGAGGACACGAAAAAGACGTGGAGCTTTAACACATGGGCGGACAACTATGACAGGATAGTTGCGAGCGGTACCCAGTATTATGCACGGTATAATGAAGTGCTCGATACGGTGGTGGAGGTTGCAAGTATCTCTCACGGCCAAAGAGTCCTGGACATAGGAACTGGGACTGGCAATCTCGCGCTGCGCTGTCTTGCTCGCGGCGCCGTGGTTGTCGGGCTAGATCCGTCAGAGCGGATGCTGGTCAGGGCCTGCGAAAAGGTAGGCGACAACCCGCAAGCGGAATTCCATCAGGTTGAGCAACCGTTTCTTTGCATTCCTTACCCGGATTCATCCTTTGATGCTGTGATGAGCACGTACGCATTTCATCATGTGCCGCGCCATTTGCAGCCTGATAGCGTGCGTGAGATGCTCCGGGTGCTCAGACCCGGCGGCCTCTGGGCGCTGGGTGACGTGATCTTTGAGGATGAGCAAGCCGAAAGAAGGGCGTTACTGGAATACGAGTGGCTCGAGGAGGAGTACTTTGCCCGGATTGACAAGCTACGCCTCACGTTCGCGAAGCTGGGAATGGAACTCAGCGCACGGCAGTTTACCCCGGTAACCTGGGTTCTATGGGCTACGAAGCCAGCACACAGCGAAAAGAGGAGCTGAGACCGCCTTGGGTGCCCCTGCAAGCTGCCCTCCGCGCACTTTCTGGCGTCTTCTTTCGTATTTCCGGGACCAGTGGCCAGTAGCGCGCCGCTGATGGGCATCCTCGTTGTAACCACGAGTCTACTTGGCACATACCCGATACTCCTGTTTATAATGTTAACGGAGCACAGACGCCTCGGCTGAGACCCCCTCAACCCTGCGCAGGTCCTCCGTGAGGCTTTGGACAATCTCCGGCTCGGACTCGACCACCATCGTGATGATGCCGTCGGTGCGTTGCGGGTTGTGATATCCCGCGCGGCTCACGATCACATCGCCGTACCTGGTAAGCACCTCCTGCATCTCCGGAGCGTGTTTCGCCCTGTCTCTCACTCGAACGCCAACCACGTACACTGGTGTCTCGTGGGGACCTTCCACCATGGTCAATCACCGCCGCAACATCTTTCTCGGGGCGATTCTTACACTCAGATTGTTCCCATTGGATTCGTCGCTATGCAAGGGACACGGCCTGACGTCAGAGCCAGGCATCAGCGGCTGGGCGGCTGACGTTAAGCCCACGTTGCTGGGGTTGGGGTCGTAGGGGTAGCTCGGCCCGACGAGAACTCAAAGGTCTCAAACAGGTCGAAGAATATGGCCTCCACCATTTTGGCATCCTCCGCATTGCGAAAACGAACCTTCGCCCAATGGCCCCGCGTAACGCTCAGCTTCGGCATGCCAGACCGCGACAAACTCTTCGAGCGTCGGGTGCTGGATTGCTTGTTGCACCGATCTGTAGACGGCCTCCACGGCGGCCCTTTCGACTCCCAGGTGGATGCTCCCATCCCACTTCGTTTTCACTCGGCATAGTCCTTGATGCAGTAAAGCATGACATGACTTGTAATCCCAGCGTTATGCCGCACCGAGCCATTCGTGTAGATACCTTCTACGATGTGGGCATGTCTCCTTGCATCGCAAGCGGTTCTCATCCAATGGCAGAGCTGACCCCAGGAAGAGGTAGGCGATCGGTTCTGTTCTTGCGCCTCGGAGGTGTGGCCCCCTAAGCGAAAAGGCCCTCTACGTCCAGCGCAAATCCTGGTAACAAAGGTCTCGCCAGAGTGGTGCCGACGTAATACACCTGCAAGGTTAGGAGGGCTCCGTCCTTGAGGGTCGCAACCTCGATGCTTCGGGCCTGAGGGTCTACAAGCCAAAGCTCTCGTACTCCAAAGCGCGCGTAGACCTCCCGCTTGATCTCCCGGTCCCACTTGGTGGTGCTAGGGGAGAGGATCTCCACCACGAGATCGGGAGCGCCCCAGATGTTTGCCTCCTTGATGATGCTGAGCCGGTCCCGGGACACATATAGAAGGTCGGGCTGGACTACGTCATACTCGCTCAGGACGACATCAAGAGGTGCATCGTACACCTTACCGAGGCCGTGGTTTTCAACCCACCCGGCTAAAGCCATGAGCAGGCGCTTTGAGACCTCTTGGTGAGATACACTAGGTGACGGTACCACTCTTATTGCCCCCCCTATGAGCTCGTAGCGCTGGTGCCCCGGCGGTATGCGGCAGTAGTCATCGTAGGTGAGGCGTGGAGAGGGTTGGATGTACTCAGGCGTCGCTTCGCCAATGCGGTCAGGACCGGTCATGTCACTCCCTCCCAACAAAGCCAGTATCGTGCTACTTGTCTCAGGTCGATTCTATCATAATCAGGGCAGCCTTGCCATCTTCCGATTGGGTGACTTCTGAACCTCTTTCATCCCTCGTGGCGCCGATTCTGCCGGCATGGAGGCCGGGTAGTTTGTTCTGGCGGTCGGTTAGCCGGGAACTGCGCTCGATGAAATCTGGAAGGGATTGTGCGTCGTGTGCAGAATTGCATGGTACGTCAAGGAGAGCCTGTCGGCGATGTACAGGGAGGGGCGCTTTCTTGGAGGCTTTGAGAGGTCCACGGACAAGGGTACATACGTGGACACGAACAATGGAGATGTCGCCTCGTTCTCTGGTAAGGAGTGGATAGTACGCGACAATGCCAAGGTGTACGAACTCCTATACCACGGGGGACTGATTTGAGAGTAATCAGAAAGAGAAAGCCGTTCTTCTTCCCCGGGTCACCGCCGCTTGTACTCGACGAGTTCGCTCACCGTGCCTGCCTGCTTGTTCTCATACCTGACAAGCTCGTGGGGGGCCGACGACGAAATCCAGGCGAACTGGGACGTGCCCTTGAGTTCGACCACCCAGGCGTCGTAGGTCCCGGCCGGCACCGTCACGTTCTCTCTCCTCACTACCTGGACCGTGATGGCTGCCTTGGACGCGGTGCGCGTGACGATGTCGTTGAGGGTTGCCTTAAAGCCTTCTCTAAAGCCCTGCCGTTCCCCTGCCTTGATTATGGTTTCTCATCTTTGGAAACCCTTGCGGTTTGTACATGTTGTGCATAACGTCAGCGTTGCATCACTATTGCTCATGCATATCACCCGCAGACAGGCTGCGAACTCGGGGTTCGTCAGATGGGCAATGGGGCTGACTGGCGAGCACCGCGGACCCGCATGACTTTCTGCTTCCCGGGTTATTGCGCAGCTGGACGGGGCACCCGAAGGATCGCTGCGAGGTTTTCGCGCAGCTCCATGGGGATGACTGCGACTTTGTGGCGGCGCCCGTCAACTTTGGCTCGGCCGACGAAAACCAGAGCCTTGGACCACAGCCTGCCCAGAGGCGACCTAGGTGGTTGCTCCTCCCACCAGAACCCGTCGCCTTCCATGGAGCCGAACTGCCGCGCGAGGACCGAGAGTTTAGTCCAGCCTCCTCTTCCCAGGATAAACCGAAGAAGCTCCTTTTCGTCATGGTCCAACTTCAACACGCTTCTCATCAGGCGGCTACGGTCTGCCAGGGAAGAAGCCAACTCCCGGGCGCGCTCCTTTCGCAGTCTCTTGCTCGCTGGATTGATGTCATGAGCCCGGCAAGCGGCGTTGACCCACCCTACGGGTATGCCACGCAAGGCTTGAGATAACCCCAAATCGAGCGAGATGGGCTTGTCCTCCTGTTCCTCGCGGGAGGACTCGGAAAAGACATCCATGAGCAAATCCGGGCTTACCTGCAGGAGTTCGAGGCGCTCGATTTCTTCCTTGAGCCAGCGGAACTTCCGCTGGAATTCCGCGCCTTGCCCCCTGGGATCTATCCGGTCTACACGTGAACGAGCACGGTCGAGATCACCACGCTGGAGATACAGGCCCGCCAGGTTGAAAAGCACCGCGGGATCGTCGGGGACGATGTCCTCGAGGGCCGAGAGCAGGCTCTCAGCTTCGTCGAGCCGGTCCCTGGACCTGAAAAGGTTGGCCAGGGTTAACATGGCGGGCGGATAAAGAGCGCCCTGTTCCATCAAGGGGCTCAGCTTCTCAATGGCTTCGTCGATCTTGCCTGCGTCCCGCAGGCGCCTGGCCTCTTGCACTATCAGGTCCAACTCTGGGTCAGGTCCTTCCACAACGCCGAAGCGTCGAATCACAAAGTCGTGGGTTTCCCCGTTTACCACCACTTGGATGGGTTCTCCCTCCTTGTAAACGCCTAAGTCTACCAGAGCCCCCGCTGCAGCAAGCTTTATCTCTCTTGAGACGCTAGACGCGGACAGGAGTCGCTTCGCCAGATCTACTCCCCACTCTCCTCCGTGGAGGACAAGGAGACCCAGTTGGTCGGCTGTGATTCCTCTCATCTTTTCGCTGGCAGATGAACTGAACACACATCCCAGGGCTATCATGCGGGCTGAACCTTGTTGCATCAGTCTCCGGATGTCTTTTTCCGTCTTACACTGCTTGGCTTCATGCAGACTGGGAACGCGATACTCAAGGGGAAATGCTGGAACAACCCCGGTGTCCACGGCCTTGGCCACGTCCACGTAGACATCCGTTATGGCCCACTCCGGTCGGGGCAGTTTCCGCCAGTAGGATAAGGCCTGTCCGAACCTGCCAAGGTTGAAGGCGGCAACTCCGGCCAAGAAGCGGTCCTCGGGAGTCACGTGGTGTCTTTCCCACTTATGATACAGGTCTAAGACCTGTTCGTGATGTCCCAGGTCCCCGGCTGCCCTCTTGATAATCACGGTATACTCCCGCCACGGCTTTGGATCGGCGACCCCGGTTGGCACGAGGGTTTTCATGCCTGCTTCAAAATCAGCTATGGCTCTCCTGAGCTGCGCCTCTGCCTGCTCCTTACGGCCCAACGCCGTAAGGGCTTGCGCTGCGAGGGCACGGGCAAAAGGGTTTGGATCGCCTGCCTTCAGGTTAGGCTCCAGAATCTTCAGGGCCCCCTCAGGATCGCGGCGGTAGAAGCGACACATCGCCCAGTTGTTGAGCGAAGAAGGGGTGGGGTTGATCCTGACCACCTTCTTGAATATCTTCTCGGCTTTTGTCACTTCGCCTTCATTCAGGTAGTGTGTGGCCCTTTCCTGCATGGTAGCGATTTCTTCGGAAATGTCCAAGGTCGTCACTCCTTGTATGGCCGGGCTTAGCGGAAACATCTGCGCAACTCCGGAGGAGCAATTGGCACCAAAGCCTTCGGGTCTATTATAACTTGATACGACCTTTTTGTCCCGGTATGTAACAACCCGCCCTCTGTTACGCAGCATCGCGGGGACCCAGGGAAGTCTGAGCCGACATCGTCAAGAAAAGGAATCTATACGAAAGCATCGTGTATGATATACGCAAGACTTCGACAGTATCCTCCAACAGGAAAGTCATCCGGGAAGGCCGTTCAATTCGCAGTGTCTCACCGGGCGGGCGCTCGGCGCGGAGTGCGGGATCTCAGATCTTGAGGCCCTATCAGAGGCGAACCTCCTGTGTAACAAGCTTGGAATCGACACGATATCTGCAGGAGTAACCATCGGCTGCTTTATGGAGATGACCGAAAAAGGTCTTATCGACTACCCCGTGAAGTTCGGCGACGCCGGTGCCCTCCTGGACCTGCTGCGGAAGATAGCCTACCGTGACGGTATAGGAGACGAGCTTGCGGAGGGGTCGCGAAGGTTCGCCGCGAAACACGGCGCGCCCGAGCTGGCCATGCAAGTAAAGGGTCTGGAGTTGCCAGCATACGATCCACGGGGGATGAAGGCCCAGGGGCTTGCCTTCGCCACTTCCAACAGGGGAGCGTGTCACCTGCGTGCCAACATGCTAGGTCCGGAGGTGCTGGGCATCCCGAAGAGGGTTGACCGCTTCGCATCGAGGGGTAAGGCAGGTCTGCTCATAGTGATGCAGAATTCCTTTGCGGTTCTCGATTCCTTGAGCGTGTGTAAGTTTGCCACGTTTGCCATCGGCGACGAGTTCTTTGCGAAGCTCCTCACGGCCGCGACAGGCATAAAGTACTCCGCTCAGGACCTGCAGATTGCGGGCGAACGTATCTGGAACCTGGAGCGCCTTTCCAACTTGCGTGAGGGGTTCTCCAGGAAAGACGACACTCTTCCTGGCCGTCTCCTGAGAGAGCCGGTTCCATCCGGCCCAACGGGCGGGCAGGTCGTCGATCTTGACGCAATGCTGGATGAGTACTACCGCTCGCGCGGCTGGGACCAAGACGGGGTCCCGACCCGGCGGAAACTGGTCCAGCTCGGATTGGAGGAAGCATAGTATGTACGAGGATTTCAAGCTGGTTGGCGCAGACCTGTTCAACCAGGGGATAACGAGTTCCCACGGGGGCAACTTGAGCGTCAGGATCGGTGACAGGATTCTCATTACCCGCCGGGGCTCCATGCTCGGGCATCTCCGGGATGACGACATCATCGAAACGGGGCTCGAGAGAAACGACAGCGGCATAACGCTTGCTTCCACGGAGATCGGTGTGCACAGGGCCATATACCAGAAGACTTCGGCGCTGGCGATTGTCCATGCCCATCCAGTGCACGCAGTCGTGTGCTCGCTCGAAATGGACGAAATAGTCCCCATTGACTCCGAAGGATCGTACCTGCTCCACAGGGTGCCGGTTATCGCGGCTGAGCATACCGTGGGATCCACTGAGGTAGCAAGGCTCGCATCGGAGGCTCTCCAAGAATATAAGATCGTGATGTTGCGAGGCCACGGCTGTTTCTCCACGGGCCAACTCCTGGAAGAAGCCTACCAGTGGGTTTCCACGCTCGAGGTGGCCGCGAGGATGATCTGCATTGCACGGTCGGCGGGTATCAAGATGAAAGAATATCGCGGGGAGATCGACAAGTACAGGAAATGGTAGGGCAGGGTGGGGCAGGATAGGGCAGGGTAGGGCGAATCAGGATGGATAGGGGGGATAGGGTGCGGATGAGAGTTGAAGTCCAGCTCTTTGGATGGCTATGTGCCTACCAGCCCGGCGCGGCCGGCAAGGCCGCCCCGGTCGAGCTGCCGGGTGGGGCCACTGTGGCGGATCTCCTCTGCCGCTTGGGCGTATCGGGGCGGACGCAAGAGGCTAGCGCCGCGCGGCCCTCGCCTGACGTGCCATCCTCGCCTGACTTGACTGGCAGCTCTCTGCTGGTGCTGGTGAACGGCCTGCAGGCTCGTGGTGATACGAGTCTAAAGCCGGGTGATAGGGTTTCAATCTTCCCGCCCCTCGGCGGGTGAGGGTTCGGGCAGACCTGCTGAACTTCACTGTCCGCCTAGCATTACTCGGTGAGCCAATGACCTTACACGGGACACCCCTCTGTTGAGGGGTTTTGGTGCGCCGGGACAGAAGCACTCAGAATGGGGCACGCTAGATCCGGAGCGAACTGTTGATGAAGATGGAACACAACGAAGGCCGCAACGATGAAGAGTTGTTGGCTCCGGTGCCGGATATCTTGGCGGACGATCTCTGCATCCTGGCGGATAAGGTGACGGAAGACGTCGTTGTGCTCTCCTTCGGAGCGGATGGCTGCTACCGTCAGTAGCTGCAGTTTCTGCTTAGCCTTGCATCGGAAGGTTTCTTTGGGCTTTCGGTAGGTCAGGAAGACGGCGGTCCTGCTGTTGTCGTCAATGTCTGGGATCGGATATCGGTAGAACGCTGGATTTTCAGTGCTGCTCATGAATTCGGCCACTTGTTGCTCCACCTTGACGCTTACAACGTTGATAAGGTGGACGAGGATCTCAGTGAGGAGGCCGAAGCCAACCAATTTGCAGCGTATTTTCTTATGCCACAAGGTGTGTTTGAGAAGGAATGGGGAGAGACCCTCGGACTAGCCTTTGTGGATAGGGTCCTCAAAGTGAAACGTATCTTTCGGGTCAGTTATAAGACCATCTTCTACCGGTTGGTTGAAACCAAGAAGGCGAGCGATGATATCTGGATGCGCTTCAATGTCGCCTACAAGCTTCAGACCGGTCAACCGTTAGGAAACCAAGATGAGCCTCTTCCAATCTCGGCCAACGACTTCTCGGCATCCGTGCCTGAAACCCATCGCGCCCACGAACCTGACAGCCTCTCAAGGTCAGACTTTGTTGAGGATCGTCTGAGCAGACTGGTCCGTGTAGCCATCGAGCAAGGCGAGATCAGCCTGGCTCGCGGTGCGGAAATCCTCAGGATTGACCTTGATGCGATGCGGGAGAGGGTGGCATCATGGGGGGAAACTTGGTAACTCCGCCAGAATCGGGGGACTCTTTCGTTCTTGATGCCAACGTCCTCATCGATTATTGCCAAAGTGACCGGACGGTTTTGTCTCTGATCCCAAGATATGTCGGATTTGATGGGTTTCACCTCTCCCGCTTCCCAAAGGATTTCGAACGAGCACGTAGAATAATAGTACGCTCGGTACGTATCTAACAGCCTAGCAAAACAGGGAAGAACCCGAGGAATTCTTAACAGGGAGGCTGAAGGTAACATGAAGTCATTCAGGAAGCTGGGAAGGGTATTCGGCGTCATCCTACTTTCCGTGCTCGTGTTTGCAGCGGTGGCATCCGTCGGCTCTGCTGCGCCAAAGGGGAGGGTCGCCGTGGTATTTGCAACGGGGGGGCTTGGGGACAAGTCCTTCAACGACTCTGGGTTTGCGGGGCTCAAGCGGGCCGAGGCTGAGCTTGGCATAGAGTCTCAGTATGCCGAGCCACAGGCGATAGCGGAGTATGAGACTCTCCTCACCCAGTTTGCGCAGACCAAGAGGTATGATCTGATAGTCTCGATCGGCTTCGACCAGGCTGATGCGCTTAAAGTGGTGTCGGGCAAGTTCCCCAATCAGAAGTTTGCCATCATAGACATGGTGGTTGATGCCCCCAACGTTGCCTCATACGTATACAAGGAGCCCGAACGGGGTTTTGTCCTCGGGGCAATAGCAGGCCTCATGACCACCAGGACAGGCGACCCGTTCATCAACCCGGAGAAGGTTATAGGGGTTGTCGGGGGCATGGATATCCCGCTCATCAACGCCAACATCGCCGGGTATATCGCTGGGGCGAAATACGTCAACCCCGATGTCAAGGTGCTGTATTCGTATGTGGGAGCATGGGCAGACCCTGCAAAGGGCAAGGAACTTACGCTCGTGCAGTTCAACCAAGGAGCAGACATCGTCTGGCAGGCTGCCGGCCGGTCGGGCCTCGGGGTCATCAAGGCCGCGCAGGAGAGCAACAAGTATGCTATAGGCGCAGACTCCGACCAGTGCTACCTTGCGCCCAAGAACGTTCTGACAAACGGGATGAAGTTTGTGGACAACACCATTTACACGGCGATAAAGCAGGTGTTATCGGGGACATTTAAGCCCGGGATAAACGTGCTGGGGCTTGCCGAGAAGGGGCTGGGCTATACAAAGAGCCTGGTGCCGGCGGATATAGTGTCTGCGGTGGACGCCCTCATCCAGAAGGTAGTCTCGGGGCAGCTAGTGATCCCCGATAAGATAGAGGACGTTGACAAGTGGCTTGCAGCTCACAAGAAATAGCCCGCTGACCGGGTGTATCGCGGCCAGACCAGGGGCTAGGCCATGGGTGGGGCAGGAAGTCATTCCTGCCCCGACAGCTAAGGAGAGGTTCGTTGCGTCATGTACGCAGTGCGCATGGAGAAGATAACCAAGCGTTTCGGCCAGGTGGTAGCCAACGACGCTGTGGATTTCGAGGTAGCTCCGGCAGAGATCCACTGCCTGCTCGGGGAGAACGGCGCGGGCAAGAGCACGCTGATGAGAATTCTGTTCGGCCTTTATCAAAAGGATTCCGGCGAGATCTATATCAACGATGAATCCGTGGCATTCTCCGGCCCCAGGGACGCAATTGCTCACGGGATCGGCATGGTGCATCAGCATTTCATGCTGGCCGGGCGGCTGACCGTTACTGAGAACATCGTGGCCGGCGACGAGCCACGAAAGGGCCTGCTGCTCGACTACAAGAAGGCGAGGGAAAAGGTGCGTGACGTCTCGAAGCGATACGGCCTGAAGGTAGATCCCGACGCCCGGGTCGAGAATATCTCCGTCGGGCAACAACAGAGGGTCGAGATTTTGAAGGCTCTCATGAGGAACGCCAGGGTGCTGATTCTAGATGAGCCCACGGCGGTTCTGACCCCCCAGGAAGTCCAGGATCTTTTCGAGGTCATGCGCAAGCTCAAAGAAGGTGGCGCCACCATCATATTCATCACCCACAAACTCAAGGAGACTATGGCGATATCCGACAGAGTGACGGTGTTACGCGATGGCAGGAAAGTGACAACTGTCAACACCGCCGAGGTAAGCGCTGCCGATCTTGCAGAACTGATGGTCGGCAGGCAGATTGTCTCCCAGGCTGGCAAGGGGCACGGTTCAAAAGGCAAAGTCGTCCTGGAACTGCAGAATGTATCAGTTCGCGGCCCGGGCGGGCGAGCCAGGCTCGAGGACGTCGCCCTTCAGGTGAGAAGCGGCGAGATCCTGGGCATAGCTGGGGTTGAAGGCAACGGCCAGCTCGAACTGGAGGAGGTTATCCTGGGGTTGCGCCCGGTAAGCCAGGGTCGGATTCTTCTCAATGGCGAGGATATCACCCGGCTGAGGCCGAAAGCCGTTCGGGATAAGGGCATCGCCTGCATCCCTTCCGACCGGTTGAAGCGGGGAGTGATCGACTCGTTCACTGTTGCCCAGAACCTGGTCCTGGGTACTCAGTCCTCTCCACCTTTCTCAATCAGGGGGATTTTGCAGGCACGCAGGATCAATGAGCATGCAGAGAGGATCGTGGCTAAGTTCGATGTCCGGACGGCTTCCCACGAGCAACCGGTGAGCTCCCTCTCGGGTGGAAATCAACAGAAGTTGGTCGTCGGCCGCGAACTGACGCGCCGCCACGACCTGATCGTGGCGTCCCAACCGACACGGGGTCTCGATGTGGGCGCAACCGACTACATACACAGGCAACTGCTGGCAATGAGGGATGAGGGTAAGGCGATCCTGCTCATCTCGGCCGAGCTGGACGAGATCAGGTCGCTTTCCGACCGTATCGCAGTTATGTACGAAGGTCGAATCGTCGCAACGGGGCCGGCCGACGAGTTTACCGAAAAGGATCTGGGTTTACTCATGGCCGGGCACAGGATTGGGGTGCAGGATTATGAGTCTTCGCCAGGCTCCGCGTAAATGGCTTCCAGGAGTTACTGCGTGGCTGGCTCGACCGGGCTTGTCTGACATCCTCTACTCTACGGTCGCGGTGTTGCTCGCCCTCCTGATAGGGGCGGTTCTGATCGCGGCCTCGGGCCGCAGCGTCGTAGCAGCGTACGCTAGCCTCTTCGGCGGCGCGTTCGGGAGCATCTACAACATTGCGAACACGCTGATGATGACTACACCCCTCATCTTTACCGGGCTTGCAGTGGCTCTTGCTTTCCAGTGCGGGCTGTTCAACGTCGGAGCTGAGGGGCAACTCTACGTGGGTGGGCTCGCTTCAGCGGTCGCCGCTTTGACCCTGGGATCGTCGCTCCCTGGTGCCTTGAGTATTCTACTCGCGCTGCTCGCGGGGGCGCTAGCCGGTGCGGCTCTGGCGGCAGGGCCTGGTTATATGAAAGCGAAGATGGGCGCACACGAGGTTATCACCACTATAATGCTCAACTACATAGGCATATTCCTCACCACGTTCCTGGTGAAGGCCTATTTCAAAGAGCCGGGGCCTGTGGACCAGACGCCGTTTCTTCCGCCAAGCGCGAGATTGCCCGAGCTCATTCCCGGCACCCGCGTGTCCTGGGGAATAGTCCTCGGCATAGCGGCGATATTCGCTGCGGACTACATCCTCAAGCGGACGTCCGCCGGGTATGAAATCCAGGCCGTAGGGCGAAACCCGGCCGCAGCCGAATACGCAGGTGTAAATGTGCCGGGCAGGGTGGTGCTGGCTATGGTGATGAGCGGCGTTGTGGCAGGCCTGGCGGGGTCATCCGTTGTCATGGGCACGCTATACAGGTTCATCACGAACTTCTCCCCGGGCTACGGCTTCACCGGGATAGCAGTTGCCGTCCTTGCCAGGAACAGGCCGTGGGGCGTCCTGCCCGCCGCGCTCCTTTTTGGCATCCTCCAATCCGGGGGCCTGTCCATGCAACTGTTCGCGCGCATTCCCATGGATCTGATGACCCTCGTTCAAGGGATAGTCATCCTGTTCGTCGCGGCTCCCGCGCTAGCGGGCATGTTGCTCAGGCGCAGGACGACCGCGAGGGGGTAAGAAGGGCAAATGAACGAATTCCTCGACGTCATATTCGACATCAACAACCTCACAGCCACCATCAGAATGGCAACCCCGATAGCCCTTGCCGCCATGGGGGGTGCCTTCTCCGAGCGGTCCGGTGTTGTCAACATCGGCCTCGAAGGCATGATGTTAACCGGTGCTTTCTGCGGTGTTTTGGGGTCCTACGTCTCCGGCAGTCCGTGGCTCGGGGTGCTGTTTGCAATCGCTGGCGGAGGTCTGATGGGCGCGATTCTGGCCCTTTTCGCAATAAGGCTCAAGGCTGATCACGTGGTAAGCGGAGTCGGGCTCAACATCTTCGCGCTCGGCCTTACCACCTGGCTGATGCAGGTGCTCTGGAGGAACAGGGGAACCTCTGTGTCGGTAAACGGGCTGCCCATGTTCTCCATTCCTGCCATAAAGAACATACCTGTGCTCGGGACAATACTCTGGACCCACTCGCCCCTCGTTTACCTCATGCTCATCCTCGTTTTCCTCGGCTGGCTCGTGATGTTCAGGACTCCCCTGGGCCTGCGCATCCGCATGGCGGGAGAGCATCCCGAAGCCGCCGACACAGTGGGGATTAATGTCCACGCGGTGCAGTATTTCTCCGTCACTCTGAGCGGATGCCTTGCCGGACTCGGCGGCGCGTATTTATCGCTTGCGCAGCTCAACTGGTTCAGCATGAACATGTCAGCAGGCAGGGGCTATATGGCCCTGGCAGCCAATATCTTCGGCCAGTGGAACCCCATCGGCTGCCTCGGCTCAAGCTTTCTTTTCGCATTCACCGACTCGCTTCAGATGAGGATCCAAACCTCGCCGGTCAAGCTTCCAACCGAGATCATCCAGATGTTGCCTTACATCTTCACAATATTGATACTCGCGGGGGCGGTCGTCCGCTCGAGGCCACCGGCAGCCTTGGGCAAACACTATGAGTCGGGGCGGGTCAGCTGAGTTGGGCTCAGAAGGTTTCCCCACTTTGTCAGAGGTTGCCGGCGTTGCATTCCGGGTTCCCACTCGGGAGGCATGCCCTGCACCTTGCGGGTACGATCTTGCGAAGCGGTGTACTGCTTGGCGATACAAGTGCCTCGTTTTCATCTACAATATGGATCTTCCTCTCATGTTTATGATAAAATGATAGTAATCCTAATGATAAGGAGTGGCCTTTATGCCAGTCATACGACCCATATCCGACCTGAGGAATAACTTCAACCAGATCTCTCAAATCTGCCATGAAGAAGGAGAACCTGTCTTCATCACAAAGAACGGTCAGGGTGATCTGGTAGTCATGAGTTTGGCTCTTTACGAGAAGCAACAGGCCTTGCTGGAGCTGTACCGCAAACTTGGCGAAGCGGAAGCCGAAAGTGCATGCGGAGCTCTCCGGATAGCTCATAGGGACTTAATGAGACAACTGAGGGCCAAAGCCAATGGGCGGTAAGTTTCGAGTCGAGTACCTACCAGTTGCCCAAAGAGATCTGACCGAGATAATTGAGTATATACAAGTTGACAGCCCCACCGCCGCTATCAGGCTTCTCGATGAAATCGACGAGGCGATCTCAAGACTTGAGGAGTTCCCCTTAATAGGGCACGTTCCTAACGACCCTCGTTTGAAGGCCCTCAACTACCGTATTTTGGTAGTAGGCAACTACCTCGTTTTCTACGTAGTAGCAGACGACGTAATCGAGATTCGGAGAGTATTGCATGGAAAGAGGCAATACGAGTTCCTCTTGTAGTTTGTGGCGCTACCTCGGCCCAGTATAGGGTAAGCCTCGTCGAGTCCACGTGGCGTCGTAATCAACGCCGCTCGGCTTAGCTCAGGGCGCACCGCACCTTGATGAACAGGCAAATCTGAATCATCCTCGGAGAAGCCACCAAAACACCGGTGTGTAGACTCGCTGCTCCAGCACCCGGTGAGGTTCGCTTTGCCGACCAAGACAGAGTACCTCAGCCTTCCTGAAAGGTTGATGTTGTTGAAAACCATAGCGTCGGCCGAGAGACCAACCTCCGGCCCGTCAAGCGAGATAACCGGTATGGTAAAGAGCGTGGGAAAAGCCAAAGTAGCCTTGATTAGGTGCAGTTCGTAATCTCGGGAGGAAGTTTCAAACGCCGTCCGTTCCGCCATTAGCTTGCTTGCAGGCGTGCGGACGCTTCTTCGCCAGGCAGAGAAGATCCTGGTCAAGCCCAACATGCTATTCCCTTGCAGACCTTCTCGTTGCACCAGGGATTTCTCGCCGAACAATCAGGTGCAGTCGGGTAGCATATGACGCAACCTGTTAGCGTTAGGCGGTTTATCATTTCAGCTTCGAAGTTGGTTATCTGTAAATGGCTGGAGTGAAGAGTTGAGACTCCGGGCGCCTCGAAGTGAGGCGCCCGGGCGAGAATGTGTAGGGCCGACTCTTTTAGCCCCGAGGTGCTGCTTATTAATCGGGCTTTCGTGCCGTCGTGGGCAAGGACGCGGTCTTACGGCGCTGGATGCCAGTTACCGCCAGGACGATAGGTGTAATGACAACTGCGGCGACAATAGCT
>JBFMGS010000048.1:0-2498 GCA_040752635.1 Bacillota bacterium
CTGACCTCGCCCCTGCGCGTGCGAAACACCTTGCCCTCGACACCCACGATGTCACCGATGTCGAGCGAGGTGAAAAGCTCGTACTCCTCCTCGCCGAGGTCGTCTAGCTTAGCGTAAAGCTGTATCCGGCCCGAGCGATCGAGCAGATCCGCGAAGGTGGCTTTCCCGTGACCTCTCATGGCGGTCAGGCGCCCGGCGACCTTGACCGTGCTGCCATCAAGCCTCTCGAAGTCCTCCACGATGTCCTGCGCGTGATGAGTCCGATCGAACCTGGCCCCGAACGGATCGATGCCCCTCGCCCTGAGCGCCTCCAGTTTCCTCCTGCGCACGCGCACGTGTTCGCTATCGAGGTCGGCATAACCCCCCGACAGGGTTTCTGCAGAGTCAGCCTCATCGGGGAGCTGGCCGCTGGCTGGGTTCTCCCGGCTCAATTTCATCACCGCTCCTTTGACGGGAATGCTCCGCCTTCAGGCATGTGGGGGATGTCAGCTCGAAATCTGGAGTATCTGAAGCTTGATGGGACCGGCCGGCGCGAGGACCTCAACAACGCTCCCGACCTTCTGCCCCAGGACGGCCTTGCCCACGGGCGACTCGTTCGATATGCGGTAATTCCCGGGATCAGCTTCCGCCGAGCCGACTATCGTATACTCGAAAACCTCGCCGTCGGCCAGATCCTTTAGCTTCACCTTGCACCCCAGGCAAACAGCGTCTGTCTCCAACTCGTCTTCGTCGATTACTTCGGCGTTGCGTAGCATGGTTTCAAGCTGCATGATACGTCCCTCAACGAACGCCTGCTCGTTCTTGGCGTCCTCGTACTCGGAGTTGTCCGTGATATCCCCAAAAGCCTTTGCTTCCCTTATCCTCGCCGCAACCTCGCGCCGCTTGGTAGTTTTGAGATGCTCGAGCTCCTTCTCAAGTTTCTTGAGCCCGTCCAGGGTAAGAACTACCTTCTGCGCCATAAAGTTGGTTCCTCCTTGGCCAACCTATGTACACCTGTGCATCGCGCAACGTCCTTCGCTTCGCTCCGTAGCTCCGCGTGCCCATCGCGCGATGCTCCTGCATCACATGCACATATTATGTCTTGAGGTGCGGCCCTTGTCAAGCCTTTCCGCTCAAATGACCTTCCGAGTTCAATCTCAGTTCAACGTTTCGACCCGCGGCTTTATCTCGAGACGGTTGAGAAGGTCGAGGTATTCGGATGGCGTGAAGTCTTCCGGCCGGCGCCCTGTCAGGGCCACGAGCACGGCGTCCATCACGTTGGTTGCGAACGACCGCCCGTCAATCTCGGGAGTCGATGCCACAAGGGTCTTCACACCGCGCTTTCTGAAGGCCTCGACGTCGTCCCTCGTCACGGTGTTCGTTATGATAAGCTTCCCCGAAAGGTCATCGGGCATGTGTTTCTTGATGTAGTTGCAGTCTCCTCCGATGATATCGGCCCACGCGTATGCCCTGGTGTACTTGGGAACCACTTTGTCCTGGCTCTTGCCTACGGGGTAAAGGACTCTGATGGGAAGAAGGCGTATCACGGGCATCAGGATGGTGACAAGCACCTGGAAAGTAGTAAACGATCTCAGGAAGATAGGGATTCCAAGACCCCACGCGAAATCGCCGTACATCATCTTGCAGCCCGACTCAAGGAGCGCGGAGGCCATCCCGAACCGGTCGAGGGCGCAAACGATGAGCGCGTTTTTCCCGGCCAGGGGCATCTTCATTTCATCACGAATATACTCTACGGCTCTGCGTTCGATTACTCCTTTGAGCATGCTCCCGTCAGCTATAGGGGTCTTCTTTGCGGCTTTCGCTATTCTGACGGCATCGCGCAGCGTGTAACGCCTCTTACCCGCATAGAACCACAAGTCCGTGCCGCCCATGCCGAATGCATCGACCTTGCCGTCCAGGCTGCGGATAAGCTCGATGGCTTTCGCAATGTCCCCATCGGTTCCTCTTCTCTCAAGTAAGACTTCCTCGCCAAACAACGTTACCTTCGCTTTGTGATCTCGCTTTGACGAGCCAAGGCTCACGCTGACCACTTGCTTCATAGTCCCGCCCCCGATCCGAATTTGATACGGGGTTCACCCCCTGGTTATCCTGCGGATGACCCCGCGGACGGTTTCCGGATCCACGCACTTGTCCCCCTTTATTGGGGACGTGCCGATCACAATGCCGACAACGCGATCTCCAAGAATCGATTCGACGAGTCCAACTCTCATATCCGAGCCTATGAAGACCACCGCGTCGTACGTCTTCAACCCGGTGATTATGGCCACGATCTCGTTGAAGACTTCCTGCCCGGACCTCTCGCGGAGATAAGCCCATCTTTCCTCGTCGTTCAGCAGAAGGACGAAATCCACGCCCTCTTCCTCCGCAACTTTCCTGATCTCGTCCTTGTTGCCTACAGGAAACCCGACCAGCGCGACCCGGGCGCCTTTGCGCACCTCACCGAGGCTTTCAAGGCGAGAAACAAAGGCCCTGTCTATGCCGACCTGGTCGGCGGTTTC
>JBFMGS010000048.1:2598-15069 GCA_040752635.1 Bacillota bacterium
TCCTGATCTCGTCCTTGTTGCCTACAGGAAACCCGACCAGCGCGACCCGGGCGCCTTTGCGCACCTCACCGAGGCTTTCAAGGCGAGAAACAAAGGCCCTGTCTATGCCGACCTGGTCGGCGGTTTCTTGCTGTGACAGGCCCTTCGACCGAAGCTCAAGGATTTTGTCAACCGCTTTGTACAGGCGGTCCCTATCTACGAGCTTATCACCTATCCGCACGAATTCCAGGCTGACCCACCTCCCGTCATCCCATCCACCCGGGACATCCTGTACTGACCGGGCGTGTTAACAGTTTTGTGCACGTCCATTCTAGCAAAACATGACCGGGAATGCAATTGCTTGTCGCCCTGTGTGTACCAACGGCGCAAGCCGGGAGGCTTGCGCGCTCGACTTGAGCCCACGTGCGCGCTGAATCGGTCGCCGATGAGCAACGCCCCCTCTTGGCGTTTCAATCGCGCACGGGAAGCCGGTGCAATCGCAACCTCGTCGAAGCGCCTCGCAATGGCGTACCCGCAGCCAGTCGCGAATCTTACCAAACGCAGGACCGGGGTAGGGTCACAAGACTCCTTGCCCGTCCGGGTGGAAACCCCCAATTGCGGCACCGACAATCCTACAGTGAGGAGGACTTCCGAGTGCGATCCTGATCGTCGTGCGAGGCCGCGAGGCAGGAGTTGAGCGCTTCCACCATCTCCTCTCTGGTCCTGGCCTTGTTTATGCGCACCCGGGCCAGGCTGGCGCCGGGAATGCCGCGGACGTACCAGGCGGCATGCTTTCTCATTTCAAGCACTCCAACCCGCTCACCGACGAGCTCTATCAGCATGTCGAGATGCCGGATGGCGGTGGCAACCCGCTCCTCGCACTGGGGCGGCGGCACCCTCTCGCCAGTCTCGAGGAAGGCTATTACCTCCCTGAAAATCCAGGGATTGCCCAGTGCGGCCCTGCCTATCATTACTGCGTCGCAGCCCGTCTCCTCAAGCATCCTGGCTGCGTTCTCCGGCGAGCGCACGTCCCCGTTGCCTATCACCGGGATGCCCACCGCCTGTTTTACACGCCTGATCACATCCCAGTCTGCTGAGCCCGAGTAGAACTGGTCTCGAGTTCGACCGTGGACCGTGACCGCGCTAGCCCCTGCCGCGGCCATCGCCTGGGCGAACTCCACGGCATTCACGTGCTGGGCGTCCCAACCTTTTCTTATCTTTACGGTGACCGGCACGCGCGCTGCAGCTACGACGGACGCCACTATGTCGCGAGCCCGGGGCAGATCTCGCATGAGCGCTGCCCCTTCCCCGTTCTTGACGATCTTCTGAGTCGGACAGCCCATGTTGATATCGATGATGTCGGGACGCACCCGGTCCTGCACCAGCATGGCAGCTTGTGCCATGCTGTCGGGGTCGCTCCCGAAGATCTGGACAGCTACGGGCCTTTCCTCTTCGGAGATCCTGATCATGTCGAGGGTCCTTTCGTTTCGGAAGACAAGGGCCTTGCCGGAAATCATCTCGGTGCAGACGAGGGCGCAGCCCATTTCCTTCGCGAGAAGCCGGTACGCAAGGTCGGTCACTCCGGCCATGGGCGCAAGCACTACTGGGTTTGCAAGCTTCACGGTGTCTATGGACACGGTGTGTGCCCTGGTGGCACGCTGCCTGCACCCGGTCGCATGCTGGCTGCACAAAGGAGAACTCGCAGCGGAATCCTCCCCATCTCGAAGCCCTCCGCCACTCCACACAGCCACAGCTGGGAACCTATCATCAGCCGGAACCCTGTCATTCTGTTTCTGAAGGGCGCTTGCAACCCGGTCGAGAAGTTCGTCGAGCCCCTGCCGCCTGGCTGCAGAAATGAGGATGGCCCCGGGGTGCTCCATCGAGATCCGTTCTCTCTCCAGCTTCCCGGGTATGAGGTCCATCTTGTTGAGGACAGTGAGCGTGGGCTTGTCGTGAAGCCCCAGATCCGCGAGGACTGTGTCAACCGCCTGGCACTGGTCATCCTTGCCGGGGTGGCTTGCGTCAACCACGTGGAGGAGCAGGTCAGCCTGGGCGGCTTCCTCGAGCGTTGCGCGGAACGCTGCGACAAGTTCATGGGGAAGCTTTCGGATGAACCCCACTGTGTCGGCAAGGAGTATGAATCCGCCCCCCGGGAGACGACACCTCCTTATGGTCGGGTCAAGCGTGGCAAAGAGCTTGTCTTCCACGAGCACCTCAGATTCCGTGAGCGCGTTGAAAAGCGTGGACTTCCCGGCATTAGTGTAGCCGACGAGCGACACAACCGGCATCCCCGCCTCTCTGCGGCGGGATCGCTGCAGGCCGCGCCGCTGCGCTATCTCCTCAAGCTCGCCGCGCAGAACGGCGATGCGTTTTCGTATGCGGCGCCTGTCCGTTTCAAGCTTGGTTTCGCCGGGACCTCGCGTGCCGATGCCGCCGCCCAGGCGGGACAGGGCCGTCCCCTTTCCTACGAGCCTGGGAAGCAGGTACGAAAGCTGAGCCAGCTCCACCTGTATCTTGCCTTCCTTGCTCGCGGCCCTGGAGGCAAAGATGTCGAGGATAAGCCACGTCCTGTCTACTACCTTGATCCCAATGGCATCCTCCAGGTTGCGCTGTTGCGCAGGGGTAAGCTCGTCGTCGAAGATGACGAGGTCGGCGCGGGTCACCACTGCGAGCGCTGCAAGTTCCCTTGCCTTCCCTTCGCCGACATACAACTTAGGGTCTGGCCTCGCCCGCTTCTGGATGACCCTGCCGACCACTTCGGCTCCAGCCGTAGCGGCAAGTTGCCCGAGTTCATCGAGGGAGTCCTCTGCTTCCCACCACTTTGCACCCGGCAGCTCCAGCCCGACAGTTATCGCCTTCTCAACAGCATCCTTCAGAGCAAAACCACCTCTACGGGCTGATCACGACTCCAGCCCCTGGGCGCGACCGTTTCTCTCATAGATGATGCGCAAGCCTTCCAGCGTGAGATCGGGGTCCAGCACGTCTATCTCGGATGATTCCTCCGCGATGAGTGAGGCAAGGCCACCGGTAGCCACCACTTTGGGGCTGCCCCCCATCTCTTCCTTCATTCTTCTCACTATCTCGTCCACCTGTCCAACGGTTCCGTAGATGATGCCGGCCTGCATACTCTTTACCGTGCTACGACCGATGACGTTCTTCGGCTTGACAAGCTCAACGCGGGGCAGCTTGGCAGCCCTCCTGAAAAGCGCTTCGCTCGAGATGCCGATACCCGGAGCGATGGCGCCTCCCAAATACTCGCCGCCCTCGGCTATGGCGCAAAAAGTGGTGGCAGTGCCGAAATCCACGACGATCACGGGGGCGCCGTACTTCTCATAGGCTGCGACGGCATTTACGATACGGTCCGCTCCGACCTCCTTGGGATTCTCATAACGGATAACCATGCCCGTCTTGATCCCCGGCTCGACAACGACAGGCTCACAACGGAAGTACCTCCGCGACAGGTCCTCGAAGGTATGAATAAGCGGAGGTACAACACATGAGACTGCAACGCCGCTGATATCGTCGAAATCAAGGCCGTGGTAAGACAGGAGACTGCGAATCACCATAGCATACTCGTCTGCGGTCTTCTCCCAATCCGTTGACATCCGACAGCTCACCGCGAGCCGGTCATCCTGATAAACACCAATCACTATATTGGTATTGCCGATATCCAACACAAGGACCATGTCCGGATCTCCCTTCTCGCGGCAAACGCTCGCTCTCGTTCACACGTCGAATATATCACCAGCGCCTTGAAAAGTGAAGATAGCCGGTGGCGCTCGCACGATGTGGCAAGCGACCGAGCACCGGGAGCCCCTCCGAAACGGGCCCTTCTGCGCACTGGCTTAGCCCGCGATCTTGCTGAACGCCTGCACGAGAATGAATGCTCCCAGCCCGATGAAGAGCACTCCGGCTGCTGCTTGCAGGTACTCCGCGGGGAGATACCTCGAAACCACTCCTCCGAACAGCGCCCCTATGAGGCTCACGGTGGACAGAGCAAGCGATGCTCCTAGAAACACCGGGACGATCATACGATGCTGGGCTACAAGTGTAAAGACGGCGAGTTGCGTCTTATCGCCCATCTCTGCAAGGAAAAGGGTGGTGAATGTGAGCGCAAAGAGCTTCCAGTTCAAGGTGATCCGCGTCCCTTCTTGAGTGGCACCTGGCGTTGCCCATCTTGCTTCAATAACGACTATCGGCATGGCGAAGGTTGATGGTTTTTCGGGTATTTCTTCTACCCCACCCAAGGATATCCTTTCATCACGTCGAATATGTTGTCTTATGCACACCATGCCGGCCAGCGTCAATCCTTTATGGCGCCGTCAGAGCCCTCGGTTACAACTCGCGGCGGTTACCGCGGGGCATTTCGTGAACGATATCTACCCAGCCTTCCTTATGCCTCTTCTACCTTTATTCGTGGCGAAGTTCGGGATATCCCTGACTCTGGCAGGTGCACTGTCAGCCGTGCTATCAACTACGTCGTCCCTTGTCCAGCCGCTAGTCGGTCACCTTGCCGACACGTCGGAAAGCCGCGCGTTCGTCGTGCTGGGACCTGCGATAACCGCACTATCCATGGGTATGATCGGGCTCGCCACTGGCCCTCCAATGCTCGTGACTCTGCTGGCAATTGGAGGGGTCGGCTGTGCAATGTTCCACCCGCAGGGCGCAGCCATGGCCGGTGCGATAGATCATGCTCGCAGGGGGTTCTTGCTGTCCGCGTTTACCACCGCGGGTGAGGCAGGATATGCGCTCGGTCCACTCCTGGTGCTGTCCGTGGTGAGCACACTCGGGCTTCGCCACACATATCTCACGATTTTGCCCGGCATTCTGGTCGCGCTCTTCATCTACTACTTTGCGCCGCCAGCCCGAGTAAGCTGCGCGACATCTCAAGACCTGAAGAACAATGGGAACGGGCGGCTCCCGGTCGGGCCGCTCACCATGCTGTGGCTCATGGCCGCCTTGCGCCTTTGCGTGTCTTCGGGCTTCACAACGTTTCTTCCCCTCTATCTTAAAGAGATGGGACTTCCGCTCGTGGCATACGGTTCGGTCGCATCAATGTTCTTGCTTGCAGGAACGGTAGGAATCATGGTCGGAGGCCCGCTTGCAGACAGAGTGGGTGCTTTCAGGCTCCTGGTCATTGCACTGGTGGCACCGATTCCTCTTTTCCTTGTGTTTCTGAATACATCCGGCCTTATCTCGTATGTCTTCCTTGCCGTGGCAGCCGCTATCCTCTCCGCGCCGATGCCCGTTATCACGATGGCAGCTCAGAACCTCGCCCCAGGCAGAGCGGGCACAGTGTCGGCGCTCATGATGGGCGTGGCATGGGGGGCGGGGTCGCTCGGGGTTATCGGAGTAGGTGCCATTGCAGACGCCCTGGGCATCCGCATGGCGCTCACCTTCTTGCTTGCGGCGCTTGTTGCGGCGGCCGGGCTCGGCTACGGGCTCGAGGCGCTGGTCCGCCGCAGTCCTGCCACACAACCACTGCTCCCTCTCGCATAGCCTCTCTCCTGTGTACTGCCGCTGAATAGTCCGAGGGCTTTACGAACAGACTCGTCGTTGGAATGAGAATCGTAGAGCGCGAAGAACGCAAGTTCCTGATGGAAGCCGAGAGGCCGCAGGAATAAACGCCTGGGTCTGTGGCGCAAACTATGCCCGGTTGCCCACACGAAAGGAGGTTGATAGAGTGGCTCATGAGAGGTTTACCACGCCGGAGCTTATGTTCATCCAGGAACACCTGAGGTCCAGTGCGTCCCTCACCAAACTGTTAGATTATGGTTCACAGATGAGCGCGGACCCCGAGATCAAGTCTCTGTGCGATCGGCTGTCGAAAGACCACAAGAATGAGATCAACACCTACTCAGGGCTTATCGGAGCCCGGACCACCCTGCAGTAGCAGCAACGGACCCCCAAAGTTAGAGCTGAGTCGAGCATGAACATTCGAGGAGGGATTGGCTTGAACATACCAAACGTAAACGTCCGTGGCGGGGGTGGCGGTGGGTTCAACGACCGCGACCTCATGCAAATAATCCTCGATGAGCACAAGCTGGCAGTCGGTAACCTGGCGAAGGGAGCGCTCGAAGCGGTCAACCCTGAGCTGCGGCGCCAGATGATGAGCAGCCTGGAGACGGACCTCAAGCACCAGAAGGACATCTGGGACCTCATGAACAGGAAGGGTTGGTACCAGCCGGCGGTGGCGCAACCCGAGGAAGTATCGAGGGTCCAGAACTTCGTCAGCACCATGCAGCAACACGTTTATTAGCTTGATCTCGCAAAGATCGTGCTGCTTTTCAGGGTATGAACCTGCTTGGGTTGCAACCCAAGCAGGTTTCATGTCCCCCAGCCTTCCGGCTCTCCCGACACCATGCACCTTGACCTTGGGTCAACCAGGCTTGCGCGTGTCCCCCCTGGAAAGCGGCTTCACAGCACCGGTGCGAATCAGCGCTTCCGACACGATGAGCGCGATAGCTCCGCCTGCAAGCGCGGTAAACAGTTGCGGAGTCTGCATTGCCTTCGCTATTGCAGGTTTCACCTGGACCACGAAACGCACGGCGCTCGAGAGCACCAGGAATTTGACCACTGATGCAGCCACCACTCCAGCTATCGCCGCAAGCCTGCCCCGCCGTTCAAGCAAGCCAAATACGATGACGAGAACCGCATTGCCGGCAGCGATGTAAGGTATCATCGGGCTGAGCGGGGCAGGCAGGATTCCGCGCATGAACGCGACCACCGGAGTCACGATACCAATTGCGACTCCGCCCCAAATGCCCACGAAGGTCGCAGCGATGTAAAGCATCGTGTTTACCAGCGGCCCTGTTGCGTATTGGGGCATGCCTATCATCTGAATCGCCAGCGTGAGTGCAAGCAGCACAGCAGTCCTCGTCAGGAACACAATCCTCTTACTCATCATGGTGTTGCACCGGTCCCGCGTGCCCGTTCCCTGCCCTTCCCACACACAGGACCTGACAGCGACGGGCGGGTCTCCCGCGACCGGGCCTCTTCGCCCCTTTCGAACCAGTTTGGCGTTGCCGTCCATGCCAGGACAACACCTCGCAGCCGCAAGACCAGGCGGCTCATCGAGCGTATCATTCTACACGCAAAGACTGTTTCCTCTTCTTCGAGTCACCCCGAGTCGCCCTACTTTTCAGAGACGCCCGTGTGATATCGTCTCTGGAATTGGGCTAAACTAGCCGTATGAGAGGAAGGCATGTTTCCACGTTCAAGGTAGCGGCTACCTACGTCGGCACAGTCGTAGGCGCAGGATTCGCCTCGGGGCAGGAGGTGCTCCAGTTCTTCGGCTACTTCGGAGCAAAAGGCGTTCTCGGCGTGGGCCTAGCCGTTGTTCTATTCTCTCTATACGGGTATCTCCTACTTGAGTTCGGCAGAAAGTTATCGGCAAGGTCGCACCTGCCGGTCGTTCGAGCGACCGGCGGACGGTTGGTGGGAACGGCCATCGATGCGGTGATCACGTTCTTCCTCTTCGGCGCGCTCGTGGCTATGACGGCCGGAGCCGGCGCGGTGTTCGAGGAGCAGTTCGGCTTGGCGTCCATCGTCGGAAACGCTTTGCTGGTTGTAACAACGCTCTTCACTGTGCTGTTGGGTATTCAAGGCGTGGTCACGGCGATCAGCATGGTCGTGCCCGGGCTCTTGGTCGCCGTGGTCGGTATCAGCATAGGCACGCTTGTGCGTGCGCCGCTTGAGCTTGCCACCATCCGCACGCTCGATGCGACCCGGGCTGCAGTGCCGTCATGGCCGCTGTCTGCGATAGTGTATGTTTCCTATAACATCGTGCTTGCGGTCGGGGTGCTCGCTCCACTGGGGGCCATAGCGAAAAGTGCTGAGGCTCTGCGGCGCGGCGCTGTGCTGGGAGGAGTCGGCCTCGGGCTGGGCGCCCTTGCAATACACCTGTCGATCCTGGCCACCCTGCCCCAGTCGGCAAGACTCGAAGTTCCGATGATATACATCGCCGGAAGGTTCCCCAGAGCGGTTCAGGTGGGCTACAGCGTGGTCCTGCTTCTAGAGATATACACCACCGCGGTGGGCAATCTCTACGGCTTCGTAGCCAGAATTACCAAGGCGCGCGGCACGGCATTTCGCTGGCTGGTCATTGCAACGAGTCTGGTTGCCCTCCTGGCGGGGCGGCTCGGTTTCAGCCGCCTCGTCAGAATCCTCTACCCCGCTGTCGGCTACGCCGGTCTCCTTCTACTGCTGGCGTTGACTTATAGAATGATTCAAGGGGTGCTCTCGACGAAGCAGCCCGCTGGACAAAGCTGAACACAACCATAAGCTGTATCATCACAACTGTTCCTGGGGCTGAAGGCAGGCCTATTGCTCCTTACCCGGCACTTCGTATCCGAGGGCCGCAACTATCTCGAACAGCGCGCGCCTGAGATTCACATGCTGTGGAAGAAATAGCGGCTTGCACTCCTCCGCCTTGCGCTCGGCGAGCAACAGCTTCACCGCAAAGGCCAGGCACGTCGGCTCCCCACAGACCTTGCAGTTCGTGCGGGGAAGCCATTCGTACATCTGGAGCGCCGTCGGGCGGTAACGCACCCCGTGCGCGGGCGCGATCGAGCCGCGCCTCTCATACGTCTCGTTGATCAGGTCCTTGAGCCAGTCAAGCACCTGCCAGGCATCAGTAGTGTTCAGCGCCTTGGACATGGTGATCTTACGCGAGTGCACGGTTATGAGACGGAACTCCTTCATGAAGGTCAGGCTAGGCCCATCTTTATTGTAGGTGGCGTGGTTCATGACCGCGTTGAGGTACGGCAGCACCTCCGCGATGTCCCGCGACGGCTCCGCATAGAGCCGTATCCTTCCCGGGTCAGCCACACACGGCTCAATGAAGGTAATGTCGATTTCCTCGAGGAACAAACCCGTCGCCTCTTTCTCCCGGGGATGGCTATCTAGCACGACCCTATCTCATATGATTCTACCATAAAGTGGAGAGAAGAGAGAACTTCCTGTGCAGTGCTTCTCCAGGAAAGAGGAAAGGCCCCGCATCAACCGAGCGGGACCTTTTGAACCCCCTATCGCGCCACGGACAACAGGCGCGCAGTCTCAAGCCAGATTAGACTCTCGTCAACTGCTGGCGCCGGCCTCTGCTGCCCTGGTAGCAGTCGCGGCAGTAAACGGGTTTGTCGGCACGGGGCCTGAACGGAACGGAAGTCTGCGCTCCACAGCTAGCACAGACGGCCGGGAACATCTCCCTGGCTTCCTGACGCCCGCCAAAGCTACTCCCGCGGTCGCGTTGCTTCCTGGCAGATCTGCAAGCCGGACAGCGACTGGGATCGTTCTCGAAACCTTTCGATGCGAAGAACTCCTGTTCGCTTGCGGAAAACGTGAATTCCTGGCCGCAATCCCTGCACACCAAAGTCTTGTCCTGGTACATAAGAAACCTCCTAAATGTAGCCCCTCAGGGCCGCGATTTGCCGTATCCTTAGGGCCACATGTGGAGGCAAGTACTGGGATTAGGCAGTAGATTTGCTGTTCCAGGCAACCCTGAAGTTTTAGGCTATTTATAGTATACCACTCTCCAGAGGAAATACAATAGCCAACCGCTTGACGTAGCCAACTGCTTGATTGCCTCATCGTCGGAAGCGGCGTAAGCAGTAACAACACTACAGAGTTGACGCAGTGATTTGAGTAAGTGCCTCCACGCAGCGGTCTATGTCATCGTCGGTGTTGAAGTAGCCAAGCCCTATCCGAACCGTGCCCCGCTCGATGGTTCCGATGGTTCTGTGGACGCATGGCGCGCAATGAAGCCCGGCCCGCACCATAATGTCGAAATCCACGTCGAGCCTGTGCGCAACCTCCTCGGGGGGAATGTCGCGCACGTTCAGAGAGACCACGCCCACCTGCCGGGCAGGATCCTTAGGGCCGTAAACCTCGATCCTCGGAAGCTCGAGTAGCCCATCGAGGAGCCTGCGCACGAGGCGCGCCTCTTTTTCCATTATGCATTCGACGCCTGCGCCTAGCACGAACCTGGCCCCGGCGCCCAGACCTGCTATTCCAACAACATTAAGTGTGCCCGCTTCGAACCGGTCCGGGGGCGCATCCGGCTGATGCTCCAAGATGGACTCGCCTCCTGTCCCGCCCTCCTTGAGCGGGACGAGGTCGATGCCGCTGCGGATGTAAAGGCCACCCGTCCCTGTTGGCCCCATGAGCCCCTTGTGACCGGTGAACGCAGCAAGATCTATGTTAAGGCGCTCGACGTCGACGGGGTAAACCCCCGCCGTTTGAGCGCAGTCCACCAGCAATGGGATACCACGAACCCTTGCGATGGCGCCCACCTCTTCCACCGGCATTATGGTCCCGATGACGTTAGAGGCATGGGTCATAACGATGAGCTTGGTGTTGGGCCGCAAGAGAGCTTCGACGTCCCCGGGGTCGAGCGTGCCGTCGGGGGCGCACAGGGCCTGGGATATGCTCACCCCGCGCGTTCTTTCGACGAACTTGAGGGGGCGCCAGACCGCGTTGTGTTCCATGGAGGTCGTCACAACGTGATCTCCCTCTGAAAGCAGGCCCTTTATCGCGAGGTTCAGCGACTCGGTGGCGTTCGCCGTGAAGACGATGCGGGACACGTCGCGCACGCCCAGCAGGCGGGCCAGCGCCTGCCTGGCTCTGAACACGATCTTGTCCGCTTCAAGAGCCCTGCGGTACGCCCCCCTGCCCGAGCTTGCGCCGACGTTGCGCATGAAATCCTCCATGGCATCTAGCACAGCGTCAGGTTTCGGGAAGGACGTCGCGGCATTGTCGAGGTATACGCCCAAACGGATTCCCCTCCATCCATGACCGAAGCACCCAATGTTCTCGGACCTGGAACTTGTCCTTCAGGCGTTCTGCCGCTACCTGGCCTCGGCAATAAGCCGGTTTAGCTCTTGAATTAGAGGCTTGGCCCTGTTGTCGGCGGCTTTCCGGGCAAGTATCTCGCCAGGGGAAAGAGCAGACCCCCAGTACAGCTCGTTTGCAGGTTCGTCCGGGTCGATTTTGGCGCCTTCGAGTGAAATCCCCGCAAAGGCGCCTCTGCTCATAGAATAGCTATAGATCGAGGCCTTGAAGTCAAGGTCCGTCCCCGCTTCGGCATGCCGCCCTACCGGCCCCGCCGCGACCGCCAGTTCACCGCCGAGAGTGATCTTGCCGCCCTCAAAAGCCCTCATGCCGTTCTCATTGGTAATCACCAGGACCAGCGCAGTGGACTGCACGCCGGCCTGGAACCCCCAGGAGAGCCCGGTGATCTCGATGAAACCGGGGCCGTACCACCCCCCTGTCGCCGAGTCCCGCCGAAGAACCAGGCCCTTTCCGTACCTCGCTCCGATTCCCAAGCTAGCCTTGACCACCGATGGAAAGATGGCCACCCCCTTCGCCTTCTCAAGGAGCCTCGCCATGGTCCCGACGTCATCCTGCTGGGACATCTCCTTGAGCACATGCAGCGCTTCACTCAACCGTTCCAAAGGAGAGCTTGCAGTCGCCGAGGCGGAAAAACCCACCGGCAATACCAATAGAATGCAAATGAGAGCAGAAGCCACCCTATGTAGATGTCCTGTTCGCATAGCGCGTTCCTCCCCATGATGCGAATTCTTGCGCCTCACCGCGTCAGCTACTATTGCCACGCCGCGTGGAACAAACCCGGCAGGCTGCCAACACTTACATGCACCAGAGGTGGTCATCTTGACCTCGCGTACCAATTCTATCAGATCGTGCGCCTGTTGAGAACGTGTGGGCGAACACACACTCTGTTTGGATCCGCCGCCATCCTCGCTGACCTCTACGAAAGGGTCTCCGACGCGTATCCGACCTCTTTGAACCGGCCTGAATACGTAGCAGCGTCCATGCAGCACGGTGCCATGTTTAGGCTCATTCGCCACAACCGACGGATCGTGAGCGCAGCATCGGCGGCAGTAGATTACGAAAACGCCAACGCCGAGATGACGGATTGCACGACCTTGAAGGCTTTCCGCGGGAGGGGGATGATGCGCACTCTGCTGCGGAGCCTGGAACAAGACCTCGCTCACCACTCGACAGGCTGTCTCTACAGCATGGCGCGCTCCGCGTCCTATGGGATGAACCTGGTCTTCCACACCCTTGGCTATCACTACCAGAGGCGCCTCATCAAGCACTGTCACATAATGGGGCAACTCGAGGACATGAATCTTTGGGTGAAAAACCCTCTTGACACCGGTCTGGACCGCACCTTCCGCTCGTACGATCTATCGCGCCTCCTCAGGCTCGCTGGCGTCAGTAAGGCTGCGTGCATTGAGCCTCGCAGGCGCACATCGAGGAGAGACGCGATCTGAATCCGGGCGATGCTAATGCTTACATGCGGGATATGCGATGACCCGGAGATCCGGGTCAGTTAGCAGGTCTGCAGCCTGTTACCAGCCTCTTACTTGCAGTCTTTCTTCCTCTCTAAGTGAGGCTGCGGCAAGCCCCCTCATGGGCTCGCCGATGCCTCGGGATACCCTCGCAAGGATGTCCGGGTCGTTGTAGTGGGCA
>JBFMGS010000049.1:0-14738 GCA_040752635.1 Bacillota bacterium
TGTGCATGTTGCTGATAGCAACAGGTGGGCGCCAGGCTGCGGACACCTGGATTTCCAGGCGATCGTCGAGGCCCTGCATGACGTGGGGTACCAGGGGTATCTGTCCGGCGAGATAATGCACCGGCCCAATGTTCGCACTGCTTGCACCGGGACATATGCGCACCTGGCGCCTATGGTTGAGGCGTTGGAGAGTTGAATCAGGGAGGATACGGAGATGGCTGGACGGTTTGGCTACGAGATCGACGGGTACGGGTTCGTGCCGGAGGAGTTTCTGCCGGCGAGGATATGCGACAGGATCGTGGACGTGCGGGTAAGCCGCCCGGACCTGGTAAAGAAAGCGGCGCAGTCGCGGAGGAGGCGCCGGACGCTGACCCGCGACGGTAAGCTCACGATTCTTGCAACGGACCACCCGGCGCGCATGGTTACGCGGGTGGGCGACGACCCGGTGGCCATCGGCGACAGGTATGGCCTGCTTGCCCGGCTTGCCAGGGTGCTCACCGACCCCAGGTTTGACGGGGTGATGGCTACGCCCGATATCGTGGAGGAGCTTTTGGTTCTGGATTACCTCCTGCAGGAGGCTGGAGGGCCGTCTTTCTTGGACGAGAAGGTCATCCTCGGGTGCATGAACCGGGGAGGCCTCGCGGGCGTATCGTTCGAGATGGACGACAGGATGACTGCTTACACGGCCTGGGCCATCAAGGAGATGGGGCTTGACGGGGCGAAGCTCATGTTCAGGCTCGACCCGGAGAACCCTGACTCGGGCAAGACCATCTGGTATTGCGTCGAGGCCATCAACGATCTGGTGGACCTGGAGATCCCGGTGTTCCTCGAAGCCCTCATGATGCAGAAAACCGACGGGAAGTACAAGACCCTAAAGCAAGTTGAAGCTCTCATAAAGGTAGTGAGCGTGGCCTCGGGGCTCGGGAAGTCCAGCGCGTACACGTGGCTCAAGATCCCTTACTGTGAGGGCTACGAGAAGGTCGCAAGGGCTACCACGTGCCCCATACTCATGCTCGGCGGAGAATCCACCGGAGACCCCACCGGCATACTCGAGGAGTTTGCGGCGGGGATGCGCGCGGGAGCCACCGTAAGGGGCGCGCTCGTGGGCAGGAATGTAACGTTCCCGGGCAATGACGATCCTCGCGCCGTGGCGGTGGCTGTGAGCGAGATCGTCCACAGGGGGCTTGACGCCGCAGCGGCGACTGAAGTGCTCATGGACACGCGGGGCAAAGAAATGGACGCGCTAACCCGCTACCTGGGCTGATCCGACCCAATAGGCCGTGGAGCAAAGGGCAAAGCCCGGATTCTCAAGGAGAGTGCGAGGCGCAGGAGGAGAACGACGATGCCACTCAAGGGAAACGCAGTTGTGGGGCAGTCCGGCGGGCCGACCGCCGTGATAAACAGCAGCCTTGCAGGTATTGTTGACGAGGCTCTGGAGCATTCGGAGATACAAGGCGTATATGGCGGAGTGCACGGAGTTCTCGGGATGCTAAAGGAAGAGTTCATCGATCTCGGAAGACAAAGCCCGCAGGTCTTACGCGGGCTTCGCACGACGCCGTCCGCAGCGCTCGGCTCGTGCCGCCACAAGGTATCCGCGGAGGACTGCCGGAGGCTCGTGGATATCTTCAGGCGGTACAACATCAGGTACTTCTTCTACATAGGCGGCAACGATTCAGCAGACACGTCCGACCAGGTAAGCAAGGCCGCCAGGGAAGCAGGCTACGACCTTGCTGTGGTTGGAGTTCCTAAAACTATAGACAACGACCTCGCCGTGACAGACCACTCGCCCGGTTACGGCAGCGTCGCCCGGTGGGTGGCTACGGCGGTGCGGGACGCGGGCCTTGACACCGAGGCCATCGGCGTTGTGGACACGGTCAAGGTCATCGAGGTCATGGGCCGCAATGCAGGCTGGATAACCGCCGCAACGGCGCTTGCCCGGGATCACGAGGACGCAGCGCCTCACCTCATTTACCTCCCCGAGCGGGCCTTTGACGTGGAGAGGTTCCTTGCTGACGTGAAAGCGGTCTACGACAGGCTCGGTTATGTCGTGGTGACCGTTTGCGAGGGGCTCAAAGACGAGTCGGGGACCTACGTCACGGCGTCTTCGAGGAGCATCGACACTGACAAGTTCGGCCACAAGCAGCTCGGCGGGGTTGGAGACTTCCTTTGCAACCTCGTGGCGACGGGGTTGAAGCTGAAAGCCAGGTACGATAAGCCTGGCACGATCCAGAGGGTGTCGGCGGCGCTGGCGTCCGAGGTGGACCTCGCCGAGGCCTACGAGGTCGGGCGCCACGCAGTAAGATGCGCAGTCGCCGGGATCACCGACAAGATGGTAACGATTATGAGGAAGCCAGGGCCCCGCTACGAGGTGGAGATGAGCACAGCCGACCTGGACGTGGTAGCGAACGAGGAGAAGCTCGTGCCGGGCGAGTTCATAAACGAAGCCGGCAACGATGTTACCCGGGCGTTCATAGACTACGCATTACCCCTGATCGGCGGGCCGTTGCCCTCTTACGTGAGGCTCGAGCGGATACCCGTGCATCCATGAGATAGCAGGCGCAAAGGCGGAAGGGCGAACACGCGGAACCGCGCTGTGGCCTTAACGAGGTCTTGATGGCAATGAATCAGGGAGGTTACCCATCGCAGATCGGCGCACATTACAGACCACAAAACGCTCTTTAGCGACTGCAGGTTACAAGCAAGACCCGACAAGCAACACTCGCACTACATGTAGCAGCGCTTTCTACAGCCGACACGTCACACGCGAGGCCGTCGCCTGATTTTCATCGGGGGGTGGGACATGGGACAGGACGTCGGAGGTATAGCTGGGACAGTGCTGTGTTACGAGAAGTGACCCTTACAGGGAAGTTTCCGGTCCTTACTAAGAGGGAGGACCGGGGCGGCGCGGCAGAAGCAATTGCCGTGTATGTCTCCACACAGAAAGGGAGGGTTTCCTGATGAAGCGACTTGTCGGGTTGGTTTTGATTGCGTGCTTGGCTCTGTCTCTGGGTGGGCTCACGGCTGTAACCTCGGCTGCAGAGGAGATGACGTTCTATGTCATAGCGCACACGGGCCCCGGAGACCCATTCTGGGCTGTGGTGCAACGCGGTGTTCAGGATGCCGGCAAGGCTTTGGGTGTACGCGCTATTTTCCAGGGGCCCGCTGGGCGCAACATACCTGAGCAGGTTAACATGTTCCGGGCGGCTGTAGCGGCCAAGGCGGCGGGCATCGCCGTCAGCATCAGCGATCCCAAGGCCTGGCAGGAGCCTGTTAAGGACGCGCGGAAGCAGGGCATCCCGGTCGTCGCCATCAACTGCCAGGAACCGCCGGAGTTGGCGGGTACCATACCTTACATGGCGTACGTCGGCATGAACGAGTACGAAGCTGGGAAGATGGTGGCCCGGTACATGATGCCAAAGCTCAAGAAGGGCGCCAGGGCGGTCGTGGCCATCCAGGAGGCGGGCCACATAGGCCTTGAGGCTAGAGCGAAGGGCATCTCAGAAGTCCTCACCCAGGAGCTTGGCGGCAAAGTCGACAAGCTGGACATTACCCAGGATCCTACCCAGGCTATCGGTATACTCCGCAGCTACCTGAAGGCTAATCCCGACACTACCGCCATCTTCACCGTCGGGCCGCTGGGCGCGATTCCCACCATCAAGATGATACGGGAAGACGGCCTCAAGGGCAAGGTGCTGATGGCGTCGTTCGACCTTGACCCCACCACCATTCAGGCGATCAAAGATGGGATCTGCGAGGCGACGGTGGACCAGCAGCAGTACCTGCAGGGATACATCTCCGTGGTGCAGCTCTACCTCCACGCGAAATACAAGCTTAACCCGGCGGACTACAACACAGGCAGCGGCCTTGTGACCGCCGAGAACGCGGCAGCCGTGGAGGCCCTCGTGAAGCAAGGGTACAGATAAACGCCGCATCTTCCGACCGGCGCGGGGAGGCGTCGCCTCCCCGCGCCCTCTCAGGGAGGGGTATAGATGGAAGGACACAAGCCTATGCTTAAGTCATTCTTGGGTCACCGCGAAATCGGAGTCGTCGTCGCCCTGGTTGTCGTATTCGCAGTGTTTTTCTCAATGAAGAGGGAATTCTTGAGCGTCCGAACACTTGGAGACATCCTGACGGTTGCGGCGGAGCTGGGCGTGACGGCGGTGGGCGTCAGCTTTCTCATGATCTCGGGTGAGATGGACCTCTCGGTGGGCTCGAACTTCGCCCTCAGTGCGATGGTGCTTGCCGCCCTCATCACGAGGTCCTCGTGCAGCCCGTATCTAGCTTTCATTGCTGCACTGCTCTGCGCTGCTGGCATCGGCGCTATCAACGGAGTGGTCACCTTGAGTGCCCGCATACCATCGTTCATCGCTACGCTCGGAGCCATGATGTTCTGGCGGGGCGTGGCGCTTTATCTGACCCAGGGATGGCCCATAAGCCTGTTCGCCGACGTTCCTCTGGTTAGATGGCTCGGAGGAGGAATGATCTTCGCGACCGTTCGCATCTCGGCCCTGTGGTGGGTGTTGCTGGGGGGGCTGTTCTGGGTGGCCCTGCAGAAGACCGCGTACGGCAACTGGGTGTTCGCAACCGGGGGCAAGCAGGGAGCCGCGCGCGCTCTGGGTGTCCCGACAACCAGAGTGAAGCTGACCAACTTCATGCTTGCAGGATTGCTTGCCGGCGTAGCGGGATGTCTCCAGTTTGGGAGAATGGGCTCGATGTCACCGGTATGGGGACAGGAGTTGCCCTTGGAGGCAATAGCCGCTGCGGTTGTCGGAGGCAACTCTCTCACCGGGGGCGTGGGCAGCATCCTCGGGGCGATGCTCGGAGCCCTGACGATGGCGTCTATCAGGATCGGCCTTGTGATGGTGGGCGCGCCAGCGTACTGGTACATGTCGTTCGTCGGCTTCATAGTCGTCGCCGCTGTGGCCATCAATGTGAAGCTGGGGGAGGCGATCTCATGGAACAGGTGATATCCGGTAACCATCGCCATGGTTCCCCGCTTATGGAAGGGATAGGTCTCTGTAAGCGTTTCGGCAGGGTGACCGCTCTTGAGGGAGTGGACATCACGATCGAGCGCGGGACGGTCATCGGACTTGTCGGCGACAACGGAGCTGGTAAGTCTACGCTGATCAAGATCCTGACCGGCGTGTACCGCCCTGACGAGGGTGAGCTTCGATTCGAAGGCAGCCCGGTGGAGTTCGCGTCTCCCAAGGATGCCCGCAGGCTGGGCGTGGAGACCGTGTACCAGGACCTCGCCCTTGTCGAGGACATGAGCATCTCAAGGAACTTTTTCCTCGGCGCAGAACCTCAGAGGAAGTTCGGCCCATTCCGCCTGCTCGATACGGCAGCTATGCGCCGGATCACCAGGGAGGTGCTGACGGACATAGGCATCTCGGTGAGATCCGCCGACGACGAGGTATCGGTCCTCTCCGGCGGTGAGCGCCAGGCGATCGCCATCGGCAGGACCATGCACTTCGGTGGGAAGCTGCTCATCCTGGACGAGCCGACATCAGCCCTGTCGGTACACGAGACCAGCAAGGTGCTGGGCTATATTGATGAGGCGCGCAAACGAGGTCTCGCGGTAGTGTTCATCACACACAACCTGTACCACGTGTACCCGGTCTCAGACAAGATCGTCGTTCTCGAGCACGGCAGGAAAATCGGGGACTTTCGGAAAGAGGAGACATCTATCGACGATCTCGTGCAGATTATTACCTTCGGGGCAACAGGAAGAAGGACCCCGGCCTAGTGTCGATGGGTTCGTATAAAGTCTACGCGAGCGGGATACCGGGGTGGAGGGGGAGAAGAATAGAGACCTCGGTCATTCCCGTTCAGAAGATCGAGGTCTCTATGCTAGCAACCGTGAGTTGACAAGGTGCTGGATTCGTGATTGTCTCAGGAACGTGCTTCCACGGCGAGGCACATGTTCTTGATTGCCTCTATCGCTGCCTCGGAAGTTGTTTTCGGGAGACACTCAATGCCGATGAAACCCTTGTAACCCTTCTCAATAAGGGCTCGACACACGTTTACGTAGTTGATCTCACCGGTTCCCGGCTCATTTCTCCCGGGAACGTCTGCCACATGTACGTGTCCTACTAAATCGACGTTTTCGGTCAACGTCGAGATGAGGTTCCCCTCCATGATCTGCATGTGGTAGATGTCGTAAAGCAGTTTCAAGTTGGGGCTGTTGACGCGCCTGATTAAATCGAAACCCAGTTTGGAGTGGGAAATGAAGTAGCCGGGGTGATCAACCAGGGTGTTTAGAGGTTCCAGCACCAGAGTGACCTGGCTGTCTTCCGCATACCTTGCGGCCTGCGACAGAGTCTTCGCGGCGGTCTCAAACTTCGTATGAGGGCTGAGCTCCGGATACTGTTGTGTCACCGATCCGTCGCGGGAGAGTTCATCGGCCAGCAGTATCAGGGTATCGCACCCCAGCCGCTTTGCGGAGCTGATACCATCGCGGAGGTCGTCGAGAAGCACCTGAGCTGCTACGGTATCAACGATAGACCCCTTCCTGTTGCCACAAAAGGTCGCTACCTTCACGCCAATGTCGTCGACCAGGTTCCCGATCTCCGAAAGATCCTTGTCTCTCCATCCCCAGAACTCAATCGATTCAAACCCAAGCTCTGCGACCCTCTTAATTCGCTCGACAAGCGGCAACTCCGTAAAAACGGTTTCGACGCAGATCGAGTAACGGCGGAGTCTTGGGTCAATCAGCATCGCAGCCATTTTCTCCCCTCCCGATGACTCTATGCTTCGCAACTCTGGACACAAATCCCTGATCTCCTGATAGGGATTTCGACGCACTCTTGCATTACTCCTCCCGCCGACCGACGTACCCATAAGGCTTACCTCCCATTCGACCCCTGAGTGCAGTGAGGTTCTTACTATCAACCCCTTGACCCACTCGTTCCTGCTGAACGCACTCAAGGTTTAAGTGGCCACTGAGGTTATACGCAAAACCTCGTTGCGGGTGCATGCCAAAGAAAGCTGGGTAAGCACATGGCAATCTAAAAACCGTGTAGGTTATCTTACCACCATCCTACGGGTGGAGTACGCGATCCCCAAGAATCTCAGCAAACTCACTTCTTTTAAGGAGGAGTTTCCAAATGGGTAGCGAACACGTAATTGGCAGGTTGTAAGGTGGTCTTACCATCATCCGGAGGTTCCTCTTAAAAGTGGTGATGTCGGCACAGAACGGTAGTCCTGACAATTCATCGGGGAGCTAGGTTGACATGGCCCAATTCGCTGAGATTCGTACAAGACGCATATACGTGGAAATCGTAGATCAGATCAAGAACCTCATAGAGCAAGGAGAGTTGCAGGCCGGCGACCGATTACCGTCGGAACGGGAACTCGCCACACAGTTTGGTGTGGGTCGCCCCGCGGTGAGAGAGGCCCTGAGTGCGCTGGAAATGATGGGCCTGATAGAGATCCAACCCGGTCAGGGTGCATACATAAGAGGATCGTCCAAGCAGATGGACATCGCTCCACTTGAAGCTGAGTTGGGTGACCAAATTAGCCCCTTGGACCTCTTGGAAGCGAGGAGAATAGTGGAACCCCATATAGTGGAGCTGGCGGCAGCTCGTGCGACCGTGGAAGACATAGAACGGCTTGGCGCGATGGCAAACGAAGCTCGGGAGCAATACAACGAGAGCGGCAAGTTCTCCATGGAAGCTGATCGGGAGTTTCACATCGCTATCGGAGAGGCAACCCAGAATCCCGTGCTTGCCGGGGTCTCGAGGTTCCTGTGCGGAATGATGTCACAGACCTTGTGGAGAGCGATGACAGAAAAGAACCTCCTCCTTGCCGGACGGGGGAGCCGATACGTTAGCGAGCATTGCAGGATTGTCCGTGCCATCCAGGGCAGGGATGGATACGCCGCTCGACACGAGATGTTTGGGCATCTTTCTGGTGTGATAGAGGATCTGTATGATGATTCGAACGCGTCCGGCAACAAAGACAGTGACTTGCGCCCCTAATCCGGTTATCGCCGTTAGGTTCTATTGTCATTGGGTTCTGTTGAACAAATAGTCAAGGCATGGAGGTACCAAAAGTGCGGGGCTATGCGGGGAGAATGCTACGAGCCGATCTCACGAATCGAAAGCTCTGCGAGGAAGACCTCGATCCTGCCCTGGTGCAGAAATTCATAGGCGGGAGAGGCTTGGGCACTGCAATCTTGTTTCGGGAACTCAAGAGGGGTATAGATCCCTTCTCTGCCGAGAATAAGCTCGTGTTTGCGGTCGGACCGTTTGAAGGTGCCCCGCTCCCTGGCGCCAGTCGGCTCGCAGTCACTGGGAAGTCTCCTCTTACCGGGCTCCTGGCAGATACCGACTTCGGGGGGTACTTTCCGCTTGAGATGAAGCGTGCCGGGTATGACGCGATAATCGTGGAAGGGAGAGCCGACCGCCCCGTCTATCTCTGGATGAACAATGGCAAAGCGGAGATACGTGATGCGGTGTTCATTTGGGGAATGAGCACGTTTGCTGCACAGCAGGCGATCCTTGCGGACATAGGCGAGCAAAAGGCCAGGGTAGTCAGTGTGGGTCCTGCAGCGGAGAACCTGGTGCGGTACGCGTGTATAGCAAGTGAGGCACGCTATTTCGGCGGACGCTCGGGCTTGGGCGCAGTCATGGGTTCCAAGAACCTCAAGGCTATAGCGGTGAGAGGTTCTGGCGTCCCAGAGATCGCGGAACCGGAGAGGCTAAGGTCCCTCGCCAGGGAGATAATCAGGGATATACGAGCCGATGGAAGCTGTGACTCGCTTTCCAAGTACGGGACCTGGAACAGCACAGCTCCGGCAAACCTGAACGGGATCATACCTACGAAGAACTTTCAGCTCACGACGTTCGATGAGATCTCCAGAATAGATGGAGACGCGATGCTCAAAACGGTTTATGCGGGCCACAGAACATGCCCTTGGTGTCCTGTGGCGTGTCGGAGGGTCGTGAGGACGGGTCCCCCCTACTCCGTCTCCCCCAACCTTGGAGGGCCTCAGTATGAGACTGTCGCCTCATTCGGTTCCATGCTCATGAACGCTGACCCTGCAGTCATTGCGAAAGCTAACGAACTCTGCAACCTGTACGGATTGGATACGATTTCTGCCGGTGTGTCCATCGGTTTTGCCATGGAGTGTTACGAGAAAGGGCTTCTTTCGGAACCCGATATCGGGTTCAAGTTGGTTTGGGGCGATCCAGACGCGATTCTTCGGCTGCTCGAGCTCATCGCGCTCCGATGCGGGATCGGTAACCTCCTCGCGGAGGGGGTGAAACGTGCTGCGGAACAGATCGGTCATGGATCCGAAGCATGGGCGGTACACGTTAAAGGTTTGGAAGTTCCCATGCATGATCCCCGGGGCAAGAAGGGGCAGGCGATATCCTACGCCACTTCGATTAAGGGAGCAGACCACATGGAGAGCATGCATGACGAGGCCTTCCAGAGGGAGAACGCCATGCCCGCGCTCGGGTTTACATCTCCCATGTCAAGAACGAGCTGGGATGGGAAGGCGAAGCTCGTCAAGACCATGCAGGACTACTGGGGCACGGTGGCGGATTCCCTTGCGGTATGCAAGTTTCTTCTCATTCCTCCGAGGCCATTCAAGCCCGAGCGCATTATTAGCGCCCTGAACCTCATCACGGGCTGGGACATGACTATTAGCGACCTCTTGAGCGCGGGAGAGAGGGTATACAACCTCGGGAGAGCATTTGCAATCCAGGAATCCCGCGTGGCGAACGGGTGGATCTTGGAACCCCGGACGACCGAATCGGCCTGCGAAGACAGGGCTGGTAGGTGGAGACAAGGAACACTCTCCGCACGGCTCGGCGATGTGCTTCCAGCACGGTTTGCTGAGGCTGTGACAGAAGGCGGGAGCGCAGGAGAGCGCATCGATCCTGAGGAGTTCGGCGGCTCCTTGGGAGAGTACTACCGATTGAGAGGCTGGACTGAGGATGGGGTTCCCACGCGTCAGAAGCTTGAGGAGCTAGACCTGGCTGAGATGGTAGGGGAGTTGTAGAGATGATGCTGCGCACGCGGGTGTCTTGCGAGGGGTCCGTCGTCGCCGAAATCGATAGGAGGCTCAGGCAATTGGATAAAGAGGCTCTTAGATACTCCACTGCGGGAGTCAAAGGTTTTTCGAGCGTGTTCGGGCCGCAGAATTCCCCCTTCAGACACCTTGCCCTCGACAAGCTTTGCCTGGACGCGGGAGGCAGGCACCAAGGTGTAATCGGTGCGGAGGAGGCACTTTTAGTAATTCTGGACGGTAAGTGCTCGGTGTCCCTTAGTACCCGGATTAGTACCCGGAAAGGCTCAGGGCATGAGGAAAGCAAGATCATTTCGTGGCGCAGCCTGGGCGAAAGGCCGAATCCCTTCACAGGCAGCCCCGCGGCGGTCTACATACCAGAGAACTGGAACTACGAGGTAGAGGCGGAATGTCCGACCCGGGCGCTTATCGTCCGTTCGCCCTGGCCGGGTCACGAAAGCGGCGCGAGGTGTGAGGCTATAGACGGAATGCCGGGGTCCAAACCCGACGGTGAGGCTCCCATACCGATTTTGATAAGGCCTCAGGACGTGAAGGTCGTCTCTGTGGGAGCCGCCAACTGGCGGCGCGACGTTCGCTTCATCCTGGGCCCGAACTCCCCGTCGCGGCGGTTGTTTGCGGCGGAAACGCTGAACCCGCCCGGGAACTGGTCGGGGTTTCCTCCCCATAAGCATGATACTGCCAGCGGGACAGAAGCCGTTCTTGAGGAGTTCTACCACTTCACGGTGAACCCATCGGATTCGTACGGAATCCAAAGGGTTTACGATTACTCAAATATGGACCAAGCCATGGTGGTTCGCGAGGGCGATGTGGTGATATTCCCCAGGGGCTATCATCCGACGGTGGCTCCTCCTGGGACAACGCTCTGCTATTTCTGGGCAATCGCAGGACCGGAGAAAGCCTTGAAGGTGACGGTGGACCCTTGTTACTCTTGGCTGACGCTAGCGGAAGGAATCATAAGGGAGATGCAGTGGGGGCCAGGTGCCACATGAGATGGGGGGGGGCGGCGCGCATGCGACGGAAGGTTGCCTTAGCTGAGCCTATCCATGAGGCTGGACTCAGGTTGCTTGAGAGTACGTATGAAGTAATACTTGCAACGGATCCCGCGGTAGATACCATGAGAAGGATAATGCCCGGGGTGTCCGGCGTGATCGTCAGAACGGCGCCCTTCACGAGGGAAATCCTCGAGGCGGCCGACTGCCTGAAAGTGATCGCCCGCCACGGGGTAGGGGTTGACAACATAGATGTACGGGCTGCGACTGAGCGGGGCATCGTTGTGGCCACCACGCCCGGTGCCAACGCATCGTCAGTGGCGGAGCATGTGATGATGTTCATGCTGGTGCTTGCAAGGCGATCTATCGTGTACGACCGGGCAACGAGGCAGGGGATGTTCGACATTCGCAACTCCTTCCAGACTGTCGATCTGGCCGGCAAGACCCTGGGAATCGTCGGCGTTGGTCGCATAGGTAGCTTGCTAGCACGGAAATGCAGAGCGGCGTTGGACATGAGGGTCATCGGATACGACCCGTTCCTGGCTAAGGAGAAAGCCCGGGAAATGGGTGTGGAGCTTCGCGACAGTCTGGACGAGGTGCTCAGTGAGGCTGACGTGGTGTCCCTTCATCTTCCGCTAACACCCGATACCAGGGGCCTCATTGGCAGGAAACAGCTCGATCTCATGCGTCCGTCGGCGATCCTCATCAATACGGCCCGTGGGGGGATAGTTGACGAGGACGCTCTTTACGAAGTCCTTCGCGACCACAGGATAGCGGGGGCAGCTATTGATGTGTTTGGCAAAGAGCCGCCGGACCCCGACAATCCTCTTCTCTCGCTGGACAACGTCGTCCTGTCACCGCATTGCGCTGCGCTGACGCTGGAGTGTGCGCAGCGCATGGCGATGGGCGCAGCCCGGGCAGTGATAGATGTGCTGGAAGGACGGCGACCCGAGGGCGTCGTGAACCCGGAAGTGTATGCTCGCCGCTAGCGGACAGGACCGTGTAGTCCGGAGCCACGCGACTTGTTTTGGGTAAGGCGCCACCCGGCGGCTGTCAAATGAGAGCATTTGAGTGAAGCCGGCCCGATAAGATCTCGCGTCCGTAGACACGTTTGAAAAGATAAATGCTCCCACATCTCCATTTCGGCATTGTAGTTGTCTTCAACCTTGTGATAGGGCTCCTGACACCTCCGGTGGGCTTGGTCCTATTCGTGACCGCCAAGGTGGCGGTGATGCAAGTGAACGATCGATAAGAAACGTGCTTCCGTTCTTCATCCCCCTTGTCATAATACATTGTACGGGATTTGACATCCTGAACAGGGAGGGTTTGCGAGACATGCAACCAAAGGGCATCATAACCGCGATGGTTACTCCGACGGACGAAGCGGGCAAGGTCAACCAGTCCTCACTTCGGAATCTAGCAAACTACTTGATCGACAGCGGGGTACACGGGCTATTCCCTGTGGGGAGCCAGGGAGAATTCTGGGCGTTCACCCCGGACGAGAAGCGACAGATCATTGAGGTTGTGGTGGATGAAGCTCGCGGTCGTGTCCCTGTTTACGCTGGAGCCGGCGCAATTACGACTCAACAGGCGGTGGAACTGGCGAAGATAGCGAAGAGCGGCGGGGCGGCCGCCATTTCCGTGTTGACGCCTTTTTACATCAAGCCTAACGAAAATGAGTTGTTCGAGCACTATAAGGCCATCGCGGAGGCAGTGCCCGACCTGCCCGTCCTGCTGTACGGAAACCGGGATCGCACGGGGATAGGGCTCTCACCTGACTTCGTGGCGAGATGCAGTCGGATCGACAATGTTGTCGGCATCAAGGACTCGTCAGGAGACATGACGGTGGCCGCCGAGTATATTCGCCGAACCCGGGGGGCAAAGGAATTCTCCGTCCTAGCCGGACGCGATACTTTGATCTACGGGTTCCTGTGCTACGGCGGCAAGGGAGCTATAGCGGCCACGTCCAACGTCGCGCCGAGGCTTGTAGTGGAAGTATACGAGGCGTTCATGGCGGGGGACATGAAACGTTCTCTGGAAGCCCAGTACCGTTTGGCTCCGCTTCGGATAGCATTTGAACTCGGGACGTTTCCCGCAGTCATAAAAGAAGCTCTCAACCTCCTTGGTATGGATGTGGGGCCGTCGGTGCGTCCGGTCGGGCCGTTGCCTGAGGCGAAAAGGGCCGAGCTTAAGCGGGTCCTGGCGGATCTCGGGCTTTCTGTGGTGTCAGGCCCATGAGCAATAGCTAGTTGCACCAGAGTGACACGTGAACCAAAGCTGCCCTTGACACCAGCGCTTACTTCTGCCGAATCGGCAGGTGGGCTGGCCTTTTGGCGGGTGTGGTCGCGGGTAAACGGCTTACATGTTTCTTCTCAATTAATACTGCTCTGTCAGATACGGAATGACATCCGGTTTAGCGGGTCTGGTTGCGCCATTTGGTCGACCGGCACTTGCCCTTAGCCGCTTTCGACCCCACGATTCCGCCAAAGAATGCATACGTGACAGGGCAGTATTAAGGATGATGTGGTAAATGCCGGGGCTACCTACCTTGACAAACCCGTTGTGGTTGACGGCAACACTATCACAAGGTCGTACGCCTGATGACCTGCCGCAGTTCTGCCGCGCGTTAATTCACAGTATAAAGAAAGGCTGATTTAAACGTGGTCACTGTGCGACTTCTGTCGATTGTGGGCTTGGTGGGGATGCCGCGACAAGGCGATGACAAGCCCCCGGGTTTAAAGAGCGGCCGAGAACAGCCTGACCGGGGTGATGCCAGGATTACACAGACGGAATTCCTCGTAGATGGGTGCAGAGTGCGCGAGGCGTTACTGAATGTCGAAGAGATCGCACCAGAGCTCAAGCGGAAGCTGGTACGGCCGGACGGTTCTTTAAACCCGGCTCTGTTTTGCGTCATAGAGGGCCAACCTGCAAAGCAGGTTTACATGGACACCCCGCTTGGACCTGACAGCGTGCTGCTTGTAGCACCCGTGATCACTGGAGGATGAAGACCGATCTCTCGGGTCCTAGTATTTGACTCTCTGTGGAGTGCGGAGTCCCTATTGCCGTTCATTCGACAAGTCAAATGAGATGCTGGCTCTTGGCTCGCCAAGGCGCTTGTCTGTTCTGCTTGCCAGAGGCGTTACCATCAGATGCCATCCTTTTCACCGTTGACTGAAGTGTCTGTCGAGTTCTCACCCCCATACACCGGCCTGTTGCCCATTGAGCGGTGCTGACCCTTGAGTGTGCGCGGCGTGGATGGTGGCCGGCACTATGCAGGCGCGATGGATATTGTTCAAGGCCGGCGCCCTGGGGGTGTTGGAGACCCGGGAGCACATGCTCGCCCGTGCGGCAAAGATCCTGGGTGGTCTGGGAGGAGTTTTGCGGCATGCGGAGAAATCTGTCATGGGAACGGTCCCATTCATGGCTGCGCGAGACCGGCGGCAAGCTGTCGCGATAAGATACGAGGAGGGGATGAACGTTGAAAGAATCGATGTACGAGTACATGAAAGTGGGGATAATTCACTTCATGGCTTATCCTCAGGTGATAAAAGGCGAGGGTCCAATCCTGGAGACGCTGGCGAAGATCGCCGAGGATGACTACTTTAGCGCAGTGGAAGTCACGTGGATGAAGGATGCCGGGGTTCGCAGCCAAGCTCGTGCCCTGCTCAAGGCCGCCCACATGACCGTGGCTTACGGAGCGCAACCGAGGACGC
>JBFMGS010000050.1:0-9915 GCA_040752635.1 Bacillota bacterium
GTTCAAATCCCTCCGGGCGCGCCAGGTTTGACTGGGGCTTTGCTAATTAGCAGAGCCCTGTTTTTGTGTCCGTGGCAATCCTGGGGCAGTCTGTGCGGAAAACGCCTGCCAGGATGGGCTGTCGTTTTGTCTGCTCTCGTAGTCTGGCGTTTGACAGCGATCTCTGTAAGTCCCGCCCGTGCTGGATCTGTCACGTGGCACAACTTCGGGGGTCAGAAATACTCAGAGCCTCTCAGCCTTACAGTCACGGTGGATGGCAATTGCTGGCTGTCAAACGCCAGGATGAAGGGACCCTGACGCCCTACACGTATGTGATGGGCTATCCGGGGTTCGAGTTCGTAATGCTGGTATACGACGCTCTTTTCATAATGGACAAGAACAACGTGGCCCAGCCATGGCTTGCTGAAAGTTACACGGTCAGCGAAGACGCAAGAACCTGGGAGGTGACCTTGAGAAAGAACGTCAAGTTCCAGGACGGCGCGGCATTGACCACGGCCGATGTAGCGTCATACTGGTGATCCCTTTCCTGCCGCTCATGATATTGCTGTCAGCGTATCTGGGCTCTGAATTTCCTTGACAGTTGGCGTCAAGTCACGTATCATCTCAACAAGAAAACGGTATAAGGTGGCTGGGCAGGATTGCCTTGCAGCGTAGAGATATCACGCGAAGCTGAAACGGCGAGCATCATGGAGAAAGTGCGCCGCCTAAAGAAGGAAAGAAATGCCATCATCCTCGCGCACAACTATCAGGTCGGCGAGGTCCAGGATGTAGCGGATTTCGTGGGCGATTCTTTCGGGCTGAGCCAGATAGCCGCAAGAACGGATGCCGAAGTTATCGTCCTCTGTGGAGTCCGCTTCATGGCGGAGAGCGCCGCGATATTGGCGCCTGACAAAGTGGTGATACTGCCTTCCATAGATGCTGGATGCCCAATGGCAGACATGGTCACTCGTGAATCGTTGCTGGAAAGGAAAAGGAGTCTGCCAGGCGTGCCAGTTGTCTGTTATGTGAATTCTTCGGCGGAGGTCAAGGCGGAAAGCGACATATGCTGCACTTCATCGAATGCCGTACGAATCGTGAAATCGCTCACCGAGGATGCCGTGTTATTTGTGCCTGATGAGAATCTGGGCAGTTGGGTGGCAAGACAGGTCGATAAGAAGGTGATCCTGTGGGAAGGTTATTGTTTGACTCACCAGCGAGTGACCCCAGAGGAGGTGCGGAAGGCCAGAGCAGCCCATCCTGACGCGGTTGTGATGGTACACCCCGAGTGCCGATCGGAGGTTGTGGACCTTGCCGACCTTGTGTGCAGCACGGAGCAGATGGCTCGCTATGCTCGTGAGTCACGCGCTCACAAGTTCTTGGTGGGGACGGAAATGGGACTCATTTACAAGCTCCAAAAGGATAATCCCGAGAAGCAGTTTTATCTTCTTTCGCAGGGCCTCATTTGTCCCAATATGAAGCGGACCAGCCTACGCCATGTCCTGGATGCCCTTACAACTCTTGAGCCTAGGATAACCGTGCCTGATGAAATCCGAATCAGGGCAAAGAGGGCCCTCGACAGAATGCTGGCTGCGAGTTAGGGATATGAGTCAGGCAAGATGGAGATATGCAGATGAACCGCAGATATCTGGTAAACTTCCGAGCGAGAGATCTCGATCATGCTGAAACAGACATTGTAGTTGTCGGAAGCGGCATCTCTGGATTATTTGCGGCCCTGACGTTGGCTACGAAGGACTATAGGGTTATTCTCCTTACAAAGGGTAAGGATGTCGATAGCAATACCTATCATGCTCAGGGAGGGATAGCTGCAGCCCTGGGCGATTTTGATTCGCCCGAGCTCCATTTCCGAGACACGATATCCGCAGGTGCCGGCCTCTGTGATCCCGAGGCGGTCAGGCTCATGGTCGAGGAAGGACCTGAGATGGTCAGAGAGCTGATAGCTTTGGGCGTGGAATTCGACCAAAGCAAGGGAGAGCTGGCTCTGACTCGGGAGGGCGCCCATTCCCGCAGGCGGATTGCTCATGCGGATGGCGATGCGACAGGGCGGGAGATTGTTGAGACGCTTGGATGCCGGGTAAGACACCTGGGGAACGTAACCTGGCTTGAAGATACTTTCGCAATTGATATCCTGACTGTAGAAGGCCACGCCTGTGGAGTGCTCGCCTTGCGACTTGGCGAGGGGCTGATCGTTTACCGCAGCCGCGCAATCATCCTGGCCACGGGGGGATTGGGGAAGATGTTTGAGCATACGACCAATCCCGAGGTGGCAACGGGGGATGGCATGGCCATGGCCCTTCGGGCGGGTGCCGACCTCATTGACATGGAGTTCATTCAATTCCATCCAACTGTCCTCGATCTTCAAGGGGCGCCGAGGTTTCTCATATCGGAAGCCGTCCGCGGGGAAGGCGCGGTTCTACTTGATAATCACGGGAAGCGGTTTGCACCTCGCTACCATCCTCTGGGAGAACTAGCTCCGCGAGATGTGGTTGTGCGGGCCATGGTGACGGAGATGCGAAAGACGGGAAATCGTAAGCTCTTCCTGGATATGAGGCCTCTGGGCGAAGACCTGATAAAAGAGCGCTTTCCGCACATTTACCGCACCTGCCTCGAATACGGCCTGGACATTATACGGGAGCCGGTTCCGGTTTCTCCCGCTGTACACTATTGCATGGGTGGTATACATATTGATCTCTGGGGACGCACTCGCGTGCCCGGCCTTTTTGCCTGTGGAGAGGTTGCTTGCTCTGGAATTCACGGGGCAAACAGATTGGCGAGTAATTCTCTGCTGGAGGGTATTGTGTTCGGGAAGCGTGCGGCACTGAAAGCTGCCGAGTATGTTGAGAAAACCTCTTCACTTGCGCTTTTGGTTGACGCCTCGAACCCCGTCAATCATGTCTACTGTACATCATATCATTCATCATTTCATGATCCATCGCAAAGAGCTGACCTCATGGCCAAAGTTATGGATGGCCTCAGGAATCTCCGTGATGATGCTTGTAATGAGGTGATTAGTTCAATCCTCGACCCGGTCGGAGAGCATGAGCCGGATGTAGAGTTCTTTACGGGCTTGCTGAGGCGAGCCATGACGCGTGGAGTCGGGACGGTGCGTTCCGGGGAGGGGTTATCAGCTCTTCAAAGATTTCTTGAGGCTCTGGCGCCATTACATCATCTCGAGTTCAGGGATGTGGCCGGTCTAGAGCTGCGGAACATGTTGACATTAGCTGACATTATCGTTAGAGCGGCGCTTGCGAGAAACGAGAGCCGAGGCAGCCATTTCAGAGAGGACTTCCCCCTACCCGACGATGAGAAGTGGTTGAAACATCTAAGATGGCGTATTGAAGATGTAGGGGGTGTCATGTTTGCATCTTGACCGGCTTCTGATTGAGCCCATTGTGCGGCGGGCGCTGGAAGAAGACCTGGGATATGGAGATATTACGACCAATAGCATTATTGATGAGAATACCTGGATTGAGGGGTTCTTCATCTTGCGCGAAAAGGCGATCGTTGCGGGGCAGGCGGTCGTGAATCTGACTTATGAGTTACTGGACGACGAGATTCAGATAACCTGGCTTGAGCAAGAAGGTCGATGGCTCGAGGCCGGCACTCGCATCGGAGAGATTCGGGGCCCTGGGAGGCCAATCCTTTCCGGGGAGCGAGTTGCGTTGAACTTTTTGCAGGCAATGTCAGGAATCGCGACTGCCACCGCCAGGCTCGTGCACAAGATCGAAGGAACAGGAGCGAAGATTACCGATACCCGCAAGACAACGCCAGGGTTGCGTCTGCTCCAGAAATATGCAGTCACAGTCGGTGGGGGATACAATCATCGCTTCAATCTGAGCGATGCTGTTTTGATAAAAGATAATCATATTGTTGCTGCAGGTAGCATAGGGGCAGCAGTGGCCAAAGTGCGTCGAAAGCTTGGCCATACGGTAAAGATAGAGGTTGAAGCAGAAAACGCAAGGGAGGTCGAGGAAGCCTTGGCTGCAGGCGTGGACATAATCATGTTGGATAACATGGAACCTCCTCAAATCAAGGAGATGGTGAGACTCATCGGCGGCCGGGCCCAGATAGAGGCCAGCGGCAGGATAAGCGAGACAACTGTTCGGCAGGTGGCTGACGCAGGGGCGGGCTTCATTTCCGTTGGCGCCATTACTCATTCGGCACCGGGGGTCGACATAAGTTTGGAGGTGACTGGCCTTTCATGTCCGGCGTCCGAGCCAGCCTAGTACTGCTTTGTCAGATGCGGAACGACGTCCGATTCAGCGGCCCTGATTGCACCGCCGGGCCGGGAAGTCATTGCCGCGAGTGGCCCCAGAACCCCTGAAACCCTGGTGGTTCTGGCAGAGGATGCACGCGCGACAGCATGGTTATAGGAAGGGCTGGCGTCGCCAATTCACTACCGACACGACGTCTACGAGCCACACCAAGTCTCTCAAGGGTGATAGCACCCGGCAAGGGGATGTGTCTACCCAAGCACTTCCTCCAGAGCCCGGCAGCGTGAATGCTCTGTCCTATGGTGTTCGGCAAGGGCTTCCTGTTCAGAGCTTGCCGCGGATGGCAAGCCCTTATAAGTCCCTCGTTCGTCGCATACTTCGTCGCATACGCTATGTTGAGGAGGGTTATTAGACACTCTCCAGACGGTCCAATAAACGTGGACCGATAAGTACACCCGCCATTACATACTGGCGTATATGTACACGACACGACTGGCTCCTGAAGCGCAGCAGGAGCCAGTCGTAGACTCATCAGTATACTTCTATCTCTGCAACCCACATGAGATTTGGCCTTTTGGCTGGACCGCCGCCCTGAGGCTGGAATACTCTGATCTTGTTCGTCTCGATCGGCAAGAACGAGATCGAGCTTGCGGTGACGGTGGTCCTCCATCCCTTATCATCCTCGTGTCCGTAGATGTCGATCCATTGGGCTCCGTCCCAGTACTGAATGACGTATCGCTGGGAACTCCAGTACTTCTCCCTGTCAAGCGCCCAGTAGATGTCAACCCGATGCACGGCCTTCTTTTCTGGCAGATTGATGACAATCCAGTGCTCCGTCGGTATCTCTGCAGAAGCCCAGGCAACTTCGGCCCAGCGCCCCTCCTCGGGCTGGTCGTTTCTCTCTCCGTCGTTGAGGGGCTTAGAGCTATAGCCAGAGAAGCAACTGTCAACCTCTACAGTTGTTCCAGACTTCGCGAGAGCTAAGTTAGCCTCACTGCCTGCGGCAGCCTGTGCACTGGAAGCTGCCTCCTTTTGCCTTGTCGCCGCTGCAGTTGCTGGAGGCACCCCGACGACGATAGGTGGGTCTTCAGGCGGAACATCCTCTGCCGCGGAGAGGCCGAATTTCATGATACGGAGGATATTCGCTACATAGCTCAGGTCGGCTGCTACGCGTCCGTAGGCCAAGGCCGCCTTGCCCGTCGCCTGCGAAGCTCGCTGTGATAGCTTCCCGGACAGTGCAGCGAGGGAGTCTATGCCAGCCTGTATCTTGTCTGTGTCAGTTCCGAGGCCCTTTGTGGCCTCCTCTGCAGCGGATATATCCGAGATGATGGCATCTGCTTCGTCTTTCGTGAGCGCGCCGGCGCCGCGGTAGAACGCGACTCTGCTCGCAAGCTCCTTCAGGGTAACCGTTGCCGCCTCGATTGGATCCCTGTGCGGTGCGATTGCCGGGCTGCGGAAGGGGCCTTCGCCCAGGGCCTGGTAGTAGTCGTCTTTCATGTGGGCCAGGGCAAACAGGATTATACCCGGCGCACCTTTCTGCCTCACAAGCGATATCTGCTGCAACAGTCGGTCGGGTTCATTCAGCCAGACCGCGAGGCCAGGATACATGCACACCCTGTTGCTGCTTGCGTCAAGCGCTTTGTCCACGAGCCGGTCGAGATCGTCCAGGTTCTCGGTGTAGGCCATCGTGTTAAGGAAGTCAGTATACTGGTTCTCCAGCCAATGCTTCCAGTTTTGCAGCGTGTTCAATCGCGCGTTCCCCGGGTCCGGCACAACCGCGGCCGAGATCTTGAGGTCTGGCCTGAGGGCCTTGAGTTCTTGCTTGACCCTTTCTACGAAGGAAGTTACGTTGTACTCTCTCCACAGGTGCCATGTAAGCTCTTCTTGCGTGCCGCGACTGATCTGCTTTGGGTCTATCCCGTACAATGACTGGAATTCGGCCACGGAGTGATCCGAGAAACCGAAGACACCCGCTCCCTGTTCGTTGTAACGGATGTAATCGAGGTGGATCCCGTCTACCTTGTACTTGGTGACGATTTCTGTGAATTCATCCATGAGGTAACGCCTTACATCGGGCAGGGTTGGGTTGAGCCAGGCGGTGCCGTACACCCAACTGGAAAAGATGTTGCCGTCCTTGTCTTTTTCCGCCCAGTCTTGGTGCGCCCTCAGGACCGGCCCCTCGTCGTGCCAGTAGCCCACGCAGAACACCCAGACCCAGGGGTGCACCTCCATGCCCCGCTTGTGGGCCTCTTCCGCCAGGACCTCCAGGGGATCCTCGGTCCAACTGTCGAACCTTGGATCCTTCGGCGCGATGGCGCTGCGGTAAATGGCATATCCACGGTAAATCGTCTCCGGATAGATGACGTTCACGTTTATCTTTGCAAGCTGATCAAGCATCTTTGCAACGTCCTCGCGGCCGTATAGCTTTGCCAGGGTCCCGTTATCAAGCCAACAGCCGCGGGTTTCGGCGGGTCTGGACTCGATGGTACGGTACGCGGCAACCCTCGCCTTACCCGCAGCCGACTGGGCAAGCTCTTCGGCCTTGGTCAGATCACCGCTGCTATATGCGGCTCGCGCGGCCCCCAGGTCGCTTTTCGCTTGCGCGATCATGGCTTCCGCGTCTCCATAGCAGATGTAGACCAGTTGTTCTCTCGCCTCTGCAAGAGCTCCCTCGGCCTTCTCGATAGCCTGCCTCGCTTCATCTATCTTCACCTTAGCTGTACTCAGGCTCAAGCCCTCACCTCCCAGAAACTTCACGACGTTTACGATGAACCTCCTCAAGAGATCTTCCTGGTTCGCTTTGTCGAAGATGCAGTCACCGACGTAGACTGTATTGTCTGTCACGATTATGGCAGCGGCCTGAGGATCGGGCTGGGACTTGGTCTTCTTGTCAGAATCATACCATTCCCCCAGGACCTTCGCCTGCGGGAGCGCCTCGGCCACGAATGTCATCTCCCTTGTCATGGGGATGAAATCAGGCATACCGTGGAAGATCGGGTGGCTCGGATCGAGAACCTTGATATACGCGTATCGACCCTTGCCCGCATCCCACCGCACAAGCTTGACCCCGAGGACATCCTCCAATTGCAGCTTGCCCAGGAACTCGCCATCCTGGGAGCGGGCCGACGTCTCATATGATGTAAAGATCCTGCCCCCTGAGGCAACGAAATCTCCTAGCGCCCGGGCAATTTCCTCGGTCATGATGGGGTTACTTGGGAGAACCGCCACTTTGTACTGGAGGAGCTTCCCCTGTTCTACGTCTTCGTCAGAGAGGATCGAAAGCGAGATTCCTGCTTCCTGCATGGCGAGTTTCACCGAGCGCGTGATCGTGTCATAAGAGGACTGTCCATAGAATTTGCTGGTGAGCGCGCTATCCACAAGGGCAACGCCTTGTCCCACTTGTTTTCGGTCGGACCGCGAGCTGGCAGGGGCGGCCGCAGTCTGGGTCTGAGTGAGCTGAGAGCCAGTGAGCGGTTCCTGCGGGGTGGGGCTTGCCTTTTCGTCGGGCAGGTAGTATACCTCAAACTCCCACAGCGAGACGCCCCATTCCGTCGCCCTGAGGGTTGCGTACATCCTGACATACCTGGCTTCGACTGGCTCGAAAACTACTCTCTCGGTTCCACCGTGCCCTCGGGCGACCGTGTAAACGTCGGTCCAGTTTCGGGCATCGTCCGAGACTTGGATCTTGTATGACAGAGCGTAGGCAACCTCCCATTTGAGGATGACGACGTTAAACCTTTGCTTTGACCCCAAGTCTATGTAGACCCACTCTCCGTCCTTGTAGGCTGATCCCCATCGCGTGTCCATGCGCCCATCGCAGGCGGATGCCGCCGGGAAGTTATCTGAGGGGTTTAACCGCTGAACTGACGAAGCCACTGCTGGTTTTCCCAGTGCAAGGTTTACCGGGGCTTCCTCTGCCTGCGCCAGCGCCCCCAACGCCACAAGGAGAAGACCGACAACTGGAAGGGCGACAATTAACCGGAGATTTCTAGACACTCAGGCTCGCCTCCCTTATTCAGATTGGGCACAGAATCAAAAAGATCAGCCGGATCCACACCGTATTTCTGCCGGAAGGCCTGCCGCATGCCGGCGCTGATAGAGGCGTAATGCGTCCCCGCCCCCTGAGAGTTCAATATCGAGGGCTTTATATCCGCTCCAGTCGCGGGCTATCGCCGTGGTGACTCTGATCTTGCTGGAGGAAGATGATATAGTATACTGCAGGACAAGTTCCAGGTTTGCGCCTGACGCGGATCTGAGCACGGCCTTGCTGCCGCTGGGGGTCTTCAGATGCCACCACTCTGGAACCTCCGTTGACCCGTCTACCCCAAGGCCGCGCTTTTGAGACGGATCCTTTGCCGCCCAGCTTGTCTCCTTCATCACCGCGAATGCGATGAATACGCTGGCGAAGATAAGGACCAGCAGGCCTGGGCTGCGAATTCCCATGCCCATTTTGCTCGCCTCCGGCTTACCCCTTTATTCCCGTCAGGGTGATCCCCTGGATAAACGTCCGTTGCGCCAGGAAGAACGCCACCACCATCGGCAGGGAGACAATGGCGGACGCCGCCATCAGCATCGACCACTCAGCGCCATGCTGGGTCAAAAAGTGTCGAAGCCCGATGGCCAAGGTGTATTGGCTTTCACTTTGCAGATAGATAAGCGGTCCAAGGAAGTCCCGCCAGCTTCCCATGAACTGAAATACGCCCAGCGTGGCGAGGGCAGGTTTGGAGAGTGGAAGTATTATTGTCCTATATATATTGAACTCCGAACACCCGTCGATCTTCGCTGCATCCGAGAGTTCCTTGGGAATGGTCATGAAGAACTGACGCAACATGAAAATGCCGAAAGCTCCTCCGAAGAAGTGCGGAACCACTAATGGCTTGAACGTCCCGTACCAGCCAAGCCATTTGAACAGGATGAAGACGGGAATCATGGTGACCTGGCCGGGTATCATAATGGTGCTGAGCAGCACCATGAAGAGGAAGTCTCTGCCTGGCCACTTTATCTTGGAAAAACCGTACGCAGCAAGAGAACAAGACAGCAGGACACCTATGACGTTTAAGACGGCTATGTACAGCGTATTCTTAGTGTACGTGAAGAACGGAATATAGGCCAGGGCCTTTGGATAGTTCTGCCACGCTATCGGCCGGGGGATCAGTTGAATTCCCTCTGTAAAGATCTGGTCGTCTGTCTTCAGAGAAGTGCTTATAAGCCACGCAAAGGGGAACAAAAAGCAGATCCCCAGGGTGATCAGGATGACCTGTAGCATGACCTCACGTATTATGGCACGAATGCGTTTCCGTTGTTTCCGCGTCGTATGCTCCACAGCGGTCGCGTGACCGTCGAGCCGCCTGACGGCAATGTTAGCGCGTTCCGACTTCCTAAGATCCACTCTAGACCCTCCAAATTCGCACCTGATGGTAGGTATGTGTCTTTCTTCAGGACGGTAAGTCCTGCGGCACCTCAAGACGCGGCACCGCCACAGACGCCTCTTGCTTAGCCAAGCAGGCGCTCTTGCTTTAGGCTTCGCTGAACGTGCAAGTGCTCCTCGGTACCTGGGTTAGACGGCGATCCTGGACCGCGTTTTGTCACTTCAACTCGCCAGCGTAGTACACCCAGCGGACTGACGTCTTGAACACCACCAGGGTGGCTGCGAGGATGATGCCAAAGAGTATCCAGGCCTGTGCCGAGGCGTACCCCATCTTGA
>JBFMGS010000050.1:10015-14472 GCA_040752635.1 Bacillota bacterium
GCGTTTTGTCACTTCAACTCGCCAGCGTAGTACACCCAGCGGACTGACGTCTTGAACACCACCAGGGTGGCTGCGAGGATGATGCCAAAGAGTATCCAGGCCTGTGCCGAGGCGTACCCCATCTTGAAATACACGAAAGCGTTCTGGTAGAGATACAGCGCGTAAAACAGTGTTGAGAAAGCCGGACCGCCGCCAGTCATTATAAACGCGCTGGTGAAGTAGGAAAACCAGCCGATCAGGCCCATCACCAGGTTGAAAAAGATAATCGGGCTGATCATCGGGAGCGTAACATACCAAAACTTGTGCCATCCCCTTGCGCCGTCGAGTTCGGCAGCTTCGTACAGTTGCTCGGGCACGTCCTGCAGTCCGGCAAGGTACATGATCATGCCGCCTCCCACACCCCACAATCCCGCGAGCAGGAGCGCAGGTTTGGCCCATTTCGGATCTACGAGCCAGCCAGGGCCCGCGATGCCAAACTTCTGCAGTAGTGTATTGATAGGCCCGTATCGAGGGTTAAGAATCCATAGCCAGAGGATGGCCGAGGCCACGTCCGGCAGGACGCTCGGAAGGTAAAAGATAGTCCTGTGAATCGACATGGCCTTCACCTTTGTATTCAGAAGGAGGGCCACCGCAAGAGACGCCGTAAGGCCCAAAGGCAAGCCAAAGCAGATCATGAACAGCGTATTCTTGAGGGAGATCCAGAACAGATCGTCTGAGAGAAGCGTCCTATAGTTGTCCAATCCCACCCAGAACGGAGACTCAACTATACTGTAGTCAGTAAGACTGTAATAGATGGAGGCCAGGATTGGATAGAGAGTGAAAACGATAAGACCTGCCAGCCAAGGAGAAACGAAAACCAAACCGTTTCTGAGGTCGTGCCGTTGAAGCCTGGTCATGGAAACTTCACCTCCGATGGGGGTCCCGCGCGAGTTCTGCGTACTGTGGCGTCAAGTCAGGTGCTCACAAATCCTTGTCATTCTCAAGCGCTCTATCAGGCGGCAGTAAGCCGAACGAGGCGGCGGGAATTTGCGGCGACTTGCCCGGTAGCATGCCCTGAGTATTCGCCGTTCTGTTGAAGGAGGCGATTAAGGCATTCACCGTGTCGCGCTCCGCTTCTGACCGCCTTTGCGCGAACTGGCGCCGAAAGGCGCAGGAGCTTTTGATGTCTTGCCCAGTATCAAGCGACGAGCGTAGTCCCAGCCATTGACGCGCTCCCGAGTCCACCCGGGAGCACACCGGGTTACGGGCCAGGCCGCGTGGCGAGCCAGGCTCCCAGCCCGTCTCGCCACGCCCACCGCAATACCTGCTGCCTTGGTGGCTCTCATGCCAGGTATCCCGGGGTTACCTCCTGGCAAAGAACTTGTCGAGTTCCTTTTGCATATTCACTGTTACCTCGTCCAGAGCGGCCTTGGGTGTCTTCTGGCCATTGATCACCATGCTCTCCGCGTTGGCAAGTGCCGTCGCGTATTCCTGCCATATCGGCATGGAGACAGAGGTAAACGCGTTGCCCTTCTCCATGAGCGGTATTGTCAGGCTTAGAACAGGGATGGCCTTCAGCACTTCAGGCGATTTGGCCACATTGATCCTGGGCGGCATGTTGGTGAAAGCGATGCAGATCTTCTTCATCGGTTCTTCGCTGGTGATCCACTTGATGAATTCCCAGGCTTCCTTTGGATGTTTGGAGTTCTTCGGAATCACGAACATGCTGCCGCCGAACAATGTGGAGTTGGTGTTCCCATCAGGTGTTGGGAATGCGAAGATGCCGTACTTCAGCTTCGGGTTGTACTTCAAGCCGAACTGCACAAGCCATTCACCGTAGCCGGACATGGCTACCTTCCCAGCGAAGAAAGGATTCTCAGGGCTCCAGTAGCCACCCAACCCTGCAGAGAATGCAGCGTGCTTCTTGGGGTCACACCACTTGTTGTAGGAGAGAAGCCATTCCATTGCGGATACGATCTTCGGATCGTTGGCGGTTATCTTTCGTTCTTGTTCATTATAGAAGCTTCCGCCAAAGAGGCGGCCCCACAGGGCAATCCCGCTCGGCCTGTATCCAAGCACCTTGATGTTGCCCTTGTCATCCCACTTGGTGAGCTTTACCGCCCACTCGTCGAGTTCCTGAGTGGTCTTGGGAGGGTTGTCGGGATCGAGCCCGGCCGCTTTAACCATGTCTAAGTTGTACGCTATAAACTGGCAGTTTGTTGTAACAGCAAGTGCATAGAGCTTGCCATCGTAATGGAATGAATCCCAGAGCTTTGGCCAGAAGTCCGTTCCCTTGATTCCGCTCTCCACTGCGAAGTTGTCGAGGGGGAGTATGGCGCCCCGAGCTGCCAGAGAAGCGAGCTGACTGTCCCAGACAGCAGAGACCACATCCGGCGCGACACCGCCTGCGATCGCGGCCAAAAGCTTTTCATATGCCCCGAAGATGGTTTGTGTTTCCACCTCGATATCGGACCGCTTATCGTTGAACCCTTCCTGTATTATCTTCTTGAGATCCTCGAGTTCGCTCCCGCCCCACCCGGTCCAGTAAAGGATCTTGACCTTCGAGGACGCACTGGAAGTTCCGATCGCCAGGGTTGCCAACAGCAACGTAGACACGATGAGCAGAGATACCACCTTGATGGTCTTAGACATTGTGTTCCCTCCCTTTGTGTGATCGTTCTCGGGACAACGATCTTAGCCGGATTCCGATGACGACAACGCTCACAGATGATTGCTCCTGTTTTCTTTGACATCACCTCTCGTCGCATGTATTCCGCGGGTCGAGGAACCGTCTGTCTCTGCCCAGGGGACGCTCACTCTGCGCAGCATGTATTCCCTGGGTCGCGGGATCGTCTCTCTTTCTCTGCGCTCGAATGATCGCCTGATAGCTATCGTCAGCCTTTCGGCCATTTCTTCCAGTTACTCTTGCGAGGTGATGGGAGCGGCAGGATCGAAACCCGCGGCCTTCAGATCATGCTACCTCCATTCTGCACTTTCCCGCCGCATGATTCCCGCACCACCAGCCCGAGTAGACTTGTGCGTTTGATAACCAGTCCGCGCGCCAATATGTTGGGGTGGTAATCCAACCGCTCGCTTATCTCCAAAACCCGGTTCCTGGTCTTTTCACTTACTTTTTCTGTGTGTGCCGTTGAGCACGCGCGATACGCTACAAATGGAGACGCCTGCTTCCCTGGCAACATCCTTCACTGTGACTGGCACCAAGTACCCCCCCGATTGGCAATACATTCCAAGGACCTCGCCGCGCACAGGGACGCAGGTTGAAACGCCGGAACGCGAACGCTGACCCGGCCACCACGGGCAGGGCGGCAAGGACGGGGAGGCTCATGTTGTGAACGGCTACAGCGATCCATAGCGCCTGCTCAAATACTCCGTCCGTTCCGTCCGTATGAGTTCCGATGACCTCTAAAGCGCGACCTGTCCCGATAAAGCGCAACCTGCCCCAAGCACTAACCCCTGTGCAGCCCCGTGCATCCCCGCGTGCTAGCCCTGCCTTAAATAAACGCCCTTAGACTTCAAGAACTCCTCATAGCGGCGGTACAGGTTGCGGGCTGCCGGCCAGATGGAGTTCGGGCTGAGGAAGTGGGAAAACTCGAACGTGATCACCTTGCTTACATACGGCTGTACCACCTCTAGCTTGTAGACCAGCTTGCGCCAGTCAATGGGCGGGAACTTGATGGGCATGTCCCGGTCGAACGTCTCCAGGTTCGACCAGAGCTCGATCTTGTGTCTTTGCGCAATCTCAGCAGTCGCCCGCACAAGCTCTTCAAGCTTCAAGAACTCAGCGCTGCCGTCCTGGAACGCACAATAGTCTACCAGGCCCTCCAGGCGGCTGAAGATCTCCGACCACTGGCGGAGGTGTTCCTCGACAGTGCGAGGAAAGGCCTTCTCCCCAAAGGCGACAACGTGCATTGGGTCCAGGCGGCCATGGAAGTAAGGCGAGATCAGGATGGGAAGACCCGAGAGCTTTCGGATCTCTTCCGCCAGGCTCGTGTGGATGTCAATGATCCTGAGGCCGGTATCCGCAGTCTCGTGGGGCAGGTACCAGCCGGCAAACGCGGGCGATGAACCGTATCTATCAAGCATCTCACGGATGAACTCTCTGTTGATGTTTACTTCCGTCTGCCAGTCATTGCGGTACCAGAAGCGGTTCGAATCGTATAACCCCAAGAATAGACGCATGCCGTTCTGCGCTGCAAGCTCCAGGAAGAGGGCGACCAGGTCCTGGTAGACAGGTAGAGTAGGCACGTGTCTTGAGACCGCCTCAGAGGGGCAGGCGAGTTTTTCAGCCAGGCCGGAACGGATGACGATGACCGTGTCGATTCCTGCCTGCTTCATGGTCTCAAATTCGCATGCCCACTCCTTCTCACTCCAGTTTGAAGAAGGGATGTCATAAGTGATCTCATCTAAGAACGTTCCGGTGATCGCTTTGTAGGTCAAGATGCCCCCTCCAGTCTAGA
>JBFMGS010000051.1:0-14394 GCA_040752635.1 Bacillota bacterium
AGTTGATCTGGTTGTCGCACATCATCGGCGCCGTACGATGAGCGAAGCCGCCTTGTCAAATCCCGACTTGAGCTTTGGGTACAGTGATCGGTACAGGTCGTAATACCCCTCGTACCTTTCAGCATCAAGAGGATCAGGCTGTGTTGTGCTGGCAGGCTTTATGGTCTTCTCACAGGCATCCACCACACTTTCATAGACCCCTGTGCCGACCCCAGCCAAAAGCGCAGCGCCATAAGCCGGCCCCTCGGTAACGTTGACGGTAACAAGCGGGATCCCGAAGACGTCAGCAATGATCCGTCGCCATAACCGACTTCTGGCACCGCCCCCGGAAATCCTCACCTGTGTTGCGGAGACTCCCAGATCTCTCACCAGCTCAAGGCAGTCCCTCAAGCTGAACGCCACTCCCTCCATGACTGCACGAGCCAGGTGAGCCTTGGTGTGTCGAAGGGATAGCCCAAAGAAGACTCCACGTGCGTTGGGATCGGGATAGGGCGTCCTTTCCCCGGCGACATAGGGAAGGAATACAAGTCCTTCACAGCCTGGCTCCGCTTGTTCGGCTTCGGCCGTGATCAGGTCATACGGGTCCATACCGGCGCAGTGACCAACGGCCACCTCTGTCTGGCATAGTGCGTCCCTAAACCACCGCATCGACCCCCCCGCGCCGAGCGTGACTCCCATCACATGCCACTCCCCGGGGACCGCGTGACAAAAAGTGTGAAGCCTTCCCTCCGGGTCAAGGACAGGCTGCTGTACGTGAGCGAACACAACACCGCTCGTTCCGATGGTGACAGACATGACCTCGGGTTTCACTACTCCGCTTCCAACAGCCCCCGCCGCCTGGTCCCCTCCTCCACCGACTACGGGAGTCCCTTCACGAAGGCCGGTCTCCCGGGACGCTTGCCGGGTGACTCTCCCTGCGACCTCGGGAGACTCATAGCATCGTGGCAGCCACTCCTCGCGGATCCCGAGGATATCTATTACTGCCTTTGACCACCCCCGGTTTTTGACATCGAACAGGAGGGTTCCGGAAGCATCAGAGACTTCCGTCGTGTACTCACCGGTAAGCCTGAACCTTATATAGTCCTTAGGAAGGAGGATCTTGCGGATTCTATCATATATCCTGGGTTCGTGGTCTCTTACCCAGATGACCTTGGGCGCTGTGAAGCCTGTGAGAGCAAGGTTGCAAGTGAGTTCCCGTAAGCGCTTTTCACCAACGGCTTCGGTGATCCACCGGCATTCTGCGGCTGTCCTCTGATCACACCACAGAATCGCAGGCCGCAGAACCTCGTTGTTCTCATCGAGCAGGACAAGCCCGTGCATCTGCCCGGAAAGCCCTACGGCGCCAATTTGAGCGGGGTCCACCCGACCGCTCTCGCAAGCCTTCCTGATGGCTGCAGCCGTCGCTTTCCACCAGTCTTCCGGGTCTTGCTCCGCCCAGTTCGGGTGCGGAGTGTGAAGCGTATAGGCACCTAGGGCCGAGCCGAGTACATCTCCATTCTCATTTATGATAACGACCTTAGTCCCTGAAGTACCTATGTCGATACCTAGAAGCAACGGCAAAACTGACACCTCCAAGGAATGTCGCGATTGTATCCCCGCAACTGGGTCGGCCCCCGAGCGCTATCCTTGAAGTAACGAAGGGGTCCACCACTTCTTTCCTGACTTCTTCACCTGTGCATCCCAATGGTTCAAGCGCCTTATTCCTTCCAAGGCAGTTCTTATCGCATCTTGTACTCCTGCCGATACGTCTAGATACCCGTGGGGAGTGCTGTTCACCACGGCGCATACGGATCCTCCCCTGACATGGAATAGATTCGATAGAGTGAGTATGATGGATGTCTCCCTTTCGACGTTCATTACACCTGCGCGGCGCCAGTAGTCTGGAATTGCCAGATGTTCATCCTGCATGTAATCCTTAACAGGCCTGCCCTGCCCGCAGTATATGGAGTCATTTGACCTTGTGATCCCGATATGATAACTGGCCCCGACCTCTTCCGCGGCGTCGCTCAATGCCAGCACGACCTCGTGACTTGCGACCGCCGGATAGCTTGTCTTAACGTATTCCCGGGAGGTTCCGTCATCGCGGACAGCTCCGGACGAGATAACCACGTCCCCGACTCTCACAGCGGGGTGGTAGGACCCTGACGTCCCCACGCGAATGAAGGTGTCTGCGGCAGAGTACTGGATGAAATCCATGAATGCTATCTCTGTGTCAGGGGCTCCACTGCCGGTGGAGCATACGGTAACCGGCACTCCTCTGTATTCCCCGGAATAGGTTATGAACATCCCGGTGTCTGCCACTTTTTTGGCCGAGTCAAAGTAGCTTGCTATCTCTTCAGCAGCATCCCGTTTAAACCCGAGGGGGTCTCTGACCGCGAGGAGAACGTATCTTGCGACGCACTCGGGGCAAATGCCTGTAAGAACGGGCTTTCCTTCCACTTCGAGTTTAGGAGGTGTTTTGGGCTGTTTATTGCGGACCAAAATGCTCACCCCTGCAACAGTTCATCTTGTTGTTACGCATGTGCAACCAACAAACCACGTGGCGTGCCCCCTGGCTGATACACGGCGCAGTGCTGAGCCTCTGCGACGGTCCGCATGGAAAGAGCTCAATCGGCCGGGCATGAGAGCCCTCGACTTACTGGGCACGCCGTCAGCCGGTCTTACCGACTCAACCATCACTACTTCGCCGCCTTTATAATGTCGGCTAGCAGTTTTATGTCTTCCTTTGCGTCTTCTGCCGTAGTCCTAGGCTCCTTGTTGCTCACTATGCACTCGTAGAAATGCTTCCACTCTCTCCTGAATGCTTCATCGTAAGAAGCTATCACTTGCTTCTCAACTTCTGCCTGCCCGTCCAATTCCTTTATGGCGACGATGGTAGGAGCATATCTTATATACGGGTTCGGGAACCTTACCGCAATCATCTTTTCGGATCCGAAGGCTGCAAGCTCCTCATCCCACCAACTCTTCTTGACATCGAACCCCCCGACCTCCCAGACACATCGGACATCATTCGGGTACCTCAAAACAGATATGAGATACCGGCCGCCCTGATATATGTCTGTGAAGAGGATCTCCTCCGGATCGCCAAAGGCGCCTCTCAATATGCTACAATCATGAGATGCCAGGCCAAGCAGCATTGAGTAAGCGTTTATGCGCTCCTCCTCGTTGCTTCCAATAGCCTCGGCCATGGCCTGCCTCGTCTTGCCACGCAGAGCTGCAAACTCCTCTCGCGACACATCCTGGAAACGGTATAGAGTGTATATATCCCGAAGAGGGATTAAAGAGCCATCTCTGACCCCACTAGCAAGGTCGTGTACGCGGACAAGCTTTACATCTTCGAGCTGGGAAAACATCGGTTGCGCATATTCATAAGCCGGGTCATAGCGTTTCATGTACCCGACCATCACCTTGACTCCGTGTTTCTTGCTGGCTTCTAGCAGCCTGTCGCACTCTTCCAGGTTGAAGCATAGAGGCTTCTCAATGAAGAGGTGCTTACCCGCAGCTGCCCCGTCACAGGCGATGTCGATGTGGTCAAAAGTGAGGACTGCTACGACATCCACATCGTCCTGGCTTAGCAAATCTCGATAATTGGTAAAACGCTTCCGAACGCCAAAGTTGCTCCCGATCTGGTTGACAGTCTGCCGGGAGATGTCACACACCGCGGTCACTTCAAACATGTCCTTAAGATCGCTTAGGAAGTGCAAATGCATTATCTGAGCAATTTCCCCACAGCCTATCACACCAACGCGTAACCTTTCCATAGTTGTTCGTGACTCGCTCCTTCCGCTATTCCTTCACCGTGAACCGCTTGGAACTACTTACAGGAATCCCGCTTGCTCAGAATTGCAACCGCTTCCAACGCGGTCTTGATAGCCTCGTCATTTCCCGCGCCGAACTCCAGCTTGTCCTCAATGAGGTTGTTGACCGCGGAGCAAAGTGCGCCTCCTCGAAGACCAAAGAGGCTCGCCAATGTCAGGATTACTGACGCTTCACGCTCAAGATTTAGGACCCCGGCTTTGCGCCAGTACTCAAGGGCCTCCTCGTGCTCCTTTTGAAGATAGCCCTTGAAGCTTGGGCGCCCGCTCCCCTAGGGGTATCTTCGCGGCGCTGGCAACTTTGTTTCCCATCGTCTACATCGGCACACCCAGAGTAAACCTCGCTCCAGGTTCAAATAGCCTGCGACCGGGGGCCATGCCAGTCCTACCGTAAAGACCTTACGAAGCTCATCAGATTCTTGACCCGAGACTCATCGACCGGGTTTTCAGTTACTCCTCCCTCTTTTAGAGAGGTCCCTACGATTGCACCGTTAGCGTACTTGAATAGTTCTTTTGCGTTTTCCCTGGAGAACCCGCTGCCGATTACAATCGGCGTATCCGGGACTGCATTCCTCACTCTACGGAGCTTATCAATATCGGGTTCTGCACCGGTCCTCGCGCCGCTAATGATTAGCGCATCCGCCATCCCCCTGTGCGCCGTATCTTTTGCCGACTCCTCAACGGGCCTGTTCCCTATCGGCGCCGCGTGTTTGCTGTGCACATCAGCCAAGATTAAGATGTGTTCTGCCCCCAGTGATTTACGGTAGCGTAGAAGATCATGAGCGCATCCTTGTATTATACCTTGGTCTGTCGCCATTGCCTCGACCAGCACGTTAACCCTCATGAACTGTGAGCCGGTTGCGTGAGCAACGGCCAACCCAGATATGGCACTGTTGCGAAGAATCTGGACTCCTATGGGCAAGTTGACCTCCCGCGAAATCTCTTTTATAACCGCAGTCATGGAAGCCACTGTCTCGGGGTCGGTCGTGGCCGGCTTGAAGGGGTAGTCTCGATAGTTCTCAACCAGGATAGCGTCGACCCCTCCATCTTTCAGCCTCGTCGCATCCCGAACGGCGGCTTCGACAATGTGCGCCAGCCCGTCTCCCTTGTAGTTCGGAGAACCCGGCAACGCCAACAAGTGAATCATCCCGATGATTGGCTTACTGACCCCGAAAACGCTTTGAAACCGCTCCATCACCCGACTCCATCTCCTTCAAGAAAAGTCCTACCTCATTCAAACGGGGCAAAGAGGCCCTCGCGCCGGTTTGTGCAGTACTCAAAGCCCCAACCGCATTCGCAAACCTGCCCATTTCCTCTAGCCCCCACCCCCGCAAGAAAGCATAAAGAAAGCCCGCATCAAACGCGTCTCCGGCGCCAGTGCTATCAACAACCCTTACGCTGAAACCTGCGATTCGCAAACACCTAGAAGGCTCCGCAATCACGCAACCAGCACCGCCCAATTTGATACATGTCAGTTTTGGTCCTAACCCCAGGGCGGCCCTTGCTGCCTCCTCTGGCTCACTTTTTCCAGTTAGCTCGAACGCCTCCTGCCTATTCGGTAGGAATATGGTGGTGCATTGTAAGACTTCATCTAGAATCACCGGGGCAACCCTGCTCACCTGCGGGCCCGGGTCGAATGACACCCTTACTCCTTTTTCCCTGCATGCCCTCACCAGGGCGAGAGATGCGCCACGTTGGGGATCTCTGATAAAACAGTACCCGGATACGTGAAGTACCTTGCCACGCAGGACTCTTTCAAGATCAGTATCTTCAAGCCTGAATTCTGTACCAGCCCCCCTGAAGGATAGCATGGTGCGTTCGCCTGTTTCGTCGGCCAGAGAAATGACAAGGCCTGTAGGGACGTCACAGGCTACCCGAACGCCGGAAACGTCAACTCCCTCTTTTGCGAACTCGTTTAGAAGAAAGACACCCTCTTGATCGCCGCCGACTGCCCCTAGAAACGCGGTCTTAACTCCGAGTCGCGACAAACCCACCGCAACGTTCGCCGCCGAACCTCCAGGCAGTTTGCTGTAATGCCCAATCTCAACATCTCCACCGCGACGGGGCAACTCAGGAAGCGAGACAACCATGTCTACCATGGCGTCTCCTAAGGTAAACACGATTGGTTCCACCCGATTACCCCCATTGACAAGTGCAGGACAACTGGTACGCACGGTCCCTGATCCGCGAACGCCGGCAACTTGTGGTACACTATTTCACCGCCCCAGGGGCGACGGCCTTAGCCGGTATACTACGTAACTGACAGCAACCTTCGTGCATAGGGTACTGGTTGCAGCGAGGCCGTACACCCTTGTCTGCCACCGACATTCCTCTACGAGCCCGCCCCGGCGCCAACCAGGCCGGGTACCCTGAGCGAGCTCCACCGTTGGATGCCTTCACACCAACTACCACCGTAGACGGCCGCCTGCGTCCGGACGCCTGGCTTCCCTGAGAGCCGTTTGGAGAAAACCCGGGCGGGTTTCCATCTTGCAATTCTGTGCCGTAATAACCTACACTAACCTAGGAGCAGATGAAGTTTTTCCTCTATCGGATTGCACTTGCTGCAGCACTGGTTCACCCGCATCGAGGACCGGGTTGGCCATGCGCAACAGGGAACCCACCCGGGAAACTCAAGCAGTCTTAACGTTTGGTAGGAGGAGTTACCAGCGCCCAGTCACTCTCGGACCATGTGTTCCAGTAGTCAAACCGGTATCCCTTGGCCACGAGATCGTCGTAAGCCTTCTGCACTACCTGCATCGCCTCTTGAGGTGTTCGCACGCCCGCCACAACCGACTGTATCGCCTGCTGGAATGCCTGACTAACCTCTAGCGGCCATATCCAGTCGAGGAACCTGATGGTGTGTGGCACGAACTGGGTGGCCATCTCACGGGCGATGGGATTGCTCGATTTCGGCCCGTTGACATGGGTCGTAGCGATGGGCTCCATTGGAGCAAGCCACATATTCGCAGGGTTATCCCTGGTGCAGTATTCGATGAACTTGAGCGCCAGGTTGAACCGTTTCGGTGAGATAGAGCTCGAAATGGCTAGGCCTTGATCGGGCCCACCGCCGTGCTGAGATATTACACCCTGTTTAATCAGGGGGAACTCAAATATGCCGATGTCCATACCTTTCGCGTTCGCAAGCAGCCAAGGAAGTTCCCAGCTGCCACCGTAATACATGGCGGCCTTACCTGTGACGAACGCTGAACGCATCCCTTCCCAGTCGGTGTCCAGGACCCCTTTACCGAGGATACCATCCTTCACGAAGTTTGCTATAGCTTCTAGCGCTTGTACGTCCTCAGGACTTGTGAATTTCCTCTTCCCCATTAGGTTCTGAATCGTGAGTTCCACTGACTTATTGCCCGATGTCTGGGCAAAAGTCTCAAAGTACCACATCGGCCACATCCACGGGTTCTTGCCTTGATGCACAGCGGGTATTACGCCTGCCTGGTTGAGTTTGCGGGCAATAGCAACCATATCCGAATACGTCTTGGGCTCTTCTAGGCCGTATTTCTTGAAGATAGCCTTATTGTAATACCATGCAGAGGTAGACATGCACGAGTGTGGAATCGCCCATATTCTGCCACCTATGGTGAACGCCTCTAGAGCCGCCGGGTCGACCCGCTTGCGGATGTCTCCGATGACCTCGGTGAGGTCCATTAGGAGCTTTTCCCGGACGTACACCGAGTTTGTGGGGTTAGCCGCAGCGACTATAACGTCCATTTGTTCACCTGCAAGTCGAGCTGTCATCATTCTCTGGAGGCTGTCTTTCCACTCGCCCTCGAGTCTCCACACAACCTCGATCCCCGGGTTTTCAGCCTCGAACCCTTCGGCTATCTTGTCCCTTGCCGATTGGACAAGTTCAGGTAGCTCGGTGCCGAAGATTACCAGCTTCTCTTTGGAAGCCATTTCAGATGTCCCGGCCATCATCAACAGCACTACTGCACCCGCTAGCGCAACCAGGTACTTCCTAAAGCACATGCAACTCGCCCCCTTAATGTTAGTTTCGATTCAAATGACTTACATGTCTTCGGTTGGTTCTGAAAGCGCCATCCCTTATGCCCGTTCAGTGTGTTAGATCTGTCGGGCCCGGGAGATGACCGGACCCCAAAACCCTACTGGCTCGCGCGCTCTCTCTCGGCTTACCACCTCCTCGGGGCGCCCTTTTTCCTTGGTTCCGCGAAGTTGGCTCCGCGAAATTGCTGCCGCTAAGACAAGAAACGGCCCGCAGACGCTAGAACTTGAATCCTAATACATTCTGCAGGTACCGTTTACTTACCTCGGCGCTAGCCCTTGCGCCCCGCCGGCTCCTATCCAGCTCAACGATAATGTAACCTTCGTAGTTTGCAGCGTCCAAGACCTTGACTATGCCTGGGAAGTCGATTACTCCTTCGCCTAGCTCGGCAAACGTGTCGTATCTGGCCCTGCCCTTAAGTTGTGTGAGGTTTTCACCCTTAACATCTTTGAAATGGATGTATTTGATCCTACTCACGTAGGTCTGGAAGATGTCTACCACATCTTCACCTCTTACGGTGAGATGTGCCGGGTCGATACAAAGCGCGACAAGGGCCGGGTCGGTCGCTTCGCAGAGTTTATCAAGCTGCTCCCTAGTTTCAACAAAGGTATCCAGGTGGGGGTGATAGCAAAGCTGGATACCTAAGTTCCCGCAATACTCTCCTATACGCTCCAGGGCTTTCGCCATCATCTTGTATGCCGCTTCCGGCCGCTCCCCTTTAGGTCCGCCACCACACACCAGGTACTTGCAGCCCATCCCCTTCTGCCATCGCGCAACTGCCTTGAAACAGCTAAACTCAAGTTCAGCCGTTTCAGGATTTATGAACTCAGCGTTGCAATAAAGTGAAGTCAAAGGAATACCGTATCTATCTTGTGCATCACTTATAGCAGCCAGGGATTTCAGATAGGCAGTGTCGCTGATGAACGGTGGGGGTGCGACTGTTCCGAAGTCCATGAATCTACGTGAGAAATCGTTAGCCAGGGTGGACGGGTTAAGTGCTTCAAAGGCTTTATACCCCAACTCAGCGATGTCCCTGATTCCCTCCTCAAGATTACCTTCTAGATCCCAGGTAATTGTGTGGTAACCGATCGTGGGCTTGAGCATAGTTCAGCTTCCTCCTCATGTAGTTGAAGAATCCCGGTCACGAGACTTAGTTCTGAGCGTGCCACCGATTCGAGTTCAAACAACGCCTGCTGGCTATCTAACACCTATCCCGATTGGCTGCGTCCTTACCCTTTGAGGGCACCTGCCGTCAGTCCCTTTATGAACTGCTTTTGACTGCAGATGTAGAGGGCTATTATGGGAATCGTTGTCATGCAAACCGCCGCGAAGAAAAGGGGCCAATCGGTCGAGTATTTCTTGAAGAATTGCAGGAGCCCTAAAGGGATGGTCCGCATTGTCTCACGCCGCACGAAAACCAAAGCTAGAAAGAACTCGTTCCACATGTCCATGCCCTGAAAAACCGATACCACAGCTATACCCGGTTTGGCTATGGGCATAACTATCCTTAAGAAGGTTCTCAGGGGCGAACAGCCATCAATCACTGCGGCCTCCTCAAGCTCCTTCGGAATAGACAGGAAGTATGCCCTCAACAGGAAGATTGAGAACGCGAGGCCCGATGAAGAATACGTGAGCACCAGCGATGCCCTGGTATCCAGCAACCTCAGATCTCGAACCAGGGTAAACAGGGGGATCACAAGCACCCCCGCCGGTATCATCAGTGAAAGGAGGAACATGTAGAAAATCAGGTTGTCGCCTGGGAAGCGAAGTCGGGCAAAGGCATAGGCAGCCATACATGCAAATGCGAGAAGCAAGAATAGCGCCGGAAAGGTAACAAGTATGCTGTTCACCACATAGGTACCGATCCGGGCGGTCCTCCACGATGCCAGGTAATTAGCAAAGCGTGGTAAGGCTGGAGGTCCCCATACGTTCGAGTATATTTCGCCTTCGGTTTTAAGCGAGCCAAATACCATCCAGAGCACCGGATATAGAGTTGCAGCCGCAAAAACTGCAAGTAGCACATACATGCAAATTACGAAGATGTTGCCTCTACTCGATTTCACCTTCGTTACCCTCCCGAGAAAACACGTCCGGCACCGGACTCGTTCTCGTCAACACAACCCCAGCGCTTCCGCCGGCAACAAGTCCTCCCGCACTGTAACTTGGCCCGCCAGTGCGGGAATTGCGATTCGTAGCGTCCGCCTGAGCGCGCCAGAGTGCCGGCCGCCCGCAGTTCGCAGCGGGCAGAGCGTCCACACAGGCGTCTTCATTGACAGACCTGCTAGAACTCCAAGCGCTCGGTTCTCATACTCCTCATCACAACCATGGAGAAGATGAACACCACGACGAACAACATGAATCCCATTGCAGCCCCGTATCCCATCCTGGCGAAGCCGAAAGCCTGCGTGTGAAGCCAAGTCAGGACAACTTCCGTCACGTGCGCGGGGCCGCCGCCGGTCATCACGTATACCAAGTCGAAGTTCCTGACAAACGCCCCCATGAGTGAGAGCATCACGCTAACCGTCAATACGGGCATCATGAGAGGAACGGTGATCCCCCAGAACTGACGCCACGAGCTGGCGCCATCAACATACGCAGCTTCATATAATTCCGTTGGAATACTCTGCAACCCAGCAAGCAGGATCACCATATGGAATCCTAGCCATTTCCAAGTGTCAACAAGAATGATCGACCATAGCGCTATGCCGGGGTCGCTGAGCCAATCGCGAATCAGGAAGCCGAGCCCCATCGCCTTCAATGAAGCATTGAGCAGGCCAAACAGGGGATTGTATATCCACGACCACAGGAGTCCCACTACAACGAAGGACATGGTCACGGGCATGAAAAGGATGGTTCGGAAGAATGTTCTTCCCCGGAGCCGTTCGGCGTTTACGAGCACTGCGAGAAGGAAGCCCAAGGCGTTCTTACTGACCGTCACCGCGACTGCGTAGATCACGTTATTGGCGATGGCGCGTCGGAATATGTCATCCCGCAAGAGCAGCCGATAGTTCTGAAGACCCACCCACGTCATCGGGCTGAAAACGTTCCAGTCGTGCAGGCTTATGAACAGCCCCCTGAAGATTGGATAAAGGACGAAGAGGACATACAGCGCTACGGCTGGCGCCACCATCCAGTACCCAGCCATGTACCCTCTGAGTCTGAGAGTGAGTTTCCACCGGCGACGGGGGTGTTCTATCTTTGCACTCTGATGTGTGTTGCTCATCTAGTCAACCCTTCACCTGTGATTTCGCCCTCTGCAGCCGCTCACTTCTTCATTGCCTGGTCGAAGGCGATTGCTGACGGCTTGAAATCGATCTTCCTGACGAACTCCAAGGCCTCTTTCGCGCCGAACTCGCGGTCCATGCCGCTATCTTCCCACTCCACCGATAGGGGACCGGTATAATTCATGTCGTTAAGCTCGCGGATTATCTCCTCGAAGTTCACGTCGCCGTGGCCCAAGGACCGGAAGTTCCACCCTCTGCGACTATCCCCGAAAGGCAGATGAGAACCGAGTATGCCTGCCCTGCCGTCGCGGTTCACAGCTACATCCTTCATGTGGACGTGGTAGACCCGGTTGCGGAACTCCCGTAGGAACAAGTGTGGGGCTACACCCTGCCAGAGAAGGTGGCTCGGGTCGAAATTCAGCCCTATGGTCGGGCGGTGCTCAAAGGCCTCAAAGAGCTGCTTTGTGGTGTAGAAGTCATAGGCTATCTCTGTCGGGTGAACCTCAAGTGCGAACTTGACCCCACAGCGATCGAACTCGTCGAGGATCGGGCTCCACAGCTCCACGATCTCCCTGTATGCATCCTCGATCATCTCTTCGGGAGTCTGCGGGAACGAGTAGAAGAACTTCCAGATGGGAGAGCCGGTGAAACCGGTGACCACATAGCAACCCATGTTCTTTGCGGCCTTCGCCGTGTACTTCATCTCCTGGATAGCCCATTCCCGGATCCCGGCGGGATCGCCCTTCACCCGTGCAGGCGCGAAATTGTCCAGGCGGCTGTCGTAAAGATCGCCAACGCACTGTCCGGCGAGATGCGCGCCCAAAGCCCAGCATTTCAAGTTGTACTTGCTCAAGATCGCCTTTCTCTCCGCGATGTATTCAGGCTCCTCGGCTGCTCTCTTCACATCCATGTGATCGCCCCAACAGGCGATCTCTAGGCCGTCGTATCCCATCTCACTAGTTTTCCTGCACATTTCGTCAAAGGTCAGATCCGCCCACTGGCCGGTGAACAGAGTTATCGGCCTTGCCATCTAAAGCTACCCCCTTCCCGAGTTATTGGGTCAGTCCAAGGAAACCCAGACAGAACCTTTCTTCGAGCTCTCGACACACTTGTTGATGAACCTCACTCCAGTGATCCCGGCTTCGGCGCCCGGGAAATCCAGATCCTCGGCAGATAGAGTCTGCCCGGCCTTCTTCTTGAGCAGAGCGTTGATGAAGGCGGAATAGATGTTGGCGAAAGCCTCGTAGTAGCCTTCTGGATGCCCTGACGGAATCCGTGAGAACCTGGCCGCCTGAGGATACATATAGCCTTCTCCCCTGGAGAGCACCTGGACAGGCTGGCCGAGGTAGGCTACCCTCAGATAGTTCGGGTTCTCCTGCGCCCACTCGATTGAACCCTTTGTGCCGAATATCCGAACCCTCAAATCGTTGTCGTGTCCGATCGCTACCTGCGAACTGTGGTACGCTCCGCTCGCGCCGTTATCGTACCTGACCAGGATCTCGGCGTTATCGTCAAGCTCTCTATTCTCCCCGAAGATGTCGAGGTTCGCACAAAGCGAAGCGATCCTCATGCCGGTTACGTAGGAGACTATGTGTTCGATGTGACTCCCGATGTCGCCGACACAGTTCGAAACGCCTGCTTGCTTTGGATCCGTCCGCCACGCCGCCTGCTTCTGGCCTGTCGCCTCTAATGAAGTCGCAAGCCAGCCTTGAAAGTACTGCGCTGAGACCACGCGGATGTCCCCAATCTCACCGCGGCGAACCATTTCGCGGGCGTGCTTTACCATCGGATACCCTGAGTACGTGTAGGTAATCCCGATGAGAAGATCTTTCGCCCCGGCTATCCGGGCTAGCTCCTCGGCCTCTTCAACTTTGAACGTGAATGGCTTATCGCACACTACATGGATACCGTTCTCCAGGAAAGCCTTCGCGACCGAATAGTGCGCGTAGTTGGGCGTAACGATGGAGACGAAGTCGATTCCGTCTTCCCTCGCAGCCTCTTGTCTCGCCATCTCTTCAAAACTCCTGTATAGACGCGCAGGGTCGATCCCCAGGCTTTGCCCTGTTGCCAAAGTGTTTTGGTAATCTCTCGAGAACACGCCGGCCACAAGCTGCGCTTTCTCTTCAAAGCCCGCTGCCTTCCTGTGAACGTCGCCAATGAATGCACCCTGGCCGCCCCCGACCATCCCGTACCGAACGCGCTTACCGTCAAACCCTGCGTCCTTCCCCTCGATCACGGTATCACTCCCTTTCCGGATGTAGTTAGTCGTTTGGTTATCGCCCCTGCTGTCCCACTCTTTGAGAAGCAGCTCCTTACCCGCTGTCCATCTCCGCTCGGGATGAGGGTCTACCCCGCGGCAGGCCTTCACTCTGCTGACAAACCCGCCAGCCCTCAGCCAGTCTTCGCCAGGCTTATTGGAGAGACGCATCCATCCCCAGGGCTTTATAGACCTCCATGTATGCCCTCACAGCGTCCCTATTCCTTTGAGCTTCGGACAAAGCCTCGGAGTCAATCCTCGAGGCGACCCGGTCGATAAACTCCCACTGGATTATGCTCTGCTTTACGGCCTCTACCTGGTTCTCTGTATACGGGAACAGGTCGAACCCTATGCGCTCCCCTCTGCTTCCATACCCAACTCTCTGAAGCTCCTTGGCAAGGGCGAGAGTCTCGGTAAAGAAGCTTGCGCCTACCATGTTGTCGTCATCAAAGGTGCCCCACCCGCTATTCGCATGCTGGTGTCCGAGCAAACCTTCCTTCCCCAGAATGGCCGCATACTCCGCAAGGTGTTCCCCGTTCATGAGCAGATGCTGCCAGTCCATGTTCATTTGCAGCTTGCTCGTATCGATCCCTTTCTCCCTGAGTTTGAACACCACATACAAGCTCATACCCATATTGCGCATGAGAATCTTCATGGCAGGCTCGCTGTTCTTGTGCTCGAGGAAGACAGTCACATCCTTGCCGGCCGCATAATCCACAACTTCCCCGATGCCATCTATAAAGTAAGACCACACCTCATCGTAATCGACCTGGAACGGGTAGTTGTACCCTTCTCCTCCAGGCCAGATAATAAACCTGGCCCCAATGTGGCTGGCGAGGTCAATCCCGCTCTTCGTGATTTCGATCGCTTCCCGGCGTAGCTCCTTTTTCGGATTGATGAAAGAACCAAGCGCAAACCGAGGGTCTGAAAAAAGCCCCAGCGCAAGGCAGTAAATGTCCTTTTCCCCAAGAACTCTTTGAACCTTGCTCAGGTTGTCCTCGTTCAACTCGTTGGGGTAGTGAAACTCGAACCCATCGACCCAGTCTCCCAAACCGTCAACTGCACGCGCGGCTCTCTCGGCCA
>JBFMGS010000052.1:0-14360 GCA_040752635.1 Bacillota bacterium
TCTTTACCTCTATTGGGGTGGGGTTTTGCCCGTTCCCGGGCGCCCCTTGACTGTCCGGACGCCCTCTCGTCGCGGGCAGCCGAGGGGGTCCATTTGCGAGAGACCTCCGGCTGGCGCACCCTTTGCTCTGTCTCAAGGAAGGGGGGCCGCAGTTCCATAGCCCATGACGGATACCTCAGGACCAGGTCGCCGCTGGACCTGACGAAGGGCGCGACGGGAGACATGAACGGCACACCGAAGGATCTCGTGTTAACGTATACCATCATCTGTATGAGCAATCCCACTGCGATGCCGTAGAACCCGAATGCTGCCGCAAGAAAAACGTACGCAAACCGCGTAATCCGGCCAGCGAAAGCCATATTGAAGTTGGGCACCGCGAACGATCCGAGCGCAGTGATGGCCACGATGATGACGAGAATGGGGCTGACTATCGTCGCTGCGACAGCCGCCTGGCCCAAAATGAGAGCCCCGACTATGCCGAGCGTGGGCCCGATCACTCCGGGCACCCTTATCCCCGCTTCCCGGATGAGTTCAAATGATACTTCCATGAGGATCACTTCAGCCACAGTGGGGAATGGGACCCTCTCGCGCGTCGCCGCGATCGCCAGCAAGAGGTCGGTCGGGATCATCTCGGGGTGGAAGTTGGTCAGGGCTATATATACGCCGGGTAACAGCACTGAAACCGCGAGGCCGAGCAACCTCACAAGCCGGAGAAAAGTGCCGAAAGGCCACCTCAGAAAATGGTCCTCTGCGGCGTGCAGAAGCGACCAGAAAGTGGTTGGCGCGACAAGGCCGAAAGGGCTCCCGTCGAGGAGGATTCCGACATGACCTTCCGCCAGGAACGCTGCCATTCTGTCGGGACGCTCGGTGGACTGGACCTGCGGGATCAAGACGAAAGGTCTGTCTTCAATGAACTGCTCAAGCGCGCCCGTGTCCTGAACGTGGTCAGTGCGAATGCCGTTGATCCGCCTCTTCACTTCGGCGACCAGCTTGGGGTTGGCAATGCCTTCAAGATAAAGGACAGCGCAGTCCACCCGCGAGACGGTTCCAACTTTGAGCATCTCATTGACGAGGTCGGGCGTCCTCATGCGCCTTCTGACGAGCGCCACGTTATTCTTGAGGGTCTCGTTGAAGGCTTCCTGGGGCCCGCGGACCACCATCTCGGCGGTGGGGCGGCCGATCCCCCGGTGTTCCCAGGCCTTGGTTTCAACCTCAAGCGCGATGTCGTAACCGTCAACGAAGAGGCAAGTGGTTCCCGCGATGATCCCTTCGACAGCTCCCCTCAAGTTATCCTTGCGTGTCACCTGGTTCCCGGGTAGGAGCTTTCGTTCAACCAGGCGCAACACGTCGAGGGCGTCGCGACCCTCTTCCAGGTTTGAGATGAGCATGAGAGGCTGGAGGATGGCCCAATCGATGATCTCCTTGCTCGACAGGCCCTCCATGAATACGATCGCTGCCCTGGTCGGCGAGCAAGTAGGTATGTCAAACTCGCGGACGATTACGTCGGCGTTCAGACCGTAGTGAAGGACCTGTTTTATGGCGTCGAGGTTGGCCTCCAGTTCCCTTGCGAGCGGCTTGACCTCGTCGCCGATGCCGCCCCACGACGGCCCGCTTTCGCCGCCCGACCCCGCGGGCTGCTCTTCAGGTTGGCTGGTTCCCTTTTCTCCATCTCTCGGTGGTGGTGGGATCTCTTCCGAAGCCTCCTGAAGATGCTGTTCCGGACGACGGGCCGGGTGCCCTGCGCCTACCTTCATGGCTTGCATCTTCTTGGGTCGGATGAACCCCCGGGGCGTTCGGGACGTTCTGCCGGCTAACCTGTCGTCCGGTACGGGTAGTTTGTTTATCTTGTCAGGCTTTCCTGCATTTGCGTCTGCAGCCTGCTTTCCTGCGTTCCCGTCTGCCGCCTGGTTACCTTCGAATTCACCCGCAGGTTGAGGTGGGGCTGTGCCGGTTCGCGGAGGCACATCCGATGTGAGGCCTGGCAGTTTTCTCTGGGTATCGAGCACGAACTCTTCCTCGCTGGCCGGGCTTTCAAAAGTGAATATCGATATGATCTCACCGAGGACGTCCCGAAGAAAACCCAACTAACCTAACCTCCGTCTTCTGCCAACAGATCCAATTTGGTAGCCAGAAACCCAAGCTGCTCTTGACTGTGGGGACTCTTGCCTGGGGTTGCCGGTGTTGCATTCCGGGTTCCCACTCGGAGGGGGCATACCCCTCCCGTGGTCTGACGCTGCTTGCCCCAGGGTAAGGGGGGTGTTCCGTCATGCAATCACCGGCAACCCCTGGACGAAGGGGGAAGATTTCTGAGCTCCAACTTAGGTATTCCCCACCCTGGTCGAAGTATTCGGCCCGGGCCGAGTGGCTAGGCGAACGGGTCTACGCCCCCAGCAGGAAAATTTCGCGGCAGGGGTTCGTTGATATGCAAATACCAGTGTGGTATACTACCATTTGGTGTGAGCACGCACGTTCCTTGATCCCGGCAGCGGTGCCCGTTCGCGGGTTCTGCCGGGGGATGACAGGGGCGGAGGTTAAACCGGTGGGGGAGGAGGTGAGATTGTGGCAGTAGTTACCATGAAGCAGTTACTCGAGGCGGGCGTTCATTTCGGCCACCAGACCAGGCGATGGAACCCCAAAATGAAGCCCTACATCTTCACCGAGCGCAACGGCATATACATCATAGACCTCCAGAAAACCGTAAAGAAGGTTGAAGAGGCTTATGAGTTCGTAAAGCGCGTAGTTCAAGAAGGGGGCATTATCCTTTTTGTGGGCACGAAGAAGCAGGCCCACAATACGATAAAGGAAGAGGCCGAGCGGTGTGGCATGTTTTATGTCAACGAGCGGTGGCTCGGTGGGATGCTCACCAACTTCCGAACGATAAGGAAGCGTATCGAGCGCTTGAAAGCGCTGGAGAGGATGGAGCAAGACGGATCGTTTGGAGTGCTTCCGAAGAAAGAAGTCTTGCAGCTTTTGAAGGAGAAGGAAAGACTCGAGCGGTTCCTCGGGGGCATACGCGAGATGGCAAGCTTGCCTGACGCCGTTTTCGTGGTCGATCCGCGCAAGGAGAGAATAGCAGTGCAAGAAGCGAGAAAGCTCGGCATACCCATAGTCGGGGTTGTGGATACCAACTGTGATCCTGACGAAGTTGATTACGTCATTCCCGGAAACGATGACGCTATCCGTGCGGTCAAACTGCTCTGCGGCAAGATGGCTGATGCGGTGATCGAGGGGCTCGAAGGCAGGGACGCGTCTCTGGCAGCGGTGGGTGAAACCGGGTCGCTGGCTGGAGAAATCCGCGAGCATGAGCTTGAGGGCGAGTACGTTGACGGTGCGACGGACGTTATCGAAATGCCGCTGGACCTTGAGGTTGCGGAGCTTTCGAATGACGATCACGCCACCGTGCGGGATAATGGCACCGACCAATAGACTACTCGAGGGGGTGGCGCCTCGTGGCTGTGACGGCCGAGGACATCAAAGAACTGCGGGAACGAACCGGTGCCGGGATGATGGACTGCAAGAAGGCGCTCGCCGAAACCGGCGGTGACATGGAGAAGGCCATCGCATACCTGCGGGAGAAGGGCCTGGCGAAAATGCATAAGCGTGCTGCGAGAGTTGCCGCCGAAGGTGTAGTGGAGTCGTATATTCACCTGGGCGGCAAGATCGGGGTGCTGGTAGAGGTCAACTCCGAGACCGACTTTGTGGCACGCACGGATGACTTCCGCTCGCTTGCGAAGGAGATAGCCTTGCAGATTGCGGCCTCAAAGCCGCTCTTCGTGGCTCCCGAGGATGTGCCAGAGTCCATGCTTCAGGACGAGCGTTCCGTATACAGGGCCCAGGCTTTGAATGAAGGCAAGCCTGAGAAGGTAGTGGACAAGATCGTCGAGGGCAGGCTCAAGAAGTTCTATAGCGAAGTATGCCTGCTTGAGCAGCCGTACATCAGAGACCCGGAGAAGACGGTACGAGATCTTGTGGCCGAGGTCTCCGCGAGAACGGGCGAGAAGATCCAGGTCAGAAGGTTTGCCAGGTTTGAGGTGGGCGAAGGCGTTGAGAAGCCTGAGGCGTGCGAATGCTAAAAGGGTCTGCACCAAAACGGTCTGCAATAGACAGCCGTGACATGGGAAAGGGGAAGACTGGCGGAAAGTGGGAGAGCTAGGGGAGTCTCCTCGGTTCAAGAGGATCGTGCTGAAGCTGTCAGGGGAAGCTCTCGCAGGTCCCAGGGGTTACGGTATCGATCTTGACGTCGTCAAGATGATTGCAGAAGAAGTCCGTGAGATACATGCTCTCGGCGTCGAGACGGCCGTGGTCGTGGGCGGGGGCAACTTATGGCGTGGCGTCCAGGCGCAGGCCGCGGGGATGGACCGCGCGACCGCCGATTACATGGGCATGCTTGCCACCATCATCAACGCGATGTCTCTCCAGGATGCCCTGGAGAAGCTCGGAGTTGACACGAGGGTCCAGACAGCTATCGAGATGCGGGAAATCGCAGAACCCTACATCCGCAGGAGAGCTATACGCCACCTCGAAAAGGGGCGTGTCGTGATATTCGCTGGCGGCACAGGCAACCCTTATTTTTCCACTGACACCGCTGCTGCACTTCGCGCCGCGGAGATCGAAGCAGAGGTTATACTGATGGCAAAGAGGGTTGACGGGGTCTACGACTCCGACCCTCTTTCCAACCCTTCTGCCAAGCGATTTACGCGTCTTACCTACATGGAGGTCATCAAGCAGGGCCTCGGCGTCATGGATTCCACGGCTGCTTCGCTATGTATGGATAATGGCATCCCCATCGTTGTGTTCAATCTTACGAAGAAGGGGAACGTCAAGAGGGCGGTCCTCGGCGAGGAGATCGGCACTCAAGTGAGGGGGGACTAGCATGCCAGAAGACGAACGCGCCAGAGCTGAACATAAGATGAAAGATGTTCTGGAGGCGACGCGTCGGGAGTTTGCGTCAATCCGGACGGGCAGGGCAAACCCGGGCGTGCTCGACCGGGTGACGGTCGAAGCGTATGGCGATATCTATCCCATAAACCAGCTCGCCAGCATTTCTGTGCCTGAGCCGCGGCTGCTCGTCATCCAGCCATGGGACCGAAAACTGCTTTCGAGCATCGAGCGTGCGATCCTGAAGTCGGACCTGGCGCTGACGCCAGTGAACGACGGCTCGGTGATCCGCATCCCGATACCAACTCTGACCGAAGACAGACGGCGCGAACTTGCGAAAGTTGCACGGAAGATTGCAGAAGACATGCGAGTCGCCGTGCGAAACGTGAGGCGCGAGGCGATCGATGCGCTCCGGGCCAAGCAAAAGAACAAAGAGATAACCGAGGATGACCTCAAGAAAGGCCAGGAAGAAGTGCAGAAGCTCACCGACCGGTTCATAGCGGAAATCGACTCGCTCCTTGCGGCCAAGGAGGCCGAGATAATGGAAGTCTGAAGGGAGGTGGCCGTGTTGCCCCACGTGATCACGGACGAGTGCACCAAGTGTGGTTCATGTGCAGAGGTGTGCCCCTTTGAAGCAATTAGTGAGGGAGAGGACAAGTTTGTAATCGATCCCGAGGTTTGCACGGACTGCGGTCTGTGCGCGGAGGAGTGCTCCTCGGGCGCGATCATTGAAGAGGAGTAACCGGATGGTAGAGGCGTTCAAGGGGAGGCTGGCCTCCCCTTGAGTGTTTGAGGGGGTGGCGGCCCTGGCATGGCCTGCGCGAGTTTTCGCGCGTTTCTTCAAGAAACCCGGAGGATCCCAGGTCAGCGACGTAGATGACCTCAGGGTTCTCGACAAATCGAAGATTCCGCGTCACGTCGCGATAATCATGGACGGCAACGGAAGGTGGGCTACCAGGCGCGGCCTTCCGAGGCTCGCCGGGCACAGGGTTGGCGCAGACAGGGCCGCGGACATAGTGAAGGCTGCCTCGGAAATCGGCGTGGAGGTCATAACTCTGTACGTGTTTTCCACCGAGAACTGGAAGAGACCTCGCGATGAGGTGGAGGGCCTGATGGACCTCCTCGTCGAGATGTTTGAGACAAAGATGCGGGATCTTGAGGACTTCGGGGCCCGAATCGTTGTCGTGGGCGCGCGCGAGAGCTTGCCTTCGGCTGTGGTTAATGCGATGAACCGGGTTGAGCACGCGACGATGAAGAATCCCGGAATACTCGTCAATCTTGCTTTGAACTACGGTGGCCGCGACGAGATAGTAAGGGCGACAAGGCTGATTGCCGAGAAAGTTGCCCGGGGCGAACTTGTGCCGGACCAGGTCACGAGCGCCACTGTGGAATCTCACCTTTATACTGCCGGTGTGCCTCACCCGGACCTTCTGATCCGTACAGGGGGAGAGATGCGGATCTCTAACTTCCTGCTGTGGCAAGCTGCGTACGCAGAAATCCTGGTGACCCCCGTCTTCTGGCCTGATTTCTCAAGACGGGATTTCGCCCGGGCCATATGGGAATACCAGAAGCGCGCCCGCAGGTTCGGCGGTATCTAGGCGGGCACGTGCGGGTAACCGTGGCTCTGGCACAGGTTGCCGGTTCTTGCGCAGTCTCATCGAGGGGCAGAACTCGTACACTCGAAAGTGCCGTGGAGCTTTCGCTATCCACCTGGGGGAGAGCTTGTCGAGCTGTACCTATGGAGGGGTTGGGCGTGCGCTCGAGGGTTATAAGTGCACTTGTCGTAGCGCCGCTTGTGCTGGCCATCGTCGCCGTCGGGGGAACCTATCTCACTCTGATGGTCATGGGACTTGGCATCGCGGCAGTTGTGGAGTTTTACAGGCTCGGGCGCGGCTCGGGGTTTCAGCCGTCAGCGGCGCTGGGGGTGGCTGGCGTCGCAGCGCTCGCGGTGGCAGGCCACCTCGGGTCCGAAACGTGGCTCGGAGCCATCCTGGCTTGCCTCGTCATCGCCAGTCTCACCATGCAAACTATTACTGCCGGCCCGAGCAACGCTGTGGCTAACCCGGCTGTAACCGTGTTCGGTGCATCCTACGTCGGCTGGGCACTGGCGACGTTCCTTCTTCTCAGGCGGCTTGGCGGGCCAGGTGCAGGGCTGGGGCATGTCGTGAGTATGCTCCTTGCTGTGTGGGGGACTGACATCGGCGCCTACTTCTTGGGCAGCGCTTTCGGCAAACATAAGCTCGCACCGGATGTGAGCCCGAATAAGAGCTTGGAGGGCGCAATCTCCGGCCTCGTCACGGGAGCAGCTACCGGCGTTGTGGTGAGGGCCCTCGGAGCTGCCCTCGGGTGGTGGCCCGGCATATCCATCTGGCACGCTGCGGCTCTTGCGGCTATAGCATCTGTTGCAGGCCAGGCAGGCGATCTTGCAGAGTCAGCCATGAAACGGAACGCCAAAGTCAAAGACTCGGGCGTGTTCATGCCCGGACACGGCGGAGTGCTTGACAGGATAGACAGCGTGTTGTTTGCTATACCTGTGGTGTACTATTATGTACGGCTGTTTCTAGCGTAGGCGCGACGTAGGTTAGCGCAGTAGGGCATTTGCCGGTTGGAACAGGGGTTGCCCGTGATTGCACGAGGGGCGCTTGAAATCCGATAATGCCGAGTGCAACACCGGCAACCCCGAGCAGGGTATATGTGTTGAAGAACGGCAAATACACCCACTTAGTAAGGCCGGTGATCAGGTTGCAGGGGATCTCGACATCTTGGAAGCACTTCCTCGCGTGGGCCGTTGTGCTGGTTGCTACCTTCCTTGTGGTCAAATACGTTTTGACGTATTTCGTGCCATTCATCGTGGCTTTCATTGTGGCTGCAGTCATCGATCCCCTGGTTGAGTTTCTGGTGAGACGCACCAGGCTGTCCAGGGGCGCCTCGGTTCTCATCGTGCTGTGCCTGGTCCTGGTTGTGGTGGGCGTGGGGGTCTTTGTCGGGGCCGCGCGGCTCTACGCCGAGATACAGGAGCTATCGCGGGCCCTGCCCATGTATAACATGAGTTTCGAAGAGCTCCTGCTAAAAGTCGTGTCTGACGTGGAGAGGTTCTACCGCGAACTCCCGGCGCCTGTGATAGATGCGATCAGAAACAACCAGTACAGGTTGTATCTTGCTCTGGAAAGCGTCCTCGCCACCGTGACCGGAATGGTCACAGCGCTTCCCAGTATCGGGATAATCATCATCATTAGCTTTTTTGCGGCGTTCTTCATGAGCCGCGACAAGAAGCTGATATCCGAGTTCCTTTTCAGCCTCATGCCTTCGGTGTGGCGTGACAAGGCACGTACGATGAGGTCCGAGATAGTCTCTGCCACGCTCGGCTTCATCAGGGCGCAGTTCATCCTGATCATGATTACGACTCTGGTAAGCATCGTCGGTTTCACCATAGCGGGGACGGGATACGCCTGGCTCCTCGGAATCATCTGTGGGATTCTCGACCTCATACCTGTCGTCGGACCTGGGACTCTGTATGTGCCTATGATCGCGTACTATGCTATAAAGAAGCAACTGTTCCAAGCCATAGTGATCTCAGCGCTCATGGGTATCCAGTTCATACTGCGTAAGGGAGCAGAGCCGAGGGTGGTCGGGGCTAATGTGGGCGTTCACCCGCTCGCCATTCTCATGGCTGTCTATATAGGCGTGCGACTCTTCGGCGCAAGTGGGATCATCATAGGGCCGCTTTTCGTCATCATAATCAAGGCTGTGGCCCGGGGCGGCCTGCTGCCCATGACGCCCAGGGAATGAGAGGTGGATCGGTTGTCAAAGACTCTAGTGGTGCTGGGGTCCACCGGTTCCATCGGCACCCAGGCGCTTGAAGTCGTCGAGTGGCTTGGCGGGGGCATCAAGGTAGCAGGGCTCGCCGCCGGGGGCAACATCGATCTCTTGGAGAAGCAGGTGAGGCGGCATCAGCCGCGGGTCGTGGCCGTTGCCCACGAGGGTGCGGCTCGGACGTTCCGGGAGAGGGTTCGAGATCTGCCCGTCGATGTCCTTTCGGGCGAGGACGCGGCAGCACAGGTTGCCGCTTACCCCGAGGCGGACCTGGTGCTCTCTGCTGTGGTCGGCATTGCCGGCTTCGTACCGACTCTCGCGGCTGTGCGCGCGGGGAAGACCGTTGCGCTTGCCAACAAAGAGACGCTGGTGGCTGCGGGCAAGATTGTGACGGAAGAGGCAAGAAGACGCGGTACGCCCATTTTGCCGGTGGATAGCGAGCACTCCGCCATTTTTCAATGCCTCCAAGGTCATGATATGTCAGGTGTGGAAAGGCTGATACTCACAGCGTCGGGCGGGCCGTTCCGCACGCTCACGTTGGATGAACTCCGCCTCGTCCGACCCGAAGAAGCTCTTCGCCATCCGAACTGGGCCATGGGGGCCAAAATAACGGTGGACTCTGCAACGCTTATGAACAAAGCTCTCGAAGTGATCGAAGCGAGGTGGCTCTTCGGGATAGCTCCCGACAAGATCGACATTGTGGTACACCCTCAGAGCATCGTCCATTCCATGGTCGAGTTTCTTGACGGGTCGGTTCTGGCACAACTTGGGGTGCCGGACATGAGGCTACCCATTCAGTACGCGCTTACCTACCCGTCGCGGGTCAGGGGGCATGCGCCCAGGCTGGACCCTAAGGAGCTTGGAGCCCTGACCTTCGAACCGCCGGACACCAGAAGATTTCCTGCGGTCCGGTTGGGGCATGAGGCCCTTCGGGTCGGCGGAACGATGCCTTGCGTGCTGAGCGCTGCGAACGAAGAGGCAGTGAAGCTGTTCCTGGCGCGGCGCATAGGGTTCTGTGATATCGCGGCCGCTGTAGAAGACGCAATGGCCGGCCACGACCCTGTGGAAACGCCGGACCCCGAGGACATCCTTGCCGCTGATAGGTGGGCGAGGAAGTACGTCGCCCGGTGGGCGGAGAGAAGGGGAGGATCGCCCTGTGGTTGAGACAGCAGTCACAACAACGTTGGCATTCGCCTTTGTTTTCGCAACGTTCGCCCTATCCCACGAGTTTGGACATTTCGCCGTGGGCAAGGCGGCGGGCATAAAAGTGTACGAGTTCGCTCTCGGCTTCGGGCCGCTCATCGCACGCATAAGACGAGGGGAAACGACCTATTCTCTGCGAGCCCTTCCCATGGGCGCTTTTGTGAAGTTTGCAGGCCTGGACCGCCCCGATAACCCTCAGGACGATGTTGACGCCACTGACCCTCGCAGCTTCCGGAATAAGGCCCTTGCCTGGAGGATCGCAACCATCCTGGCGGGGCCTGTCATGAACTTCGTCACGGCATTCCTATTCTTCGTGACAGTCTTCGTGGCTGTCGGGGTGCCCACCGCCATCGTCGCCGAGGTATACCCGGGCACGCCTGCTCAGGCCGCGGGTCTGCAGGCCGGCGACAGAATTGTGGCCATAAACCGCACCTCGACGGAAACGGTGGCGGAAGCGAGGGACATCATTTCGGCTAACCCTGGCAGGCGTATCACCATCACCATAGAGCGGGACGGGACCAGGTTGAAATCCCCTGTCACACCTGGGCGTGACCCGGAGACCGGGCGAGGGATTATCGGAGTTATGCTGTCCGAGCCGTGGCAGCCTACCGGGGTTGCCAGGGCGGTGCGCACCGGCGTCGCTTTCACGACTGACACGGCAAGAACCCTTGTCGTGTCGCTGGGCCGCATGATCACCGGCAAGATCAAGCCCGAGGTAGCGGGGCCTATAGGCATAGCCCAGGTCGTGGGGCAAACCGCCCGGCTTGGGATGGTGAACCTCTTATATCTTGCGGCCTTGCTCAACGTGAACCTTGGGCTTCTTAACTTGCTTCCCATACCGGTGCTGGACGGCGGGTGGATCGTCCTCCTAGGCATTGAGGCAGCGCGCAGGCGGCCCCTCAATGCCGCCCAAGAAGCATTCGCGCGCATGGTAGGCATAGCGATCCTCGCTCTCTTGATCGCCTTTGCGACGCTTTCGGACATCGCCAGGCTGGGCGGGCTCATCGGCTGATAGTGGGAGCGTGAAGGCGAGGGGAAACCATGGTCGTCAGGCGCAAGACCAGGAAAGTCAGAGTCAAAGACGTGTTTATCGGTGGAGACGCGCCCATCTCGGTGCAGTCGATGACCAAGACCAACACAAGCGACGTCGAGGGCACGTTACTGCAGATAAGAAAGCTCGCGGACGCAGGCTGCGACATCGTGCGGTGTGCGATCCCTGATGCCCCTGCGGCGGAGGCTTTTGCCGAGATCAGGCGGAGGTCCCCGCTGCCGCTTGTCGCGGATGTCCACTTCGATTACCGGCTGGCGCTGGCTGCCATTGAGGCGGGCGCGGACAAGCTGCGGATAAACCCGGGGAACATAGGTGGCCGGGAAAAGGTCGCGCGGGTCGCAAGGGCTGCCAAGGAACGCGGGATACCGATCAGGGTCGGCGTCAACTCGGGCTCGGTGGAAAAGGATTTGCTTGCAAAGTATGGAGGGCCGTGCGCGGAGGCGCTCGTGGAAAGCGCCCGCAGGAGCGCGGGGCTTCTCGAAGACGAGGGGTTCGCTGACATCATTCTGTCAATAAAGGCGTCCGATGTGCGCACCACGATTGAGGCATACGAGGCTGTAGCGGGAGAGACTGACTATCCGCTCCACGTGGGGCTCACCGAAGCGGGGGGCGTAAGGTCCGGTACAGTGAAGTCGTCCGTCGCGATTGGCGCACTTCTCTTGAGAGGGATCGGGGACACCATTCGGGTATCCCTAACCGCTGACCCGGTGGAGGAGGTAAAGGTCGGGCAGGCGATCCTCTCCGGCCTCGGGCTGCGGTCGTTCGGCGTAGAGGTCATCTCCTGTCCAACCTGCGGCCGCTGCCACGGGGACCTCCCGAAGATACTGGAAGAAGTGGAGAACAGGGTGGCGGGCCTGCGAGTACCCGTCAAGGTCGCAGTGATGGGGTGCGAAGTCAACGGCCCCGGTGAAGCGAAAGAAGCTGACCTCGGCGTTGCCCTGGGAGAAGGCGTGGGCCTTCTGTTCGTCCAAGGCCGCCCTGCGGGGCGGGTGCCCCAGCATGAGATCGCTGACAGGCTCATCGCAGAGATTACGAGATTCGCTGGGGGAGCCTAGTTGTGAAGTGAGGGGTGTTATGCGCGTAGCAGCAATCATCCCGGCCTATAACGAGGCCGCCCGCATAGGGAATGTGATCTCGGCGGTCCGCGGGGCTAAGCTGGTTTCTGAGATCGTCGTCGTGAGCGACGGATCGACCGACGACACCGCCGATGTCGCAAGGTCGCTCGGAGTGCGGGTAATAGAACTCAAGTGTAACATAGGCAAGGGCGGAGCAATGAAAGCGGGAATCGACGCTACCGATGCCGATATCCTTGCTTTTATCGACGCAGACCTCACCGGGCTTACCCCGGAGCACGTGGACAGTCTCGTCAGCCCGGTCGTATCCGGCGAGGCCGACGCCACCATAGGGATCTTTGTGGGCGGCAGAGCCCCGACCGCGCTTGCGCAGAAGATAACCCCGGGCCTGTCCGGCCAGCGTGCTGTGAGGGCGTCCCTCGTGCAGTTCCTGCCAATAGAAAACGCCCGGTTCGGCGTTGAAGTTCTCATAAACAAGCACCTTGCTTCAAACCGGGCCAGGGTGCGTCGGGTGGTCCTTGCCGGGGTGTCTCAGGTTATGAAGGAGGAAAAGCGGGGTGGCCTGAGGGGTTTTGCCGCACGCCTCCGGATGTACTGGGAGATCGTCACTCACATGAGGTAATACTCTGCCAATGCTACATTCATGGCATTCCTCAAGAACTGGGACCATTGTATTCCCAAGGCAAGTATTCCGACATTCAATCCACAGATCGTCGGCGAACATATCCCTTGTGGTCCGCTTGACATGCAATTCGTCCATGGCACCATTAAAGAGGTCCTTTGGCCTATCGCCTTCCCTAAAGAATCTCATCGCCTCCCCGGTCTGAAGGCACTAGGGCCTTGAGGTAGCCGAAAGAGTGCTAATAGAGGTTTAGCGAAGCCAGATCAATGCCGGTTTAGGCGAGGCCCAGGATAAACCTTGCTACTTGAAAGTATATCAGGACGCCAGCCACATCCACCACGGTGGTAATGAAGGGCGAAGACATCAGAGCCGGATCGAGCTTGAATCGCTGAAAAAGAAGCGGCAGAAGGGCACCCGTCACGCTTGCGAGAGTGGATATGGCCACCAGGCTTAAGCCGACCACCAAGGCGACCAGGATACTCCCTTGCAGGAAATAGGCCCAGATCGTGACGACCAGACCCAGCATTATTCCGAGGAGAAACCCGACACCACCCTCCTTTGCCAGAACCCACATGGCATCCCGGAAGGTTATCTCACGCAAGGCAAGGCCTCTAATCACGACGGTCGAGGACTGCGAGCCTACGTTGCCACCACTATCTATGAGAAGAGGAATGAATGCAGCGAGCGATACGACGCCCTTGAGCACGTCAGATTGGCCGAGAATTATGTTGCCCGTGAACGTGTTGGTCAACAATAGCACCAAGAGCCAGCCGAACCGTTGCCTCACAACCCCGTACAACCTGAGACGGAAATAGCTAGTTTCTTCGGGGGCTGCAAGGCCTCCAGCGCGGTAAAAGTCTTCTGTGGCCTCATCCTCGATGACGTCCATAATGTCATCAACGGTTACAATGCCGACCAGCCTTTTTTCCCGGTCAACCACAGGCAAAGCCAGGAAGTCATACTTGCGTAAGATGGCGGCGATTTGCTCCTGGTCCTCGTCGGTGGATACGCTGATCACATTTCGGTTAGCGATCTCAGCTATCCTCTTCGACGGATCCGCCAGGACAAGGTCTCTTAAGGATACAACCCCTATCAGTTTTCGGCGATCATCCATGACGTAGCCGTAGTACACAGTCTCTTTTTCCTGCCCGATCCTCCGGATCCTGGTGAGAGCCTCGTCCACCGTCATGTTTTGCTTAAGATCGAGGTATTCCGGGGTCATTATTCGGCCAGCCGTATTTTCCCCATAACCCAAGAGTAGATTGGTCATCTCTCGTTCTCCCGGGCTCATGAGGGTGAGTAGTCTTTTCGCGACCCCTGCCGGCATTTCATCTAGCAGATGCGCCCTGTCGTCAGGAGACATCTCCTCTATTATCTCTCTTACCGTGGATTCGTGAAAGCCCTCAAGCAAAGACTTCTGCTCATCAGGCTGCAAGAATTCGAAAACAGCGACAGCCTCCTCCTTGCCTAGGAGGCGAAACAGGATGGCTTTTTGCTCCCGAGTAAGCTCGGTTAAGATCTCAGCGATGTCGGCAGGGTTTTCGTTTGCCACCAACGCCTTTAGCCCAACGAAATCCTTAAGTTCGAACAAGTCTTTGATCTCCCTTATGAGCTCGTCCAATGGGCCCACCTCCTTCTTGACGTGTCGGAGCTGTCGCGCGCACAAAGCCTATGCTGCCGTACGGCGCACTCTCGGGGCAATTCCGGGCTTTCCATATTC
>JBFMGS010000053.1:0-13647 GCA_040752635.1 Bacillota bacterium
GAGGTGGCTGACTACATGATGAGCGCCGCCGGCTTCGAGTTCGACAAGGACGTGGTCAGGGTCATGCTGTCGTGCGTTTCACCGTTCCCCGAGGGTGCGCTGGTGCGCCTCAGCACAGGCGAGCTTGCAGTTGTGGAAAGGCTCTCGAGGGGCCTCCTCACACGGCCGGTTGTGCGCCTTGTCAGGGAGGAGGGGGGCAAGCGGGTAGAGACATCCTGCGAGATCGACCTTGGCAGCCCCGAGCACCAGACCACGCTCATAACTGCGATCGTCTGACATCCTCCCCACGCGCCCGAGGGCGGGGATTCCCTACGGGGGAGTTACCAGGTTGGGGTCTTATGATGCCAAAGCGAGGTCGTTTGCCCCATCGGGCCGTGTCAGGCGGCCTTTGCTGCCAGGCACTTGACCCGGCAGCCCACATCTAGAGGCGGGGGCCCGTGCTAGCTAAGTGGGGTGATTTTGGTGGTCAACGGAGGGGGTGGCCGGATGAGGATCATGTGTGACGATGGGCTGCCCGGATTTGAAAACGTAAATTCTTATGAACTCGTAGAACCGGACGAGCCGGGTCCCTTCAAGTGGCTCAGGGCAACCACGGCAGACCTTGCTTTTATCGTGGTAGATCCCAGGCTCTTCTGGCCTGACTACTCCTTTGATCTGACTTCCGCTGATCTTGATTCTCTGGGGATTAGCTGCAAGGATGAGGCGGCTGTTTATGTGGTCGTGACGGTTCCTGATGATCCCCTTCTTGCAACGGCGAACCTCTTCGCCCCGCTCGTCGTAAACCCCGGATCGGGCCGATTGAAGCAAATCCCCCTCAGGGGAACCAGCTATCCGCTGAGCGCATATCTCTTCCCCGAGGAAGTCCGCCAAGGAAAGGTTGGGTTGGTCGGTGCTTGTCCTGACGCGCCGCGCCGGTGAGAGCATAGTCATCGCCGACGACATCAAGGTCACGGTCGTCTCGGTAGATACGAAGGCCGGCAGGGCCTACGTAAAGCTGGGCATCAGCGCCCCTGCCGACCTCAAGGTGTTCCGCGAGGAGATCTACGACGAGATCAAGCGGGAGAACGAGGAGGCATCGTCTGCCACCCTCAAGGATTTCGCTGCGCTTGCCCGGGCGTGGAAGCAAATGAAATGGCATGTTCAAGGTCGATCAGAGTGATGAGCCCGTCCTCTACTTTCGCGATCCCCGTGATATGTGAGAACTCTGCCCCTTGTCTCGCAAGTGCCTCCGGGACCTCGATGTCTTCTCCCGGTATGTGGGTGACCTTCACCACGGAATCGACGATCACTCCGACGGTGTCCTGGCCCGCCTGAGCCACCACAATGCGAGTTGCAGGCGTGGCAGGCTGCACTGGAAGCCCCAGTCGTTTCGCAAGGTTGATCACCGGTATTACCTGGCCGCGCAAGTTGACGACACCCTGCACATAGTCGGGCGCGCTCGGCACCGGCGTGATGGACTGCATACGCACGATCTCCCGCACGTCGCTGATGCTCACAGCGTAGAACTCCCTGCCTAGCTGGAATACTACGACCTGGGTTGACCCCGAACCCTGCCTGACCTCTGCTTTGATGGCGGTGGACATCTCTCATCCGCTCCCCGTCTACGTACCTCTATTTGAACCTTTCCACCAGCTTCTCGAGATCCGCAGCCATTTTCGCGAGATCCTGGGCCGACGCCGCGATATCCTCTATGGCCGAGCTCATCTGGCCTGTGGACGCCGACACCTGCTCGGCGGCGCTTGCCGTCTGTTCAGAGACCGCAGCCATCGCGCGCATTGCTTTCTGGACCTCATCGGCCGATGCGGCCATCTCCTGCGTTGCAGCGGTGTTTTCCTCCGTGATGCTGGCCACGTTGTCCATGGCCTTGACCACCTGGGCGCCGGAGGATTCGAGCTCCTTGACGGCGGAGGCGATCTTCTCCACCTCTGCGTTCATCGCCTTCATAGTTGCATCTATCTCGTGAAGGGCCTGGCCTGCCTGGCCAGCGAGTTGCGTGCCGGAAGATACGCGGCCTGCCTGCAGCTCTGTGGCCTTGCTCGCCATCTCGATGCTCCGCTGCATGGTGCCTATGAGGCTCGCGATCTCCTTCGTGGCCTTTCCGGACCGCTCTGCAAGCTTGCGCACCTCATCCGCCACCACTGCGAATCCCTTGCCGTGCTCGCCGGCCCGGGCGGCCTCTATGGCGGCGTTGAGGGCGAGCAGGTTTGTCTGTTCTGCGATGTCATCAATTACTTCTATGATCTTTCCGATTTCGCTCGAATGAGCCCCAAGACCCCCGATGCCCGCAGCAACGGCCTCGGCCTGCTTGCGAATATCTTCCATTCCCAGGACGACGTCGGAGACCGCCTTGGACCCGGTGAGCGCGGCCCCGGAGGTTTTGCTGGCGGCTGCGACCAGGGACTCGACCGCCCTCGACACCCCTTCCATCAGCCTGGCCATGGACGCAACCACTCTGTTGGCTTCGTTTACGGAGGACGCTTGCTCCTGGGCGCCTTTGGATATCTGCTCTATGGCAGCGGAGAGCTGCGCCATGGCTGCAGAAGTGGTCTGGGCGTTCCTGCTCTGCTCCGCCGCTCCCTTGGCCACCTGCTCCATCGTCCGCGCCACTTGCTCGGTGGCGCTCGCTGCTTCGTCGGCGCTCGCCGCAACCTCCTGCCCAGTGGATGCCACGTGCTTGGCGTGGCCGAGGATCTCGCCGACTACGCCGCGGAGGCTTGCAACCATCTGGGAGAACGCCGAGGCCATGGCCCCGATTTCGTCGCGCCTCTTTGTGCCTGGCACATCGATCTGCAGGTGGCCGGCGGAGACCTCCTGGGCGACCCGCGCCAGGGCCTTGGCCGGGCGAGTCACGCCCGCTGAAAGCGTCAGCGCCAGTATGATCCCGAGGACGACTGCAGCCGCAAATACACCGAGGGCACGGTTCCGTACGCTCTTTGCCGCAAGCTTGGCAGCCTCGCCAGCGGATGCGGCAGCCTCACGATAGATCTCGAGGCCGGCAGCGACCTCGCCACGAATGTGTTCGATTTTCTCCTCGCCCTCCACCATCATGTAGCCGAGCCCCTCGCCTAGCTGGCCTTGGTCGATGAAACCGAATATCTTCTGCCTGCACTCTTCCCAGATTGCCTTCACTTCGGCAACATGCGTGCTTTCCTTCCCCTCCGCCGCATCATGGTCCCCGGTCGCACCATGTTTCTTCGCGCTCGCGCCTGGCGCCGCATCCTTTAGCGTCGCGGCTGATAGCGCATCTAACTGGGCTTCTACCTCGGTATCAGCCGCCTGAAGCGCGTCGCGAAGCTTCGGGTCGGCGAGCCTGAGGAACCCGCGAAGCGCGACCGTAAACTTATCCAAAGCACCGTTCAGTCTTTCGAGGTGCATCAAGGCAGTCATCTGCTCATCAGCCATTCTCGCTAAATCGGTGCTGACTCTCGACACACCTTGCAGCCCGAAATACCCTATAACGCCCATAAGTACTAAGAGCACGACGAAGCTTGCACAGATCTTGGAGCCAATCCCAAGTCCGATGCGAGACGTCATAACGCATTTCACTCCTCCTGGCAGCCGTCATTTCGACGTCCGAGTCCTTGGTTCAGTTGGCATAGACTCGACACGGTGCATTTTGTCGGAGTTCACTCCGAAAATGATCACCCTCACCATTTGTATCGGCATATTCTGCCAAGGCTTTAGCCCTTTCTGAAAGCTATTTCCGGAGAAGGTCGCGACTCATTGGGGCTAAAGAAACAGGACGAAGTTACCGAATAACATCACTGGAGTTCGTGAAAAGGGAGTGCGGCTGGCCATGGCAAAGAAGCGGCAGACCAGGAACCATGCGAAGAGGCGTAGCAGCGGAAGGGAGGAGAGAAAACAGAAGCAGTCGCAGATAAGCCTCTGCATGATCGTAAAAGATGAGGAGGACTTCCTCCCGGGATGCCTCGAGAGCGTGAGAGGGGTGGCCGACGAGATCGTCGTCGTTGACACGGGCTCCTCCGACCGTACCGTCGAGATCGCTCGCGAGTTCGGCGCGAAGGTCTATCAGTATGAATGGAACGATGACTTCGCCGCCGCACGGAACGAAAGCCTCAAGTATGCAACCTGCGGGTGGATCCTCGTGCTCGACGCCGACGAACGGCTCGATGCTGGCGCGGAAGCTGCGTTGAAGGCAGTCGCACAAGGCAAGGCGCCGAAAGCGATATACGCATGCAAGATCATAAACCGCCATGACCCGACTAAAGTGACGGAGCACGTCGCCTCGAGGTTCTTTCCAAATCATTGCGGCATCGCATACAAGGGGGTGGTCCACGAACGGCCGGTTCCACGGGAGGGATGCCCGCTACCCGGGGGATCCGTTCTGCGCGTCATCAAAGACTTCGTTGTGGTTCACGAAGGATACCGCGAAGATGTGATGCAGAAGCGGGACAAGCATGACCGGAATACAGCTCTCCTCGAGCAGGCATTAGCAGTTGAGGATAACCCGTACTACCGCTACAAACTCGGTGCAACTCTTCTAGAGCGCGGGCGGGTCCATGAGGCCATCGACCACCTTCAGCGCGCGGTGCACGGCCTTGGGTGTCCGCTCCAGGGAACAAGCAAGCATGCGATAAGAGTCCATGCGCTTCTGCTGCTGTCCCAGGCGTACTTGAAGAACGGCGAGCTCGGCCCGTCAAGGGCTTGCGCCGAAGAAGCTCTTTCAACCTGCCCTGAATCAAGGCTGGCGCAGTATCATATGGGTCTTGTCCTCTTCGAACTCGGCAGCATAGAGGAAGCCCGCGACACGTTTGCCAGGCTTGCCGCGCAAGCAGACGCTGCGGGTTTTTGTCCCCAGGACAGCCTCGGGTTCGACCCGTCTATCGATACATGGAAGAGCAGGACCATGGCGGCGAGGTGTTGCTTGCGGCTGGGGGATCCGGCCGCCGCGGTCCGGTCCCTTGCTGGAGCCGTGTGCTTCTTGCCGAGGAATCCCGAGTACATAGAAACAGTCCGGCGAACCGTAAGCGAGCTTGAAGCGACCCGCACTCGCGCGGGCATGTGTGATGAAGCTGACATGGATGTTCTGAAGGGGTTGCTCCGGGAGGAGGCCGTGAACCGCAAGGAGGCCGCTGATGATCACTTTGACGCGGGCCGATATGCAGGCGCCCTCAAGTTATACGCGGCGGCGCTGGCGTTAGGTTATCCGCCCGACGGCGCGCTGCTCACGCGTCTTGCGGCTTGCCTGGTCCGCACCGGCAGGGTGCAGGATGGGTTTGCTACGTACCTCAAGGCTCTAAGGGCGGTTCCGACTGACCCCCGCAGCATAGGTCTCCTCATAGAACTGACTCAGATGTTCAAGGCGGAGACGCCGAGCGTGCACGAGGCCCAGGCGCCCGCCTGAGCGGGGCGGGAGAAGCCTGCGCTGCCTTCCAGCAGTGGCGGCTGTCTTTACCCACCGCAGCGCTAACCCAGGCGGCACTAAACCAGCCTGCGCCCAGAGAGATTACGGGCGATTTATGGGCGATCGCGGAAAACGGCGGTCGCGTGCTTGGTAGCCTAAACTTTCGGCGGCAACTGCCGATAAGTAAGAGTGGAGGGACCGATTCCCAGCTTAAAGACAAAGTTGGGTCGTAACCGGCAAACCGAGGAAGGAGGTGACCTCATGATAGCATGACCGGCGTTTAACCCCGGGGACGGGCTTCCCGGCGCCGCAACGGCCCGCGCGGGCGTGGCCGCGCCCCGCGTGAAAAAGCGTGGCAAGAGGAAGGATCCTCGCTTCGCAGCAAGAGCTGCGGAATGACAACAAGGAGGTAACCTGAGATGGCACAGGGTGATCTTACTCGAATAGCGGCGAACATATCAGGCTTGAACGCGTTGAACGCTCTGAAGGCAGTCAACGCCCAGCTTGGCATCCGTCAGCTCCGACTGTCTACAGGCAAGAGGATAAACGAAGCCGCCGATGACCCGGCAGGCCTGACGATTGCGACCAAGTTCAGCGCCAAGAGCCGCGGCCTGGGGGTGGCGCTCGACAACATCGGCGACGCGAAGAACCTGCTATCTGTGGCAGAAGGCAGCTTGAACAAGATCAACGACATCCTCCTGCTAATCAGGGACAAGGCGGGACAGGCTGCGAACGACACTCTGGGAGATGCAGAGCGCACGGCCATCAATGACCAGATCAACCAGCTCCTCACCGAGGTAGACAAGATCGTTGACGAGACCGAGTGGAACGGCCAGAAGCTGATAGCGGGCGGGCTGAACTTGACCTTCCAGACCGGCTTCCAGGCAGACGCGACGACCGCTGTCGGCCTTACACAGGCGCACACCCAGAATGCGTTGGGAGTCGCCCTGGGAAGCGTCGCAAGGGCCGTCAGTGCGCTGGAGGCCCTGCCAAGCGGGCTCGCTGCTTCAGTTGGAACCAGCACGCCTTATGACGAATACGCGGAGCTGACGTCAGGGGTGTACCAGGTCACCCTCAACTGGGATTACGACGCCAGCGGAACCAGCACCATGGTAGTAACACTCAGGGACGGGGCTGGCAACATCGTCAAGATCGACAGCAACAACGCGGACGATGGTGCGAGCAACGCTCTCGCCAACTCCATGACGATAGCGGGAACCTCTGCATCGTTTGCAAACCTCGTGATCAATACCGGCCGCGGGCTGACAATAACGATGCCGGCCAGCCCGGCGACATCAGACACGGTCGCCACGTTCAAGGTGGACTACACGAAGCAGGGCGGCTCGGTGTCGAGCAACACGAACGCCACCGCCTACATGCGCAGCGTTGACCAGGCGATCTCGACCATAAGTAGCAGCGTGAAAAACATCGGTGCCGTTGTATCGCGCCTCACGTTCAAAGAGGAGAACCTCGTGGTCGCCAAGAGCAACACGGAGGCGGCCTACAACCGTATAATGAACGCCGACATGGCGGCCGAGCAGCTCGAAGCGATGAAGCTTCAAATCCTGCAGCAGACGGCTACTGCGATGCTGGCGCAGGCGAACACGGCGCCGCAGGCCGTCCTCGGTCTGTTCAGGTAATTCGACCCGACGAGGGGTTAAGGCCGGTTCGCCACGGAAGTCCGGCGCGCGGGGGGAGGCAAGCCCTTCCCCCGCGGGCACCCGGCGGGGCGGACAGGCTGAGATCAAGTAACCCGAGGCTGACCGGAGGGAATGACAAATGGATGCTGAGCTCGGCGTGCTGCAGGTTGCGAACGAGTACAGAGGCCAGCCTCCCTACAAGGCTTACCGGACACAGCAGGTGTTATCGGCGAAGCCGGAGGACCTGTTGCTTATGGTGTACGATCACGTGATCGCAAGTTGCAGGGCAAAGGACAAGAAGAAGGCTTCAGCCGGGATCGCAGTTCTCATTGACGCGCTGGATTTCGATCTGGGGGAGATCCCGCTTGGCCTGTTTCGGCTATACAGGTACGCGATGGACAAGATATGGGAGGGCGAGTTCGACGATGCACTTTCCGTGATGCGCTCGCTCCGGGAAGCCTGGGCGGCGGCTGCAAAGGGTGGGGCGGACCCGACCGGCCAAAGCTCCGTCCTGGCAAGACCGGAGAGGGTGGGCGCTTCGGCCGGGAGGTGAGCCCGCTTGGAAGTGACGCTGGCTGAAGTCAACTTGAGGCATCTGGATATGTTCGCAGAAGTGCAGCGGGCCCAGTCCCAGCTTAGGGCTTACTTGCAGCCTCGCCTTGCAGGCTTGAAGGAGGAAGCGGATTCTAAGGCACGCGGACCAAGTGCACAGGGAAACGCGGACGCGGCGGACGTCCAGGCAGGCGTGGAGCGTGCTCAGGAGGAGGCGGAGCGTAAGGCCAGGCTGCTTGCTGAGAGCGTGGTCAATATCAGAGTCGCCTTCCACGTAGACAACGAAACGGGGGACGTCACGATCAAAGTGATAGATAACGTGACCGGCGAGGTTGTTCGCTACATCCCACCGGAAGAACTTATGGCCATGACGCAGAAGCTGAAGGAATTTGCAGGGCTTGTGGTAGATAAGAAGCGGTAGACGGATAAAGTGATGAAGTGCAGTGGGGGTGGTGATCATAAGTCTCGGTATACCGCCTTTCATGGCCGGAACGACGCAACTCGACGAGCTCATCAAGAAGTACATGGAAATCGAGTCGCGGCCGGTGGCTTCGCTGAAGACCACCAAGGAGGCCCTTTCGGTCAGGTCAGCGATGTTCCGTGACCTCAACGCTTCGTTGCTCTCACTGAAGAACGCATCCGCGGACCTTGCCCCACAGGACCTGGCCTCGCTCTATGACGGCCGCGTTGCGGTGTCGGGCAACACTGATGTGCTCACGACACAGGTTGACTCTTCTGCTGCAATAGCTACGTACAGCGTGTTTGTTGAGCGGCTGGCGAGTTACGATGTGGTTGCCTCGAATAGATTCACCAGCGCGGGCACAGAGATCTCTCAACCCACAGGCGAAGGTGTGAAAACCTTCACGATCGCCGCGGGTGGCTCCTCATGGGACATCACCGTGTCCGTGGCAGCGGGCGAGGATAACGCGACGGTGCTTGCGAATATGGCAGATGCGATCAACCGGTCCGGCGCCAGCACCACCGTGAGCGCGGCGGTGGTGAGCGAAGAGGCTGGAACTTCGCGTCTGCTTATCACGGCAAAATCGACGGGCAGCGCCAACGCCGTCACCGTGAGCGAGGCGGGCGGGGCGAATAACATCCTGGCGGCTTCGGGCACGACTTCCTCTGTGCAATCTTCGGGGACGAGCGGCGGTTACCTTGCAGCCCGCGAAACGCTGGATGCGAGGTTCACCCTCAACGGCCTCACTTTCGTTCGTTCTGCCAATGAGATCTCCGATGCGATCTCCGGTGTCACCCTTACATTGAAGAAAGCCCAGGCGCCTGGCGACGCCGCCGCCAAGCTCGAGGTCAAGCGCGACACCAGCGCCGTAAAGTCCAAGATCAAGTCGCTCATCTCGAGCTACAACGCGGCGATCAAGTATCTGAAGAACAAGACCCTGGTGGATCCCAAAGCGGGCGTACGCGGGGAGCTCGCAGGGGATGCCACCTACCTCGAACTCAAGGTGAAGATGAGCCGTATTGTGCAAGGCAAGGTTGACGGTGCGGTTTACCCGAATCCGTCCAGGCTGTACGACGTGGGTATCACGCTCGACGAAGCCGGGAACCTCGTTTTGAGCGATGAGGCCAAACTCGATACAGCGCTGTCCGAAAGCGCCGAAGGCGTCCGGAACCTGCTCGCTTCCAGTTCAGGTGTGGCGGTCAAGATGAGAGACCTCCTGGAACCGTTCGTGAAGGATCTGACCGGTATTATCGCGCGCCAGCAGCAATCGATAACCAGCCAGATGGATAGGATTGACTCCCGGGTGAAAGACCTTGAAGAACGCCTGGCCATACGAGAGAAGGCTCTCCGGGCGGAATTCTCGTCGCTCCTGCGTGCGATGCAACTGATGAGCGCACAGAGTGCCTTGCTCAACAGTTTCATGGCCCAGGCGAACTCCATGTTCATATACTGACAGAAACAGGAAAGCGGGCAGGAGGACTGCCATTGAACAGGAAGGGCCTACGCGAAGAGAAAGCCGACGCGGTCATTGAGAGCTATAACCAAGAGGCGGAGCTTCTCGAGAAGGTCATCGTGCACATGGAACGTGAAAAAGCCCTCATCGAGGCCGGGGATTTTGTCGCTTTATGCGATTGCCTGGCCGGGCGTGGGGAAATCGTTGACGAAATCGCGAGGCTCGAAGCAAGGCGGCGGGAGCTCGAAGCCGAGTCTTCGGGCTTTGGACTCCGGCAGGTCCGCGAGAGCCTGTCCTCCGGGGAGTCTACTCTGGAGGTGGCGGAGGAAGCGCGGCGAAGGGCAGTAGCGGCGCATCGGCGCGCGATCAAGATGGACGAGGAGCTTCGAGAAACGTTGAAGGCGCGTAAAGCTGAGCTGGAGAAGGCGCTTACGGATCTTACACAGGGTAGGGCTGCAAACCGCGCCTATAACGGGCAAAATGGGTGCAGCCCTCCTTCGGTGTTTCTGGATAAGGAAAGATGAGAAAGCAGGATACTCCATCCAGGTGTCGAAAAAAGTAGACTGCCCCGAAATCATGTGGCCGCAGGCTTTTATGCGACAGTATAGCGTGGGCCGGGGGGATGTGAGGGGTGGTCTACAGGGTTCTCATTGTTGATGATGAGCCAAACATGCGGGCCGTGCTTTCTGATGTCCTGGCGGAGGAAGGATATGAAGTCGCGGTGGCGCGTGATGGCGCAGAGGGCATTGCCAGGGCTACTTCCGAGGACTTCCACGCAGTCATACTGGATCTCAAGCTCCCCGACAAAAGCGGCATCGACGTATTGCGTGCGATCAAGGCGCAAACGCCGGAGACCGTGGTTATCATGATCACCGCATACTCCTCGGTGGACACCGCCGTCGAGGCGATGAAGTGCGGTGCCTACGACTACATCACCAAGCCGTTCAAGATTGACAACTTCAAGATGGTCATAAAGAACGCTCTGGAACTCGGGGCGGAGTTTTCGCGCGCGCCTCGCCGCCCCCCACGCGCTCGCGAGGACTACGGGATGGTCGGGTCCGTGCCCGAGATGCGCAAGATCTTCAAGGTGATCGAGGACGTCGCGCCCACTAACGCGACTGTGCTTATATATGGCGAAACGGGCACCGGCAAAGAGCTCCTGGCAAAGGCGATCCACAGCCGAAGCCACAGAGCGGACAAGCCCCTCATCAAAGTCAACTGTGCGGCTGTCCCCGAAGGGGTGCTGGAGTCGGAGCTTTTCGGACACGAACGAGGTGCGTTCACGTCGGCGGTGGTGCGGCGGCTCGGCAGGTTCGAAATCGCCGATACAGGCACCATTTTTCTGGATGAGATCGGCGAGATGAGCCCTGCCATGCAGGCCAAGCTGCTCAGGGTCACGCAGGAGAAGGAGTTCGAGCGCGTTGGCAGCTCGCAGACGATCAGGGTCGATGTTCGCATCATCGCTGCTACGAACCAGGATCTCAAAGAGAAGATCGCGCGGGGCGAGTTCAGGGAGGACCTCTACTACCGCCTGAGCGTGATCCCCATCTATCTGCCGCCCCTCCGCGAGCGAAAAGCCGACATCCCCCTCCTCGTAGATAAGTTCATCTCACACTACAGCCAGGCTGTGGGAAGGAAGATCACACACGTTTCGCAGGAGGGAATGAGGATGCTCATGGCCTATGACTGGCCTGGAAACGTGCGTGAACTCGAGAACTGCATCGAGCGGGCGGTCATCTTTGCGAGAGGCCCTGTCATTGAACCTGATAGCCTCTACATCGGCATTCCTGCGATCAACTCGCAAGCAGCGCCAGGAACCCGGGCGGCTCAGGCCACTCCCGGAAAAGCCAGGTCCATAAGGGAAGTAGAGAAGGCTCACATTCTCCAGGTGCTTAGCGAGACCAACAGAAACCGAACCGAGGCCGCCAGGATCCTTCAAATCAGCAGGCGCACGCTGCTCAACAAGATCAAGGAGTACGGAATAGCTGAGTAGCAGGGTAGTGGGGTGTTTTGTGGTGGGAGGTTTTTGGGTGGATGCAGCGCTCGTCGCCGTAGCAGGCGGGGCGCTTGGCTTCGCCTATTTTGCGACAAAGGCGAGCGGGCGGAAAGCGGCCGAGGCCGAGAAGCAGCTCGCCTCGATGCGCGAGTTCGTCGCGAACCTGGCCGAGAACGATGCAGCGCTCCAGAGAGAACTGGTTGATGCCAACGCCGAGCTCAACAAGAGAGTTCTGCAGCTGGCCAGCCTCTTCGAGGTCGGAAAGGAACTCATGACCATCCACAGGCCGGATGAGGTCCTCGATCGCATCGCTGTGCTTGCAAGCCGGCTTATTCCCTCACTCGGCTGCGCTATCAGGATTCTGAGCCGGGACCGGACCCGCCTCGTGCTGAAGGCGCATTCCGGGTTGTCCCCGGAGTACGTTGAGAAAAGCGGCTCCGTGCCTGTAGAAACGAGTTCGCTCGGCCAGGTGGTCAGGCTGGGGAAACCCTCTGCCGGGTTGGACAGCGAGGACTCCGCGAGCGCGTATTTCGAGGACATGGGGCGGGAAGGGATGACCTTCGCGCTTTCTGTTCCCCTTGCGGTGCGCGGCGAGATAATGGGGGTGCTTAGCCTCTACACGTCGAACATTCACGATCGGACGCGCGATGAGATCAGGTTCCTCACGATTCTCGCAGCCTATGCGTCGGCAGCGCTGGAGAACGCGGAGTTATATGCGGATCTCGGGCGGGCCAACAGGGAGCTCTCGGCCCTCAAGGAGTACAACGAGAACATTCTCGAGAGCATAACCATCGGACTTGCGGCGGTCAGCAAAGATCTCGTTATCACCACGTGGAACAGGAGGATGGAGGCTATCACAGGGATCGCCAGGGGAAACGCGGTCGGCCGCAGGTACCTGGAGGTCCTTCCTGCTCAAGAGGAAGCGGGCTTCGGAGATGTACTTCACCGAGTGCTGGAAGAAGGGGAGATCCTGGAGCTCGACGACATCAGGCAGAAAACGCCGGACGGCAGGGAGTACGTGGTCTCATGCAGGGTGTGTCCTCTCGTGAGCAGGGAGTCGTCTGGCGCACAGCAAGGGGCGGCCCTTGGAGCCATAATCGTTACAGAGGACGTCACGGTGCGAGTGAGCATGGGCGAGCGACTTCGGCGCGCGGAGCGCCTGAAGGTGGTGGGGGAGTTTGCTGCAGGCGTAGCCCACGAGATCAATAACCCGATAGGCATCATATCTGCTTGCGCTGAGCATCTTGCGGATAAGATTGCAAAGGCGGTCGAGCCCCCCGATGAATACCTGAAACCGCTCAAAGCCATTGAGGAAGAGGCCGCGCGCTGCTCCTCGATAATCCGGAACCTCACGGTGTTCTCGCGCCACCAGGAGCTGCACCTCAAGGCGACTGATGTATGCAAGCTCGTCCGGGACACGCTCTACCTTGTCGAATCGCAGGCGGAGGAATCCGGTATAGCAATTGAGGTAGATGAGGGGAAGGCGCAGGATATCCCTGCAGTACAGGCAGACGAGGCCCAGTTGAAGCAGGTCTTCCTGAACCTTGCGGTGAACGCCATTCAGGCGATGCCCGAGGGCGGCATCCTGAGAGTCCGCGTGGATCACGAGCAGCGCGGGAGGGGGGCGGGCCACGTAGTGGTCAGGTTCGCCGACACGGGCTGTGGCATACCCCGCGAGAACCTGGACAAGATTTTCACGCCTTTCTTCACGACTCGCAGCTCCGGGGTCGGCCTTGGGCTTGCCGTAAGCCACGGGATCGTAGAGGCGCACGGCGGAACCATCTCAGTTGAGAGCAAAGAAGGGGAAGGCAGCACCTTCACGGTGCGCCTTCCCGCCACGAGACCCAGGGTTGATTCAAAGAAGGGTTCGGAGCAGAGAGAAAGAATAACCATTGGTAGCATTTATTGAAAGGGAAGGGGCTCCTGGTGGAAAAACTCGCAGGGCGAGTGGTTCGGATGATAAGACAACCGGGCCCCTGGGCCCTGGTTCTGGTTGTAACCGGGATAGCAGCGATGGTAGGGGGGATGCAAATGAGTACGGCGATTGCGGCAGGGGAGAGCCGGGTGGAGGCATTGCTTTCCAGGATGACGGTTGAGGAGAAGGTCGGGCAGATGGTCATGGCCGGGTTCCCCGGGAAGCTTCCCGAGGCGGAAGTGCGGATCCTGATAGAACAGTGGCAT
>JBFMGS010000054.1:0-7938 GCA_040752635.1 Bacillota bacterium
GAAGTTACGTGACATGGTTTATAGGTTCAGGACATAGGATGCGTGTGTCCCACGTGCTTCCCGGTTGGCCGGCGAGGTTGGAGCCGCAGGTCTTCGTCCGGGATGCTATTGTCTTGTACTTTTCGTTGTAGTAGAATGGGCGTTGGGGTCAGAGGGGGGTGGGGGCTTTGGTTCACGAGGTCCTTAAGCAGTTGGAGGAGGCTGAGGCACGCGCCGACGAGACCGTAAGGGAGGCCCAGGCGCGCGCGAAGGCCATCGTTCAAGATGCCAGAGCTACCGCAAAAACGATCGTAGACAACGCGGTGGCGGAAGCAACCGCGGAGGCCAGGGCAACTGTTGAGGCGCAGGAAGCTCTGGCACGTGCGGCGGCCGCCGAGATCGTCAATAGCAGCGCATCCGAGTGCCAGGCCATGCGGGACAAGGCCCGCGGCAGGATGCAGCAGGCGATCGAGTTTGTGGTAGAGAGGATCGTGACTACAAGTGGCAATTGCTAGGATGAAAAAGGTCCTCCTTGTTGCTCCTGTTTCTGACATTAGCGGAGTCGCTAAGGTTCTACAAGACCTGGGAGTTCTCGAAGTCGTGAAGACGGAGGAGTTTCAGACGGCATCGCGTCCTCAAGAGGTCCCGGAACAGGACGCTCTTGACGAGAAACTCGCGGAACTCAAGTATTGCATAGACTTTTTTGACAGGTTCCAAAAAGTCAAGAAAAGCCTCGTCCAGCAGTTTGCGGGCGGCAAGATCCCCCTTGCCGAAACCAGGTTTCAAGAGTATGGCAGCCTCGACGAAGAGGGGCACAGGATCTACGAGCAGTGCCGTAAGCTCGACGAGGAGCTTTCGGGGCTCGGCCGGGAGGAGACTCGGCTCCTCGAACTCCTGAGGCAGCTTGAGCCCTGGGAGTGGCTGAACGTCCCTCTCGCTGAGATTTCCCAGGAGCGTACCTTCTCGCTCATTCTGTGCGAGATCCCGTTGAGGGCTTTCAGCGGGTTGCAGGCGGAACTCGCAGAGAGCTTCAGTGGCGTGTACGTCGAGAGAGGCCCGAGCGGAAAGCGGACTGTGCCTGCGGCCGTCGTGTGCCTCGCTCCTGACAGGCAAGAAGTGCTTGACGCACTCACAAAGCGCGGCGCGGTTCCGTCGCAACTACCTGCTCTTGCAGGCACGCCGCGCGAGGAGATAAGGGCCGCAAGAGAAGGCCTTTCGCACATTACAAGTAAGAGGGAAGAGGTCGCATCTCAGATAAACCTCCTGCTCGCGGAGCGCGTCAAGATCCTCTCCCTCTACGACAACCTTTCTCTCAAGCGCGAAAGACATCTCCTGGCTTGCGGCTGTCCGGCGACCCGCAGCGCGTTCGCGATGGAAGGCTGGGTCCGGGAGGACGATCTTCCTGCACTTGAGAGGGTCATAAGCTCCAGGTTCAACCTCGTTCATATCGAGTCCCGGGATCCGGTCGATGGTGAAGTTCCGCCTGTGGTACTGGATAACCCGGGCATCGTCTCCCCGTTCGAGGCCGTGACGGAAATATATAGCCTGCCGCAACGAGGGTCGGTCGATCCTACCTTTGCGCTGGCCCCGTTCTTCTTCATATTCTTCGGGATAGCCCTGGGTGACGTGGGGTATGGTCTGGGCCTCACCGCCCTGTCCGTGCTCCTCTTGAAGAAAGTCAGAATGGCGGGGCTCGCAAAGAAGCTTTTCGTGCTTATCGCTATGTGCGGGGTATCGTCCGCCATAGTGGGAGTGCTGACCGGCGGGTGGCTGGGCAATCTTGTCAAGATTCCGCCACTATGGTTTAACCCGATGGAAAATCCCATGCTAATGCTGGGCGTGTCGTTCGCTCTCGGGATCATCCACATCTACGTAGGGCTCGGGATAAAGTTCTACTCCAACATCAAGCGGGGAAAGTTCCTGGATGGACTGTTCGACCAGGGATTCTGGTACGTGTTTCTCACCGGGCTTCTTCTCTTGCTTGGCGGCTCAGGCCTGAAGAGCGGGGGGCTTGTCGCCTCCGGCAAATGGCTGGCCTTGGGCGGCGCCGCAGGGCTCATCCTGACTCAGGGGCGAGCGCACAAGAACCTCCTCAAGCGGCTCGGGTCGGGCTTTCTCAGCCTGTACGGGATTACGGGCTACCTCGGGGATGTGTTATCCTATTCGAGACTGCTCGCGCTGGGGCTTGCATCGACGGTTATCGCCATCGTCATCGACGACATGGCTGTGAGGATGCTTGGCATACCGCTCGTTGGCTGGATACCGATGATCCTGCTTCTGGCCGTGGGGCACGTGTTCAACCTGGCGATAAACGTTATCGGTGCCTACGTCCACTCAAGCAGGCTCCAATATGTCGAGTTCTTCAGCAAGTTTTTCGAAGGGGGCGGGAGAAGGTTCCTGCCGTTCAGGAAGAGGACCAGGTACATCGAAGTCATTGAGGAAGGGGAGGCGTAACACGAAATGGAAATCACTCTCGGAATGGCCCTTGGGTTCTTGGGCATCGCCCTAGCTGTTGCTCTGCCAGGGGTCGGATCGGCGATCGGCGTTGGGCTTGTGGGCTCAGCCGGGTCTGGGGTTGTGACGGAGGACCCGGATAAGTTCGGTCAGATCTTGCTTTTGCAGGCTATCCCGGGCACGCAAGGGATATACGGGCTCCTGACCGGATTCGTTCTCATGATGAAAACCGGCGTGTTCAGTGGAAACTTGCTGAAGCTGACTACTTTCGAGGGGTTGCTCGTTATGATGGCGGCCATGCCCATCGCGATAGTCGGATGGCTCTCCGCGATCCATCAGGGAAAGGTGGCTGCTGCCGGGGTAGGCGTGATCGCAAAGCGACCCGAAGAGCTTGGCAAGCCCGTGACATTCGCGGCGATGGTAGAGACGTATGCTGTTCTCGCGTTCCTCGCCTCGCTGCTTCTCATCCTGTTTGGCCTGCCGATCAAGGGAGTGGCATAAATGTCCGCGCTGGAGAGGATGCAGGAGAGAATCCTGGAGGACGCAAAGGCGAAGGCGGGCGACATTCTCAGAGCCGCCTCTGCCGGAGCCGAGGAGATCCTGCGCGAGGCAAAGGCCGAGGCCGCGAGGCGACGCGATGAGGAGTTGGCCCGCGGCAGGGAGAGAGCCGAAGAAAACCACAGGCGCATTTTGACGTTGGCCCAACTGGACGCTCGAAAGCAGGTGCTCGCGACCAAAGCCGGCCTGATCGAAGAGGTGTTCACCGAGGCAGCAAGACGCCTTGCGTCGCTTGAGCCGGCCGCCTACAAAGCATACCTCAAGAGGATGATGCTTGGCGCGACCGTGAGCGGTGATGAAGAGGTCATCATGTCTCCGCGCGACCGGGACACCGTGGGCTCTGAGGTTGTGGCGGAGGTGAACGCTGCTCTGGCGGAGCAGGGAAGGAAAGGCCAGCTCCGGCTCTCCGACAACGCGCGCGAGCTTATCGGGGGCTTTGTGCTGAAGTCGGGCAATGTGGACGTGAACTGCACGTTTGACGCAATCCTGGCAAGGGAAAGGGAAGCGATGCTGGTGGACGTGGCCAGAGTCCTCTTTGGGTAGGAATACGCTCCGGGAGATGATCGAATGCTGGGGCTCGAATCAAAGTACGCATATGCCACGGGGCGCGTGAGGGTGCTTGAGACAAGGCTCCTCGACCGCGGGCGGCTTGACCGAATGATTGATGCTCCCGACGTGGAAGGGGCGCTGAAGGTGCTTGCCGAGGCAGGCTATGTCCGCGTCCAGCTATCTGAGAGGACCCACCCGGTTATCGAGGATATCATGGCGGGCGAGGAACAGAAGCTTGTGACGGTCGTTCGAGAGACGAGTCCGGACGCGCAACTCGTCGAGGTCATCACCGCGAGATGGGACTTTCACAACCTCAAGGTTATGCTCAAGGCGAAGCTGCACCGGATGTCCCCGGAGAGAGCTATCGCCCGGCACGGCACCGTGAATCCGGCGATAATCGAGCGTGCGATAGAAGGGGACCCAAGGGATCTTGCGCCCCACTTCGCCCTGGCGCTCGAGGCGGCCAAGGTTGCCCATGCACGTCGTCCTGTGCCTGAGAGCATTGACATTGCCATCGATCGTGAAATGTACCGGTTCTTGCTCGACAGTGCCAAGGCGCTCCGCATTTCATTCCTTATCAGGTTGATCCGGAGAGAGATCGACCTTCTCAATCTTGCCGCCTTCTTCAGGGGCAGGAGGATGGGAAGGGACAAGGGATTCGTTTCAGAAGCTCTCGTGCCTGGGGGCGAGGTCGACGCTGCGGGGCTTGCCGCTGCGTACGACCAGCCCTTCGATACACTCCTGCAGAGCCTGGCAGGAACCGGATACGAGGCCGTAGCCCGCGAGGCAATAAGCGCAGTGAGCGAGGGGAAGCCGCTGACCGAATTCGAACGGCTCTCGGACGTCGCCATGGTTAGGTTGATCCGTGAGGCAAGATATGCTCCTCTCGGACCTGAGCCGCTCGTCGGTTACATCTACGCGAGAATGCGCGAACTCGGGCTGGTGAGGTTGATTCTTGTCGGCAAGACTTCCGGCATGTCCAGGGAAAGCATGAGAGAAAGGCTACGTGATGTCTATGTATAAGATCGCAGCCGTCGGCGAGCAAGATGCGGTCTTCGGGTTTCGGACGCTCGGAGTGGACGTGTTTGCGGTGAAAGACCTGGAGGAGGTGGCCGGTGCCCTGGCCGAGCTCCGGAAGGACAAGTATGCTGTTGTTTTCGTAACCGAGCAGGTAGCAAAGGCTGCGTCCGATGTCATCGAAGAGTTGGCGGACGCTCCGCTTCCTGCGGTGCTTATCATCCCCGGCATTGGCCCATCTTGTGGTTTTGCCTCCGGGAGAATGAAGAGAATCGTTGAGAAGGCGGTCGGAGCCGACATCCTGTTTCAAGAGAGAGGGTAGGATGTTAAATGGATGTAGGAAGGATCATCAAGGTTTCGGGGCCGCTGGTCGTGGCTGACGGAATGCGCGACGCCAGGATGTACGACGTGGTTCGAGTAAGCGACCGGAAGCTCATCGGCGAAGTAATCGAGATGCGCGGCGATAAGGCGTCGATCCAGGTTTACGAGGAAACGGCCGGGCTTGGCCCCGGGGAGCCCGTGTACTCGACCGGTGAGGCCCTTTCGGTGGAACTCGGGCCCGGCCTCATCGAGTCCATCTACGACGGAATTCAAAGGCCTCTTGATAAGATCCGCGCAGCCGTCGGCGACCGTATCCAGCGCGGCGTCGAGCTCCCGGGCATCGACCGCGAGCGAAAGTGGGGGTTCGAGCCGAGGGTAAAGCCCGGGGACCATGTGGGGCCCGGCGACATACTCGGAGTCGTTCAGGAGACTACTGTCGTTGAGCACAGGATCATGGTTCCCCGCGATGTTGAAGGCACTGTGGAGGGTATCCGCGCCGGGGAATTCACGATCCTCGACGTGGTGGCCAGGATCAAGACGGCCTCAGGAGTGAAGGACATCACGATGCTCACGCGATGGCCCGTGCGGCGCGGCCGCCCATACAAGGAGAAGCTCGCACCCTACCAGCCACTCGTTACCGGGCAGCGCATAATCGATACCTTCTTCCCTGTTGCGAAGGGCGGGACGGCGTGCGTGCCGGGTCCTTTTGGCAGCGGCAAGACCGTGGTGCAGCACCAACTGGCAAGGTGGGCGGACGCTGACATCATCGTGTATGTCGGGTGCGGTGAGCGCGGTAACGAGATGACCGAGGTGCTCATGGACTTCCCCGAACTCACCGACCCGCGCACCGGCGAGCCGCTCATGAAGCGCACGGTTCTTGTGGCTAACACCTCCGACATGCCGGTGGCGGCGCGCGAGGCCTCGGTGTACACCGGCATCACCATAGCCGAATACTTCCGCGACATGGGCTACAACGTCGCGCTCATGGCTGACTCCACCTCGCGGTGGGCCGAGGCCTTGCGAGAGATCTCCGGGCGTCTTGAGGAGATGCCGGGCGAGGAGGGGTACCCGGCGTACCTTAGCTCAAGGGCCGCAGAGTTCTACGAAAGGGCCGGTCGCGTCAGGTGCCTGGGGAGCGACGACCGCGAAGGGACCCTGACCGTAGTGGGAGCCGTTTCCCCTCCCGGCGGCGACCTTTCGGAGCCGGTAACCCAGGCTACCCTCAGGATCGTGAAGGTTTTCTGGGGGCTTGACGACGCTCTCGCTGCCAGGCGCCACTTCCCCGCCATCAACTGGCTTGTGAGTTACTCATTGTACCTCGAAAGGCTCGAGGAGCACGTCACTGCTAGAGTTGCGTCTGACTTCGGCAAGCTCCGTGCTGAAGCCATGAAGATCCTCCAGGAGGAGGCAGAGCTGGAAGAGATAGTAAGACTGGTCGGCGTGGATGCGCTTTCGGTGAGGGACAGGCTGACGCTGGAAACGGCCAAGTCGCTGCGCGAAGACTTCTTGCACCAGAACGCGTACCACGAGGTGGACACCTATACTTCTCTTTCGAAGCAGCATCGCATGATGAAGACCATCCTCAAGTTCCACCACGCGGCGCTCGCCGCGGTGGATGCAGGCGTAAGCCTCGACGCCATTCTCGATCTCCCGGTCCGGGACGCTATCGCAAGGATGAAATACATCCCCGAGAGCGAGATGGCGAGGCTCGACAAGGTGAGCGACGATATAACGAAGGCGTTTGCCAGCCTGACCCAAGCCGGGGGTGAAGAAGTTGCTTAAGGAGTACCTGACCGTTTCCGAAGTGGCGGGCCCGCTCATGATGGTGGAGCAGGTCGAGGACGTGAAATACGGCGAGCTTGTGGAGATAGAGATCGCCCGGGGCGAGATAAGGCGGGGCAGGGTGCTCGAGGCATCCGGCACCAGGGCTCTGGTGCAACTGTTTGAAGGTTCAACCGGCCTCAATCTTGCCCGCGCCAGGGTGAGGTTCCTCGGTAGGGGTATAGAGCTCGGGGTGTCCCTCGACATGCTCGGGCGCGTCTTCGACGGGTTCGGGCGTCCGCGCGACGGTGGCCCCCAGATCATTCCCGAGAAGAAGCTGGACATAAACGGCAACCCGGTGAACCCATACGCTCGCGATTACCCCTCGGAGTTCATTCAGACGGGGGTCTCCGCGATAGACGGCATGAATACCCTGGTGCGGGGGCAGAAGCTCCCTATATTCTCAGGTTCCGGCCTCCCGCACGCCACCCTGGCGGCGCAAATAGCGAGACAGGCCCGTGTGCTCGGCACCGAGGAGAAATTCAGCGTGGTATTTGGGGCCATGGGTATCACCTTCGAAGAGGCGGACTATTTCATCACGGACTTCAGGCACACAGGCGCTATCGAGCGCGCAGTGCTGTTCTTGAACCTTGCGAACGACCCTGCCATCGAAAGGATATCCACGCCGAGGATGGCTCTGACCGCCGCTGAGTACCTGGCGTACGAGAAAGACATGCACGTCCTCGTCATTCTAACCGACATGACCAACTACTGCGAAGCTTTGCGTGAGGTATCCGCCGCACGCAAGGAGGTGCCCGGGCGTCGCGGGTATCCCGGTTACCTCTATACCGACCTCGCCACGATTTACGAACGGGCGGGCAGGATCAAGGGGCGGAAAGGGTCCATCACGCAGATTCCCATCCTCACCATGCCCGAGGACGACAAGACGCACCCAATCGTGGACCTCACCGGCTACATCACTGAAGGCCAGATATTCCTGTCGCGCGAGCTGCACCGCAAGGGCATCTACCCGCCCATCGACGTGCTGCCGTCGCTGTCCAGGCTCAAAGACAAGGGGATCGGTAAAGGCAAGACCAGGGAGGACCACGCGGACACCATGAACCAGCTCTACGCGGCATACGCCCGCGGGAAAGAAGCGAAAGAGCTCGCGGTGATCCTCGGCGAGGCTGCGCTTTCCGATGTAGATAAACAGTTCTCGAAGTTTGCGGACGAGTTCGAGGCGCGGTACGTCAAGCAAGGCCCCGGGGTGAACAGGACAATAGAACAGACCCTTGCCAT
>JBFMGS010000054.1:8038-13075 GCA_040752635.1 Bacillota bacterium
GCCGTGGCGGGGCTTGCGAAGGTGCTCCCGAGGATGGCGGAACTTGCAGAGGTAGAAAAATCCATCGAGCTATTGGCGGATGAGATCGAGAAAACGCGGCGCAGAGTGAACGCGCTCGAATACGTCCTCATACCGAATCTCAAGAACACGGCCAGGTACATCACGATGAAGCTTGACGAAATGGAGCGTGGGAACCTCACCCGCCTTATGAAGGTGAAGGACATAGTCCGCGCGAGGGAGGCGTAGCTAGGGCTAGGGGCCCCTCTCCGGACGCTTACTGCTTTAACCTGGGATCCAGCGCGTCACGCAGGCCATCGCCCAGCAGGTTGAAGCCGAGGACTGTCAGGCAGATAGCAGTGCCGGGGAAGATCGACCACCACCACTGACCTGAGAGAAGGTACTCCTGACCCCGCGAGATGTCGTAACCCCAGCTCGGAGTGGGGGGCTGGGTGCCGAACCCGAGAAACGTCAGGCCGGCTTCGAGCATGACTATGCTACCCATGCCGAGCGTTGCGGAGACTATCACCGGGGCGATAACGTTAGGAAGTATGTGCTTGAAGATGATCCTCATGTCACCGGCGCCGGACGCTATTGCGGCCTGAACGAATTCCGTTTCCTTTATGGCCATTACCTGACCCCTGACGATCCTTCCCACCTGTATCCACGATATGATGCCTATCACAGTGTAGACCAGAGTGTCGCTAGGCGGCAGGTACGCTACTATCGTGATAACGAACAGAAGGAACGGAAAGGCGAAAATGACGCTTGTGAGCCACGATACTACGTCATCGACGAACCCGCCGTAGTAACCTGCCAGTGCCCCGAGGGTCGTTCCGATGACGACCGAGATGATCGTCGCAGCAACGGCGAGACGGAGCGAGACCCGGGTGCCATAGACCACCCGCGAGAATACGTCGCGGCCATAAAGGTCAGTCCCGCACCAGTGCTTTCCGCTCGGGGGCGCCAGTTGCGCGGACTCGCCCTCGGTCCAGATGAGTTGCTCTATCGGATCGTACCTTGTTATCCAGGGCGCGAAGATTGCAGAGAATACTACGAGGATGACCAGCGCCAACCCGAGCATCGCCGACTTATTCCTCTTGAGGCGCAGCCAGGCGTAATACCAGAGGCTTCGACCGACTTCCGTCCGCCCTTCCCCGGTGACAACAGTCTTCCTCGGGGGCGCAACACCATTGATTCCTGCAACTTTAGGTCCAGTGTCCGGCATCTGTCGCTGCCCTCCTACTCATACCGTATCCTCGGGTCGAAGAACCCGTAGGACAGATCAACAATGAGAGTCGCCGCAAGGAAAATGAGCGCCATGAAGAGCACCACCCCGCGTTGGATCGGGAAATCCCGGTTGATCACCGCCTCGTACGCGAGCCGGCCGATGCCGGGCCAGCAGAATATGGTCTCAGTGAGTATGGCACCGCTCAAGAGGCTCGGCACGTCCACCCCTATGACGGTGACCACGGGGATCATGGCGTTGCGCAGGGCGTGCCTGAACACCACGGATCGTTCGTGGACCCCCTTTGAACGGGCCGTCCTGATGTAGTCCTGCCGTATGACCTCCAGCATGCTGGACCGCGTGATCCTGGCGATCAGGGCGGCCGGTCTTATGCCCAGCGTTATCGCGGGAAGAATGAGGTAGGTAAGAGAACCGTCGCCGTAACCCGTCCCCGGGAGCCAGCCGAGAAGCACGCAAAAGATTACGATCATCAGAAGGCCTGCGAAGAATACGGGCGTGGATACGCCGAGCAGCGCAAGGATCATACTGGCGTAGTCCCAGAGAGAGTATTGCTTGACAGCAGATATGATACCGAGGATCATCCCCAGGGGGATAGCTATAAGCATGGCGGCGCCAGCGAGCTCAGCGGAGGCCGGGATCCTGCTTATGACCGCCTGAGTGACTTTCATGTTGTTCCGGTACGACCTTCCGAGGTTGAACGTTAGAGCGTCCTTGTAAAATCGCACCATCTGGATGTACCAGGGAAGATCAAGGCCCATCTCGTGCCTGATCCGCTCGATGGTTTCAGGATCTCCCCTCTGGCCTGAAAGAATCCTGGCTGGGTCCCCTGGCACCAGAGTGCTAAGGATGAACACCACCAGGATCACTCCCATGAGAACGGGGATTGCCGCGATCAACCTGCGCGCTATGTATCTTCCCACAGTCCAAACCAGCCTCCCTCGGACCCGGCTGTTTCTACAGGCCTGGTAAGCCGAAAAACGCCGCTGGTGGGGAGGAAGCGGCCCTCCCCACCAGCGATCCGCTCCGGATTACAGGTCGAGCCAGACCCTTGTGAACTTGTTCGAGTACTGGCCGAACGACGGAAGCTCGTAGTTCCTTACAAATGGCTTGAGCATGTTGTGGCTGGTATAGTGGTAGATGAACACCCACGGCGCATCATCCACTGCAATTTGCTCAGCCTTCTGGTAGAGCTTCCGGCGCACTTCCTGGTCAGTTGCAAGCCTTGCCTGCTTGGTCAGGTTATCGAACAGCGGGTTGTGATACCTGGTGTAGTTGCCCTGGTCCCCGAAGTTGTCGGAGTTGAGCAGCACGTACAGGAAGTTGTCGGGGTCGGGGTAGTCAACAACCCAGCCCATCCTGAAAAGCGGCACCGTGCCCTGCTTTCCGCAGGTATCGAGGTGAGCGCCCCAGTCCACGTTCTTGAGGTCGATCTTGATACCGACCTGCCCGAACTGTGCCTGGAGAGCTTCAGCTATCCTCTTGTGCCCTGCGCTCGTGTTGTACTGCAGCGTAACCTGGATGCCGTTAGGATATCCAGCCTTCCTCAAGAGTTCCTTGGCCGTCTTCGAGTCGTATGTGTATCCCTTCAGGTCGGGGTTATACGCGAACATACCGGGCGGCAGCACGCCCTTTGCTGGCGACGCGCGACCGTTCAGCACGAAGTCGATCAAGGCCTGCCTGTTGATGGCGTAGTTGAACGCCTGCCTCAGATACTTGTTGTCCTTGAACGGAGGAAGCGTCTGGTTCATGCCGTAGTAATACGTTCCCAACTGAGGCCTCTGCAGGTATGTACCGAGTTCGTTCACTGCGGTCAACACTCCGTCGACGACTTTGGCTCCCTTGGATGCTTCCTTGAAGTACGGGTCGTCAACGTGAGCCGCGTAAATGTTGCCGAGCTTGTACTCTGTCCACTCGATGGTGAAGTCGGTTATGATACGGAACTCTATCCCGTCGACGTAGGGCAACTGGTTGCCCCACTTGTCCTTCATCCAGTAGTTTTCGTTGCGTGAGAGTACCACCTTGTCGTCCTGCTTCCAGGACTCAAACTTGAACGGGCCGGTGCCCACCACGTGGAAGTTCCAGTCCTTGCCCCACTTGAGTACGTCTTCCTTCGGCAGCACCACGAATGTGTTGTAGCTCAGGACCGCGACGAAAGGCGCAAAGGCGTAAGTGGTTTCGATCTGCAAGGTGTACTTGTCGATGGCTTTGATCCCCGAAATAGACTTGGCCTTTCCATCGCGGTACTCCTGGTACCCTTTCACCATGTCGATGAAGTAGGCGCGCGGAGAGTTGGTCTTCGGGTCACAAATGTAGTTGAATGTCCAAACCCAGTCGTCCGCGGTGACCTCGCGCCCACCGTTGGCGGTTGGCTTGCCCCCCTCGGTTGTCTTATGGAAGTGCACGCCCTTGCGCAGTTTGAAGGTGAACGTCTTGCCGTCCGCCGAACCCTTCCAGGACTCCGCCAGGAGCGGGACCAGCTCGCCATTGGCATCGATACCCACCAGGGTTTCGAAGATCTGGTACCCAACCTCAGCAGAGGTGGTGTCCGTTGCCATCACCGGGTCCAGATATGGGGGGTTTGCGTTCAGGGCGTCCTTCCAAATGCCACCGTACTTCGGTTTCTGTTCCTCGCCTGTTGCCAGCAGTGTGCTCCCCAGCACCATCGCAGCTACCAGCAACAGCATGACTACTATGCGGCCTTTTCGGAACATACGTTTACCTCCTTAGTTCGACGGGATACGATCATGACGGGATACGATCATTTGGAACTCTGGATGCCAGGACAGTATTGGAGCGGCTACTGAAGTCTACCTGTCTTGCACCCCCTTCCGCTTGCGCTCTGCAGCCTGCCACAATAGGAAGCGATTTCACTTCGGTTAGTATTCTTCGCTTAGTGGGCATTTCCTCCTCCTAGGGACAATTTTTGGAGTGTTTGGGCATGCATGGGCAATCTGAGATCTCGAATCGGCGTAGCGTTCGGCGTTGCCGGTCGGAGGGAGGGGCGTCGTATCTAACACGGGCACCAGCCCCCCGGCGTTGATAACTGCCGGTGAAATGCCAAATGTCGTTGCAGGTTTACACGGCGCATGGGGTGCGTTCTGCTCCAAAAAGGGGGGAACATAATTGATAGTCACTAGCTCGGGCATGTAAAATGTATTGTGAGGAGGATTGCATGTCATGGTCACGACTGAGACTCTAGAAAACGGTCTTCGCCTCGTAACTGACGAAATGCCCCACATGAGATCCAGCTCGGTGACAGTGTGGGTTGGCGCGGGGGCGCGGTACGAGGATCCGGAGATAAACGGGGTTTCCCATTTCATAGAGCATCTCCTCTTCAAGGGGACGCGTAAACGTGAGAATAACCTTAAGATCTCCGAAGCTATCGAAGGCGTCGGCGGAATGCTCAACGGCTTCACTAATAAGGAAGCCACATGCTACCTTGTGAAGGTTCCTTCAGACCAGTTCGCGCTTGGCCTCGACGTGCTCGCAGACATGGTGCTCGGCCCGCTGTTCGACCCCGATGCGGTAGAACGCGAACGCGGGGTTGTCATAGAAGAGATCAAGATGGTCAGGGATAGGCCTGACTCGTGGGTACACGTCCTTCTCGAAGAGATGGTGTGGCCCGGCCAGGCCCTCGGGAGAAGCGTCGCCGGCACGGAGGAGGTCATCAGATCCGTTTCCCGGGAAGCGGTGTTGGACTACTTCGAGTCCCTCTACCAACCCAAGAACATCGTGGTCTCCGTTGCAGGAAAGGTAAGCAGGCAAGAAGTTAAGGACGCGGTGGCAGGCCA
>JBFMGS010000055.1:0-13020 GCA_040752635.1 Bacillota bacterium
AGGAAGGCGAGAGGGCGGCTCGGGCGGCAAGCCCGCTTGCAGGCAAGACCGTGGTGCTCACCGGCGCGCTCGAGGGGTTCACGCGCAAGCAGGCTGAGGAGGCCGTCCTGGCAAGGGGCGGCAACGTCTCGGGCAGCGTCAGCAGGAATACCGACTACGTTGTGGTCGGCAAGGACCCCGGATCGAAGTACGACAGGGCCCGTGCGCTCGGGGTAGCTATTCTGAACGAGGAAGAGTTCGTGAAGCTGCTGGGCGAAGGCTAGTGTACTAAGTTAGAGTTCAGAAATGTTCCCGACTTTGGGGTTGCCGGTGTTGCATGCCGGGTTCCCACTCGGAGGGAGGCATACCTCCCTTCCGACGGGTCCTTCGGACCCTGCCTCCCTCCTACCTTCGGGCGGGTCTGCGACAGGGTACGGGTACGCCCCCGGCGGGCGCCTCGGTGTAATTTGACCCGCAGGCAAATGGCCAAATTCCAACGCCCCGTCATGCAATCACCGGCAACCCCGACCGCCGTCTGGGAAAGTGGTGTAGATTTGTGACGCCATACCTAGCTTGTCCAGGGTTTGGAGGCGATGAAGGTTGAAGGTTACGAAGGCGGATGTAGACCACGTGGCCATGCTCGCGCGGCTTGAATTCCGCGAAGACGAGAAAGCCGAGATGGCAAGGCAGCTATCGAGGATCGTGGAGTATGTGGAGAAGCTGAATGAACTCGACACCGAGGACGTAAGCCCGACCGCGCACGCTGTGCCGCTTCGGAACGTTCTCCGCGAGGACGGGGTCCGCCCGTCTCTCGATCCGGAGGACGCTCTGCGGAACGCGCCGGACCGTGAGGGCGCGTTCTTCAAGGTGCCGAGGATCATAGAGTCGGAATAGCAGACCGGGTGGCGTTTCTCGAGTCGGGTCTTCAGCGAATTTGAGAGCGAGAGGATGATGCGGTTGAGGCTCAACGAACTTACCGCGCACGAGCTTCGGCAGAAGATAGAGCGGCGCGACGTCAAGATCGAAGATGCGGTCGGTGCTGTGCTTGACAGGATATCCGAGGTAGACGGCGCCATCCGCGCGTATGTCACGGTTGCGCGGGAGCAGGCTCTCGCAAAGGCCAGGGCCGCCGATGAAAGGCTGGCCCGAGGGGAGCCGACCAGGCTCCTGGAGGGCGTCCCGGTTGCAATCAAAGACGTCATGTGCACCCGGGGGCTCGAGACTACATGCTCTTCTAAGATCCTAAAGGGCTTCATACCGCCTTATGATGCTACCGTGGTCGAACGCCTCGAGCGCGCAGGCGCCATAATCATTGGCAAGACCAATATGGACGAATTCGCCATGGGGTCGTCCACCGAGAACTCGGGCCTGTTGCCCACAAAGAACCCCTGGGACCTGGAGCGAGTGCCCGGCGGGTCGAGCGGCGGCAGCGCGGCGGCCATAGCAGCAGATGAGGCTACCGCGGCCCTGGGGTCTGACACGGGGGGGTCAGTCCGGCAGCCTGCATCCTTCTGCGGCGTGGTCGGCCTCAAGCCCACTTACGGCCTGGTGTCCAGGTACGGCCTCATCGCGTTTGCCTCGTCGCTTGACCAGATTGGCCCGATAACCAGGGACGTGCATGACTGCGCGCTCGTGCTCAGCGTGATTGCGGGGCATGATCCGCTGGATTCCACGTCGGTTCCGAGACCATCGCGCGACTACACAAAGGACCTCGTCCCGGATGTCCGGGGCATGCGCATCGGCGTCCCGAAGGAGTATTTCGGCGAAGGGATGGCGCCAGGGGTCAGGGCTGCGGTCGGCGCGGCGCTCAAGAAACTGCAAGACATGGGGGCCATCCTGGCTGATGTGTCGCTACCTCACTCAGAGTATGCTCTTGCCACTTACTACCTGGTGGCACCGGCCGAAGCCAGCTCGAACCTTGCGAGGTACGACGGAGTGAGGTATGGCTTTCGAGCTAGAGGGTGTGAGGACTCCATTACGATGATGACGAAGACGAGGAGCGAAGGGTTCGGCCCCGAGGTGAAGCGCAGAATAATGCTGGGCACATATGCTCTCAGCGCCGGGTACTACGAAGCGTACTACCTGAAGGCGCTCAAGGTGCGCACGCTCCTTGCGCGCGACTTCGACCGCGCCTTTGAGAAGTGCGATTGCCTTGTCGGCCCTACATCCCCAACCGTGGCATTCAAGTTCGGGGAGAAGACGGACGACCCGCTTGCGATGTACCTTTCTGACATTTACACGGTCACCGCGAACCTGGCGGGGATCCCCGGGATATCGATCCCGTGCGGGTTCGGGGAGGACGGCATGCCGGTAGGGCTTCAGATTCTCGGCAAGCATTTTGACGAGGGGACCGTGCTCCGGGTGGCGTACGCCTTCGAGCAAGCGACGGATTTTCACAAGAAAAAGCCTGAGTTTCGGAGTGGAATGTCCGAGACGACGGGGGTGAGGTAAATGTCCAGGGCAACTCTACAACCTGAAGTAACAGAAGCCGCCCGCGAGCTTGAGCACCCGGAATTCGAAACGGTGATCGGGCTGGAGGTCCACGTGGAGCTTTCAACGGACTCCAAGATCTTCTGCGGATGCTCGACGAGATTTGACGCACCGCCCAACTCCCACACCTGTCCTGTGTGCCTGGGACTGCCGGGTGTGCTTCCGGTGCTGAACCGGAAAGCCGTTGAGTACGCGATACTGACGGCGCTCGCTCTGAACTGCGATATCGCGAGCTTCTCCAAGTTCGACAGGAAGAACTACTTCTATCCCGATCTTCCGAAGAACTACCAGATATCCCAGTACGACCTGCCGCTTGCAACCGGCGGCTACATTGATGTACCGGTGGACGGGGATACGCGCCGGGTGCGCGTCAAGCGCGTGCACCTGGAGGAAGACGCCGGCAAGTCCCTGCATGAAGGCGGGACCATCACGGGGTCCAGCTTTTCGCTGGAAGACTACAACCGCACGGGGGTGCCGCTCCTCGAGATAGTGAGCGAGCCTGACATCAGGTCGCCCCAGGAGGCTTACGCATATCTTTCCATGCTCAGGAGCATTTTGCGTTACCTTGGGGTATCTGACTGCAAGATGGAGGAAGGCTCCCTCAGGTGCGACGCGAACATCTCGGTAAGGCCGAAGGGCTCCTCCGCTTTCGGAACGCAAACGGAGCTCAAGAACCTGAACTCCTTCAGGGCGGTTGAGAAGGGGCTGGCGTATGAGGCCAAGCGCCAGGCGGAGGTTCTCGCGCGCGGCGAGAAGGTCGTGCGCGAAACGAGGCACTGGGATGAGGCCCGGCAGATGACAGTGCCGCTCCGAGGCAAGGAGCAGGCCCACGACTACCGGTACTTCCCCGAGCCCGACCTAGTCCCGCTGGAAATCGACGAGTCCTGGGTGGACGATATAAGAAGGGCTCTCCCCGAGCTTCCGGGGGCGCGGCGTGAGCGGCTCATCCGAGAATACGGTTTGCCGGAGTACGACGCCGCGCTCATCACCGAGTCCAGGGACCTAGCCGATTACTTCGAGGACGCCGTGGCTCATTACGGCGCCGATGCGAAGGCCGTGAGCAACTGGGTCATGGGTGAGCTTGCGAGGCTCATGAACGCGACGGGGACGGACATACGCGATGTGCGGGTATCGCCCGAGGCGCTTGCGGCGATGCTGAAGATGATGGACAAGGGCGTCATCAGCGGGAAAATCGCCAAGGCCGTGTTCGAGGAGATGTTCACGACCGGAAAACCGCCGGACCAAGTGGTCGCGGAGCGGGGCCTGGTGCAGATAACCGACGAAGGCGAGCTCGCCAAGGTCGTGGACGAGGTTATCGCGGAGAATCAGCCGGTTGCCGATGAAGTGCGGGCCGGAAAAGACAAGGCCATGACGTTCCTCGTAGGACAGGTGATGAAGAAGACGCGCGGCCGCGCGAACCCGCAAGCCGTAAACAGACTTCTTCGCGACCGGTTGAGGCCCTAGTTAGGTCATCACAAGTTCGTGCCACTTCTCAGGGCGCACGCTCTGCCGGGAGTTGCCGATGTTTGCATTCCGGGTTCCCACCCGGGGGAAAGCCCCTCACGTGGTCTGACGCTGCCTCCCCCAATGTTCGGGCGGGTTTGGCGACAGGATGCGGGTACGCCCCCGGCGGGCGCCTCGACAGTGGGCACAATCACCGGCGACCCCAGAATGGAAGGCAGCTTTGCGTGCCTATTCGTCATTTCTGAAAGGCGGGAAGCAAGACGTGCAGGGTAGCTCAGGAAATCCCCGGGGCGGGGCCGGGTTTTGGGCGGATCCGATCCATCGGCAGTGGCTTGCCGATGGATCGCTCCTTATAACGACGCTCATCTGGGGCGCAACCTTTGTCCTGGTGAAGGACATCGTAGCAAGAGTGGATGCCATGGCGCTTGTTGCTATGAGGTTTCTCATGGCTGCGGCTCTCATGGCGATTTTCATGGTTCCGCGGGTTCGGCTCTTGAACCGCAGGCTCATGGGGGCGGGCGTTTTGGTTGGGCTTGCGCTCTTTGTGGGCTATGCTTTCCAGACCATGGGTCTGGCCCATACCAGCGCGTCGAAGGCCGGGTTCATTACCGGGCTGTCTGTAGTGCTTGTGCCTATCCTGTCTACCGTCATCCTGAGAAGGCCACCGGATTCCTCCGCGATTGTGGGAGCGGGGTTTGCAACCCTGGGCCTTGCTCTTCTCACGCTCAATCTGAGCAAAGGGCCGGCCTTAGAGGCCGGGGATCTCCTCGTGCTTGTTGGAGCCGTGTTTTTCGGCCTGCATATCGTGGCCGTCGGAAAGTACGCGCCGCTTTTCGATGTCCCGCTGCTTGTAACAGTGCAGCTCGCAACGGTCTCCGTGGCCGCCTTCGTCGTCCTGGGCTTCCGGGCGCTCGCTTTAGGTCACCAGGTGGCAGTACCGGTTTCGTCGTGGGATCTTGCGGGGATTGGCTTTCTCGCAGTGTTCGGAACCACGGCCGCGTTTTTCGTCCAGAACGTTGCACAAAGGTTCACCAACCCCACGCACGTGGCCATCGTGTTCGCCAGCGAGCCTGTCTTTGCCGGGCTTTTCGGATGGTTCCTCCTTGGTGAGACTCTGACTACAGCTCAGTATATCGGCGCTGCGCTAATAGTGGCCGGTATGCTGGCGGCGGAGGTGCAACCGCCTGCGAGGCGTGACAAGAAGGCCCAGCGGAGATCGAAATCATAGACACGTGCTTCTGGGGTCTTATGGAATGGAACAGCCGGGAAGGCTATGAACGAGATCGCACGCTCGGTGAACTGATTGATGAGCTGATTGAAAGGAGTGTTTATCAATGTGTGTCAGTTTCGAACCAAATGTCTCCAGATCCACATCGGGATGTGCAGTCAGGACCTGTTTACGATTGATCTCGCGATCGATTGAGAGAAGGCCAGGCCGCCTCGGACTTGCGATCGTCGTGACGATGGTGGCTGTCGCTGCAACGTGGGCGATGTTCGGCGGCCTTGCGGAACCTGCTTGTGCAGAGAGCAGAAAAAGCGGCGGTTCATTCGTCGTCGGGGGCGCCATACACGTCGCTGCGGATGAGACGGTTGAGGGCGGCGTCGTATCATTGGGCGGTAAGGTTACGGTGGATGGACATGTGTCCGGAGCGGCCGTCTCGATCGGGGGCCCGGTCGAGGTTAATGGCACCGTAGACGGGGATGTGGTATCAGTCGGGTCACAGGTCTCTCTTGGGCAGAATGCTAGAGTGACCGGGGATGTCACCAGCGTGGGAGGATCGGTCTACAGGGCCGAGGGCGCTGTTGTCGAGGGTGATGTCACGAGCGTAGGTTTCCCGTCGTTCAGGTTCAACATGCGCGATCTGAGGTGGCATCGGATGCCCTGGGCGTTCTGGCACATGCCCTGGGGATTTTGGGGGGCTATGTGGATCGTCCGGCTGGTGGGCGTTCTGGTCCTCTCCCTTATTATCGTTGCGATCTGGCCCAACCACACGGCCTCCGTGGCTGCAGCGGTGGAGACCAGACTGGGCAGGGTTACGGCCATCGGACTAGTCGCCTGGCTTCTCTTTGTGCCAGCCATGATACTCCTGGCGATCACGCTGATCGGCATCCCCCTCATTCCCATCTGGGTGCTGTTATATGTGGCAGCGGGTGCGCTGGGGCACGCTGCCATCGCGGTCCTCGTCGGAGATAGGATCGCGAGGCTTGCCAACACCCAGATGTCCATGCTCGTCAAGGTAATCGTCGGCGCGCTCGTCCTCGCAATGGTCGGATGGATCCCGGGCGCAGGAATCATCGTGGCTATCGCAGTAGCGGTGATCGGCCCCGGAGCAGTGCTGGAGACGAGGTTCGGGACCAACAGGCCCTGGTTCCCGCAGCGCCAGCCCACGCCTCCGCAGCCAGAACAGAAACAATGACAGTGACCGTGGTTCCACAGCGCGCGGCGCCTGACCACTTATTGCGGTGGTCCGGCGCCTCGTCGCAACCGCACCAATGCAACCGCTGCAACCGCCGCCCGAGAGTTGCCGTCCGGGCGGTTTCCCCCAAGTGTGCGCTCTCTTTTGGAGTAGGTATTGACGACAGGAGCAATGCCAGAATCTCGCCGTGTGTTCTGCGTTAGAACTGAATCACCGTGAGTCGGCGCGAAAACACTATCTTGAGGTTTGGGCAGATGAGTACCGCAAGTGCGATAATGCTTGACTTCGCGCACCAGACAGTATACAGTACTACCAGAAGTTATCCATCTTGTCACAATAGAGAGTATAATGAGAGCAGTCGCTATTAAGTGCGAGATACCACCTGATTTTCCAACTCGCATCAAGAAGCTCCGGGCAAGGCTCGGTCTGACGCAGATGCGTTTGGCCGAGTTGATGGGGGTTTCCTTTGCCTCAGTGAACCGGTGGGAAAACGGCCAGTCACGACCGTCCGTCCTGGCGTGGCAACAGATTCTTCGAGCCGAGGAGCTGGGCATGGAAGCGTTGGGCAAAGGCTATGTGGAGCGGGTTTTCCTGAGGGAGTCCGCCGCGATTTACGGCGCAGGGCCGGAAAGCCCGCCCAGGATGGATTTCTCATCAGATCCCGAGTTAGTCCGGGCCGTTGCCGAGGGCGAGCGGCTGACATACGGGCATCTCTTCAACCCGACCTTCGGCACCGAGGTATCCCTGATCGATCCGCTGCCGCACCAGTATATTGCGGTTTACAGTTACATGCTTCCCCAACCCCGCCTGCGTTTTCTACTGGCCGACGATGCCGGGGCCGGCAAGACGATTATGGCGGGCCTGTATGTCAGGGAGATGCTGACCCGCCGTCTCATACATAGGGTCCTCGTCATCCCCCCGGCCGGGCTCGTTGGAAACTGGGAACGCGAGATGCAGAGGCTTTTCAGCCTATGTTTTCGAATCGTCGACGGCAGCGAGGCGCGACACGAGAATCCTTTTGCGGGACCCAGCAGCGATCTCGTTATCGTAAGCCTTGATACCCTTGCCGGGGAGAGAACCTTCGCACGCTTGCAGGAACCCTCCACAGCACCTTACGACCTGGTGATCTTTGACGAAGCCCACAAACTCTCTGCTGATCGCGAGCCGGACTTCCGGGTTCGCAAGACCGACCGTTATCGGCTTGCTGAGGCGATTGCAGGTATCCGGGGTAGTGATCCGCGGTGGCAGCTTGACTGGAGCGCGCGCCACCTGCTCTTGCTTACTGCTACTCCCCATATGGGCAGGGATTTCCCCTACTATTGTCTTTGGAGACTCCTGGAGCCGGAGGCCCTTTCCACCTTCGACGCGTTCAGCGCATACCCTCCAGATGCCCGCAAGCGACACTTCATCCGCCGCACCAAGGAAGAGATGGTGCGGTTTGACGGGAGCCCCATTTACCCTGCACGCATCTCGGATACCCTCAGCTACGATCTGATCCGCGGAGAGTCCAGCGAACAAAAACTATACGACGAGACCACAGATTACATCCGCAGCTTTTACAACCGCGCTCGCATTCTAAACCGTTCGGCCGCCCGCCTCGCTATGGGCATTTTCCAGCGGCGCCTTGCAAGTTCTACCTACGCGCTGATCCGGTCTTTCGAGCGGCGACTGGACAAGCTGGATGGTCTCATCAGCGACATCCGCTCAGGGCGCCTGACGCTTGACGGCCTACTTGCCCTCCAGCAAAGGCTGGCCCATGTGCGTGACGTGTTTTCTGAAAGGACCGCTGACGAAGAGAGCACCGAGGACGGTCGAGAAGAAAACGAGGTTGCGGAGGATGAGGCCTTGGGCGGCGTGACAGCCGGTTCTCTCGTGGAACTTGAAGCCGAACGTCTTCAGGTGAAGAGTCTGCTTGATCTTGCGCGGCGGGTACACGAGACCGGCCAGGAATCCAAGTTCCAGAAGCTCCGCGAGGTCCTCCTGGATCCTTGCTTCAAAGGCGAGAAGATGATAATCTTCAGCGAGTACAGGGATACCCTTGATTTCCTCGTGCGCCGCCTTGAGGGTCTTGGGTTCTCCGGGCAGGTCGCTCAGATTCACGGAGGCATGAACCACCTGGAGCGCGAGGAACAAGTGGAGTTCTTCCGCAAGCCGACGGCAGACGGGGGAGCGACCTACCTGCTCGCAACGGATGCGGCGGGCGAGGGGATTAACCTGCAGGTGTGCTGGCTGATGGTAAACTACGACATTCCGTGGAACCCTGCCCGCCTCGAGCAGCGCATGGGGCGCATCCACCGCTATGGGCAGAAGCACGATCCTGTGATCATCATGAACCTGGTCGCGGGGAAAACCCGCGAGGGCCGGGTGCTGAGAACCGTCCTCGAGAAGCTTGAGCGTATACGGAAAGAGCTAGGATCCGACAAGGTCTTCGATGTCATCGGGCGGCTCTTTGAAGGAGTCTCCCTCAAAGAATACATGGAGCAGGCGGTCACCGAGGAAGGGGCGGAAGAGGCCAGGAGAAAGCTCGAGGGGAAGCTCACCAAGGAGCAGGTCGCAGCCATCCAGGAACACGAGAAGCGTCTTTTCGGGGACGGCGGGGATGTGCGGGCGGAGCTTCCCAATCTCAGAACCGGGATCGAGCGGGGAGAGCTTCGCCGGCTGCTTCCCGGCTACGTCCGCCGCTTCATCGAGAGGGCTGCTCCCCTAATGGGTATCGCGATCGAAGGGGACCCGGGTGGCATCTTCAGGTTTCGACCGCTTAAGTCGGGGGCGCTTGACTGGCTTTGGCCAGTTCTTGAAACCTACCCACCGGAGCTGCGCAACCGTCTTACGGTTTATAAACCCAAAGAGGATTCGGAAGCGGTATTCCTCCACCCTGGGGAGCCCGTGTTTGACCGGTTCCGCGCCAGCGTATGCTCCTGCTTCGCGCCGGAGGCGCTGCGAGGGGCAGTGTTTGTGGATCCGTATGCCCGGCGCCCCTATATGTTTCATCTGGCGCTGGTTGGGGTGGAAAGGCAGCGAGATCCCGCCTTCCAGGCTTTCGCACGCGACGAGATTCTCGAGTACCGTCTGGTGGGTCTGAAGCAAGACGAAGCTGGTCAGATCCTGGAATGCCCGGTGGAATACCTGCTATTGCTAAGAGGTGGCAATGGAGCGCCGGTGGAGGCGGCGCGGTTTGCAGCGACGGCGCGAGACTCACTAGATGCAGCCAGAGCCTTCATCTTGGAGCGCATCGCAAGACCACTTGCGGATGAACGTCGCCGGACAGTCATCGGAAGTCTGCCAGAACGAGAGGACTTCGTGCGTCGGGGGTACGACTACCAGGATGCCGAGCTAGCGGTCGCGCGAGCGAGGTACACAGCAAAGGCCTCCGAAGGTGATCCACGGGCTCAGGTAGAGTTCACCAGGATCAAGGAGCGCCAGCGCGCGCTGGCTACGCAACGGGAAGAAGCGCTCGCCCTGTTGCGCCGTGAGCCTGAGCTAATCGCCCCCGGGTCTGTCACGTTCCTTGCCCATGCACTTGTGGTCCCTTCTAACGACCCGGAGGATCGAAGGCGGCACGACGATGCGATTGAGGCTGAAGCTGTCAGGGTCGCATGGTCCTATGAGGAGTCGCGCGGCGCCAGTGTGAAGGACGTCTCCACGCCGGAGTCTGCTCGGAGCGCAGGGCTGACAGAGCATCCCGGTTTCGACCTGCTTTCCGTGGGGCCTGGAAGGGAAGAGCGGGCTATCGAGGTAAAAGGCCGCGCCGGGACGGGGGATATCGAACTTACAGAGAACGAATGGGCCAAGGCGTGCAACTTGCGTGACCTGTACTGGCTTTATGTAGTCTTCGAATGCGCCAGCTCCCACCCACGGCTCCTGCGTATCCGGGACCCATTCGGTAGGCTATTAGCGCGAGAGAAGGGCGGCGTGGTCATTAGTGAGGACAAGATCTTTGCTGCTGCTGAGGGTGAGCGAGTCTAGACTCTATTCCTGCCTCACTCTCAACACTCCTCTGGATGAGGTGACGATATGATTGACACCACCCGCCTCATTGAGGTAGCGTTTCCACTGAAGCAGGCCTCACTGGACTCAGTGCACGAGAAGAACGTGCGCCACGGGCACATTTCCACCTTGCACGTTTGGCCTGCGCGCCGGCCTCTAGCCGCGTGTCGCGCGGCGCTGATTGCTACGCTATTGCCCGATCCTGGTACGCCTGAGGAGCGGAAACGCCTCCTCGAAAGACTTGGCGGCAAGGTGGTTGAGGTTGCCAGAAAAAAGAGACTACCGGGTGGCAAGGTCGAGGAGAAGCTTGCCGAGGAGACGCTCGGTGGCATCCTTCACTGGGGGAGGGAATCCGGTCCGGATCTGGATTGGTTCCGCGAAAAGATCCGCGAAGCCTACGGCGGAAGGGCTCCTAGGGTGCTTGACCCCTTTGCTGGTGGCGGAGCGATTCCATTGGAAGCTATGCGCCTTGGCTGCGAGGTTACAGCCATCGACATAAACCCGGTGGCTTGGTTTATCCTCAAATGCACGCTCGAGTATCCGCAGAGACTCGCGGGGCAAAAGCTCCCTTTGCCCGCCTTCGTCCTTAAGGACCGGACTTTCATGGAGTCCTTCTTCAAGGCTCAGGGTCTCAAGGGAGCTGCGCTATCATCTCGGTTACAAAAGCTCGGTCTAAAGCAAACGGGCACCCCCGAGCTCGTTGGATGGGAGGTCGGAGAAGACCCGGACCTGAACGCAGATCTTGCCTGGCATGTGCGTGCGTGGGGCTTGTGGGTGCTGAATGAAGCGCAGAAGGAATTGGCGCGGTTTTATCCCACCTACGCGGAGTTTGAGCCGCTCTCCAAGGATAGCTCCGTCCGGCCTACACGAGAACTTAAGCAGGTCCCGCTCAAACCGGACGGCACGCCCGACGTAGAAGGCATGAACGCTGAGTTCAGCGAGGAATACCTCAAAGACCCGCGCAACCCGCGCTGGGTCGCCAAACCGACGGTGGCCTACCTCTGGGCTCGGACGGTGACGTGCAAGAACTGCCGTGCTACCGTGCCACTGCTGAAGACACGCTGGCTGTGCAAGAAAGACAACAAGCGTGTCGTGCTCACCATGGAATCCAACGCCAAGCGGACGGGCGTCGTCTTCGGCGTCCAAGCGGACGTCCCCCAGGTCGGTGGGAGTGCAGCCCAGCGGAGAGAGCACGACAAGCGGGTAGGTGCGGGCACGATGTCGAGGTCTGGTGCCACCTGTCCGTGCTGTGGCGTGATTATGACCAAAGAAGACTTGCAGCAAGAGGGATTGAAGGGGCGCCTTGGTACTATCATGACCGCCGTGATAATGGACGGTCCAAATGGCAAGGCATACCGGCCGCCGATATCCGAAGAGATTCACATTGGCTTGGAAGCAGATGAGGCACTCACCCGGGTCTCTGCAGAGATCCCGTTTGGGTTGCCGGAGGAACCCTTAACGGCCGATGCAAAGGGCAATACATGGTGCATCCTCTACGGAGTAGATAGGTTTAGGAAGCTCTTTACCCCACGGCAACTCCTGGCTCTAGGTACGTTTGTCAAGTGTACCCGGGCCGCACGGGGCGCTATGTCCTTGATGGGGTACCCGCTGTGGTGGGTGGAAGCCGTGGGAGGTTACTTGAGCCTAGCCGTCGATCGGTTGGCCGAACGAAACAGCGCCCTATGCCACTATGATCTGTCGCGGGACAGTATTTCCGGGACATTTCAGCGCTATGCTCTGCCGATTAACTGGGATTTCTGTGAGGCGGTACCCGTAGACAGAAGAGCTGGAGGTTATGAGAGTCAACTTGACTGGGTTGCACGATATGTCTCTCATGCTCTCGAAGCTACTACTGTCGCGCCCCTGCCGCTTCTGCGAAACGAAAGCGCAATCAATCCCGTTCTGGGCGGCGCCGACGTGATAGTAACCGACCCACCTTACTACGATGCTATTGGCTATTCTGTGCTCATGGACTTCTTCCATGTTTGGTTACGGCGTACCCTACACGGGCTGTTGCCGGGAATCGACGCTGCCTTCCGGGAGCCGCTAGCCCCCAAATGGGACCACGAGAAAAGCGATGGCGAGTTGATCGACGATGCGAGGAGGTTCGGTGGGGACAAGGCGCGGTCGAAAGCCGCATACGAAGATGGGATGTTCCGCGCTTTTCAGGCGTGCCACAAGGCACTTAAGCCGCAAGGGCGACTTGTCATCGTCTTCGCCCATAAGCAACCTGATGCGTGGGAGACCCTGGTTTCCGCGATCATCCGCGCCGGGTTTGTGGTGAACGCGAGCTGGCCCATTCAGACGGAGATGGGCAACCGGACGCGCGCCCTTTCGTCTGCAGCACTTTCATCCTCTGTCTGGCTCGTTTGCAAGAAGCGGCAGGAGAACACCCGCCCGGGTTGGGACAATCATGTTCTCGTAGAGATGCGCGAGAAGATCACGACGCGCCTGCGCGAGTTCTGGGATGCAGGAATCCGCGGACCGGACTTCGTGTGGGCAGCGACCGGTCCGGCGCTGGAAGCTTACAGCAAGCATCCGGTGGTTAAGAAAGCTAACGAGCCCGGTCGCACCATGACGGTCCCTGAGTTCCTTCGCCATGTCCGTCGTTTCGTTGTAGACTTCGTGGTGGGAAGGGTGTTGTCACATAACGGGGGCGGGGAAACTGCAAGCGAGCTAGATG
>JBFMGS010000056.1:0-10661 GCA_040752635.1 Bacillota bacterium
CAGATTGCTGCCAATGTTATCCTACAGAAGCGGCTCTGTGACGGAGCGCCCTTCTATGTGCTTGGCCCGCTGGTCACGGATGTCGCGCCAGGGTATGATCACATAACCTCGGCCATAGGAGGAGCCATCGCAGCCGCGGCGGGCGCTGATTTCCTCTGTTACGTGACGCCGGCCGAGCATCTGGGCCTGCCCGACCTCGACGATGTTAGGGACGGGGTGATTGCCTCCAAGATCGCCGCTCATGCTGCGGATATCGCAAAAAGGATCCCAGGGGCCGCAGAGTGGGATAGAAAGATGGCAGTTGCTCGGAAGGCTTTAGATTGGGAGGCCCAGGCCGAACTGGCCTTGAATCCGGAACGCGTGAGATCCTATGGGAATGATAAACACCCCGACGGAACTTGTACCATGTGTGGACCCTTCTGCGCGATGAAGATCACCCACGAGGCACTTGGTATCGAGATGACCCGATGTTAAGAACGTGCTTTGACGGCTTGCCGCAGTCCTTGAAGGCCAATGCCAAATGTTACATGGTTTTTCGAAAGGAGAGGGTTGAGACATGAATCAGACTCAAGACGAAAAGAGCCAACTGGTAGAAGAACTGGCCGCGGCCCTGGAGCAGCTTAGGCATACCCGGCCGCTTGTCCATAACATCACAAACATGGTAGTAATGAACGATACTGCGAACATCCTTCTTCACATTGGCGCGTCACCAGTTATGGCCCACGCCAGAGAAGAGGTCGAGGAGATGGTGTCCCTGGCGGGCGCGCTGGTACTGAACATCGGGACTCTAACTCCGGATCTCGTTGAAAGCATGCTTGTGGCTGGCAAGAAGGCAAACCAGCTGGGAGTGCCGGTAATCTTGGACCCGGTGGGGGCTGGAGCCACAAGACTGAGGACAGAGAGTTCTTTACAAATACTAGACGCTGTACGGGTAACTATACTGAGGGGGAACTCCGCCGAGATCGGGGTCCTCGCAGGTTATAACGCCAAGGTCCGCGGTGTCGATGCTGTGGAATCCGGTGGGGAGCCCGTCAGTATTGCGAGGCGCGCGGCTCGGAAGTTCGGCCTCACCGTGGCGATCACGGGCAAGCAGGATGTGATCTCTGACGGAGAGAGAGTCGTGCTGGTGGATAACGGTCACGAGATGATGGGTGGTCTCACGGGAACCGGCTGCATGTCCACCGCCCTGATCGGCGCCTTTACGGCAGTTGCCTTGGACCCGGTGATGGCTGCCGCCGCGGCCCTGGTCGCATTTGGAGTGGCTGGTGAAGCAGCGGCGAAAAGGTCTCTCCTTCCAGGCTCTTTTAAGGCTGCCCTCTTCGATGAGATCTATAGCATGACGCCCGATCGTATCCGAGAGGAGGCCAAGGTTTCAACAATATGATACACGCTGATAGAATGCAGGTAGATTGGCGAGAAAGATTAGGGGATGTTCTGTCCCTCTACGTTGTGACGGATGAAAGCCTTCAGAGAGGGAGAAGTGAGGAGGAGGTCGCCCTTGCGGCCTTTGCCGGGGGAGCGGGCGCCGTCCAACTCAGGTGCAAGAAAGAGTCTACTCGAAGCTTCATCCAAAAGGCTCTTCGGGTAAAGGATGTGGCCCGCAGAAGTGGTGGATTGCTCATAATAAACGACAGGCTCGACGTAGCCATGGCTGTCGATGCCGACGGGCTGCACATCGGGCAGGATGACATACCCCTGCAGCTGGTGCGCAAACTCTGGGGTACAAAGAAGATAGTTGGTGTCTCTGTTTCAACAGCCGAGGAAGCCAGGTTGGCGGAGAAGGAAGGCGCCGATTATCTCGGGGCCGGAGCGATTATGTCCACCCCCACCAAGAGGGACGTTGAGGTCATAGGCCTGAATGGGCTGAGGAGAATATGCGATGCCGTCAAGATCCCTGTCGTTGGAATTGGGGGGATCGGGGTGTCGAACGCCGGTGCTGTCATCGGCGCGGGAGCTGCAGGTGTCGCTGTGGTTTCGGCGGTAGTATCTGCTGAGGACGTTGCTGCCAGCGCTAGGGAGATTCTTCGAGAGGTCCAACTGGCAAAGGGGCGCAGGGGATGAGGATCTCTGAGATCGGGGAGTTTGGGCTGATCAGACTCATAAGCGAGGGGTGCGTGATCGATCCCTCTTCACTCGAGAAGGGGATTGGAGATGATGCCGCCGTCCTCAACGTCTCACCGGGCTATAAACTCCTTGTCACCAGTGATATGCTGGTCGACGGAGTTCACTTCATATCCGGCGTCATCCCTTGGCCCTATCTGGGCTACAAGGCCATGGCTGTGAACCTCAGCGATATTGCAGCTATGGGTGGGGAGCCGAAGAACTGCGTGGTCTCCCTTGCCCTTCCTCCATTCATGACCGTCGAGAATGTGGTTGACCTCTACCGCGGAATGAAGGAGATACTCTCAAGGTACGGAGTTAACCTTGTTGGAGGCGATACGGTGAAGTCCCAGACCCTAACAATAGATGTGACGATGTTGGGTGAGGCCCCACTAGAGGCTATCCGGTATCGCCATGGCGCCAAGCCTGGAGACGTCATAATGGTCACTGGGAATTTGGGCGGATCTGCGGCAGGCCTGCACATTCTTCAGTCAGGGCTCGGTGGCAGGGACGCGGTGGCTGAGTACAGCCCTGAGCCTGAACTCGCGTTCGGCTCGGGACCCCAATCAGACGCCCTCAGGGCTCATTTTCTGCCAGTTCCCAGGATATGCGAGTCGAGGGCGCTTGTCAGGTTGAGTTGCGTCACAGCTATGATCGATATCAGTGACGGGCTGGCCAGCGAGATAGGCCATATCTGCGACCAGAGCGGTACCGGAGCCCATGTTTGGTCGGAGCGGGTGCCGATATCAGAATCCACTAGGGTAATCGCCCGGGACGCTGGAGTTGACCCGTTAGAATGGGCACTCTTTGGCGGTGAGGACTATGAACTTCTCTTCACCGCCCCTAGGGAGTGGGTCTCGGAGATAGAGATGAGTTTCAAGTCGTCGGGCTGTTGCAAAGTGACGGCAATCGGCGAGATTACGGAACCCTCGGCAGGTCGCTACATCAGCACGCCGGACGGTATCCGCAGAAGGCTAGTCTCCGGCGGCTACAATCACTTCAGGGAGGCGGGAGTATGAAAGATGGCGATATAAGAGAAGACGAGATCTCGATAAACAGTGGCTTACGAAGAGCAATGACTGTGGCAGGTTCCGATTCAGGTGGAGGCGCCGGACTCCAGGCGGATTTGAAGACTTTTATGGCTTTTGGAGTATACGGTACATCCGCTATAACAGCAGTTACGGCCCAGAATACCGTGGGCGTCACCAGCATCCATATGATACCACCGGAGATAGTTGCGGCTCAAATAGACGCGATACTAACAGACATAGGCACCGATGCAGTCAAGATCGGTATGCTTGGTACACCGGAGGTGGTCTCGGTAGTTGCCGAAAGGCTACGCCACTACGGGGTGCGAAACCTGGTGGTCGATCCCGTCATGGTTTCAAGCAGCGGACACCGTCTTCTCTCGAAGGACGGCCAGAGAGCTCTTATGCAGGAGCTACTGCCCCTCGCCCTAGTGGTCACGCCGAACCTCCAGGAGGCCGAGGTGCTGGCAGGTCGCAGTATCGAAAGCGCCGGAGACCTGCAGTATGCAGCAAGGAAGATATTGGACCTTGGCCCACGGTGGGTCCTGATGAAAGGTGGCCACAGAGCCTTCGACCCAAGTGGAAACGAGGCCGTTGACATTCTCACCGATGGGAGGGCGACCATCGAATTTCGTGCCAAGAGGATTAACACTCAAAACACACATGGCACGGGCTGCACCCTCTCGGCAGCCATCGCCGCTGGACTCAGCCGGGGGTTGGCCGTGGTTGACACAGTGAGATTGGCGAAGGAATATCTGACGGGAGCCCTGCGGACGGCTCATCCTTTGGGCCGCGGCCACGGTCCCGTGAACCATCGGTACCAGGTGGAAGCGAAGTAAGAACGGGGGATTGCGTATCGCTCTGGTTTGAGGAAGGGATAGGGGAGTTGTAAACATTGGTATTTGTACTTATTCTAACCTTTCCCGGGGTAGCAATCCTGAAAGCCCCCAGCAACGTTTTCGGAAACCCACGCGACCCCGTCACCGCTGACCAATCTCAAGCCCTGGAAATGGTTACACCGCCGTAAAGTATCGTAATCTCCCAGAGAAGAGCCTTCGTGCGGTCCCCTGCCCAGCGTGGCCCGGGAGATTGTGCGGACGGATGAAGGCGTGGATCCAATGGTTTTTGTTTTCTAACAGGAGTCGGGCGGCAGGAATTGAGGTGTGCGTGTAGAAAACTTACTACGCATCCTCGCCCATGGTGATCCGGGCTTGACGATACGGGTGTGGCTTGGTGATAACGGGTGGAGCCGGACGAATTGGAAGTGCTGAAATACAAGGCCCGAGGGATTAGAAAGGCGATTGTTGAGATGATTCATTCCGCTGGCTCAGGTCATCCGGGAGGTGCTCTATCCTGTGCGGATGTAATGGCTGCTTTGTACTTTTGCTACATGCGTCACCGACCAGACGATCCAACCTGGACGGACCGTGACAGGTTCGTGTTGTGTAAGGGCCATGCTGCTCCGGTTCTGTACGCCACTCTAGCCTTGGCGGGTTACTTCCCATATGAGGAGCTCTTGACCCTACGCAAGTTCGGGAGCCGGCTGCAGGGTCACCCGGATATGAAGAGAACGCCGGGCTTAGACGCCTCTACCGGATCGATTGGCCAGGGTCTTTCTATCGCATGTGGCTTGGCCCTGGGAGCCAAACTTCAGGGAAAACAATGGCGGGTTTTCGCGCTCCTGGGGGACGGCGATCTCGATGAGGGGCAGACATGGGAAGCGGCGATGTTTGCATCACACTACCGTTTATACAATCTGGTTGCCATCATTGATCGAAACGGCCTGCAGGTTGACGGGCCTACCGAGAAGGTTATGTCGCTGGAACCAGTTTGCAGAAAATGGGCGGCATTTGGTTGGAGAGTAATGGAAATCGATGGCAACAAGATGGAGGAAGTGGTTGAAGCCCTTGAATGGGCGGTCGGTGGGTCCTGTGGACGCCGAACGAGTAGACCGTCTTGCATCGTGGCCCGGACGATAAAGGGCAAAGGCGTAAGCATCATGGAAGGTAACCCTGACTTCCACGGACGAGCCCCAAGTCAAGAGGAGTACGAGATTGCCATGAGGGAGTTGGGCACGGGTTAAGGGGGCCACGCTCGTCACCATGAGAATGGTCTCAACAAGGGATATCTACGGCGATACCCTCGTCGAACTAGGCATGCTCAGAGACGACTTGGTTGTCCTCGACGCTGATGTCTCCAAGGCTACGAGGAGCGCCGTGTTCGCCAAGCGATTTCCCGGCCGGTTCTTCAATGCCGGCGTTGCCGAGCAGAATCTGGTCGGAGTGGCTGCAGGCCTCGCGCTATCGGGATTGCTGCCGTACGCGAGCACGTTTGCAGTATTCATGGCAGGCCGGGCGTTTGAACAGATAAGAAACACAGTGGCGTATGCTCGAGTAAACGTCAAGCTGGTGGGCACGCACGGAGGGATCACTGTTGGTGCCGACGGCGCCTCTCATCAATCGGTGGAAGACTTGGCCCTGATGCGGTCTCTCCCAGGGATGGTGGTACTGGTGCCCAGCGACGCCAACCAGGCGAGGCAAGCCGTGTTTAAGGCAGCAGCCTGGTCAGGACCGGTGTACATAAGGTTGGGCAGGGCTCCTACGCCGCTGATCTACCCCTGTGATTGCAGTTTCGAGATCGGCAGGGCAAACGTTTTGCGAGAGGGCCGGGATGTCTCGCTCATGGCCAGCGGGTGCATGCTTCACACGGCGCTTGAGGCTGCCGACGCGCTGAGTCGTGAGGGAATTGGTGCGGAAGTGATCGACGTTCCGACTCTGAAGCCCCTTGACAGCAGCACGATCGCTATGAGTGCCAGGAAGACCCGAGCAGTTGTTACTGTTGAGGAGCACAGCGTAATTGGTGGGCTCGGGGCGGCAGTCTCTGAGTTTCTCATATCCTCGAATCCTGTGCCTTTGGTGCGAGTGGGGCTACCTGATGCGTTCGGTCAATCCGGGGAACCTGAAGAGCTAATGGATTTTTATGGGCTGAGCACCAAACATGTCGTCATGGCGGCGAAGAAGGCACTGAATCTCAGAGATAGACGTACGTCTAGCGCTTTTCACGATTGTCTTTGCTGAGCCGGTCGGAACGCACCACGCAATTGGTGCTTCACGAGGATGATCCCGTCAGTCATTTCGACGGTTTGATGTGCCTTTGGTGAGGTTCCGATAGGGCCCAGCCTGACTTGGTATGCGGCAGATACATATGGGAGGTTGGTAGATGGTGCTGGAGGTTAGGAGCTGCTGGGGTAGGTCGGACACACGGGGCATCAGATCCGGTGAGGAGATAGTGCTCGAGAACAGTCTTGTCGCCTTCAGGTTTGATAGTTCAAGCGGGGTGCTATGCTCCGTGGCAAACAAGGAGCTTGGCAAGGAGTTCATCGTATGTAAGGAGAGGCCTGAATTGTTCAGGCTGGTATATGCTCTGGAGGACTACAGAGGGCATCATATCGATGCTAGCATGCAGAAAGCTAGAAGAGTGCACCTTGAGGAAGAGCATGACGCGAAGATCCTCACCGTAGAGTACGACGGACTCTCATCGCAAGAGGGTGAGTTCAATCTCAGGGTCCGGGTGACCGCAAGGCTCGGGAACAACTGCGATGAGGTAAAGATGCAAATAGAAGTTCTGAACGAAGACCGGGGAGAACTCACTCAAGTCTGGTTTCCGTGGGTGAGGGGTCTTGTCAATCTTACTCCTGAAGGAGAGGAGGACATCCTCTGTTACCCTGCTGCGGCTGGCAGCCTCATACCCAAACCCCTCAGCTATTTCCCAGGTAGGGGCGAGCCTTTGGGCTATCATGAGTGGACCAGGGAGCTTGCCCGAACGATACTGGCCAGACCCTATCCAGGTAGATGCTCGATGCAGTGGATGGATTTCGGCTGCCCTTCGTGCGGGCTGTACATGGCATCGTATGACAGGAGAGGCTATTTCGTCGTACCGCGGGTGCAAAAACACCTCTGGGACGATGAGGAGCATCTCTCTCTTGCGATGGTGAGATACCCGTACTCGACGAAAGGAGAAAGCTGGACTTCGCCGGAATACGGAGTGAGCCCTCACAAAGGGGACTGGCACAGAGGGGCAGACAAGTATAGGAATTGGCTTGAGGAATGGCTTCCCAAGAGACGGAAGGCCGAGTGGGCAAGAAACGTGAACGGTTTTTACCATCTCATCTTAAGACACCAGGACGGGACAACGATCAACAAGATAGAGGAAATCGACGACATACTCGCTGAAGCCCAGGCACATGGGATCGACCTGCTCTTTGTGTGTGGCTGGTACAGAGGAGGTCACAACGGCATCTACTACCCCGAGTTCGCTCCGGCGCAGCCTGCGGCGCTCAGGGATCTCATTGCACGAGTCCATCGAAGTGGTGGACGTGTGCTCATGTACCTCAATATGAGGTCCTGGAGTATGACCGACCACGGGTACAAAGACAAGGGATTGCAGTGGACGAGCAAAACGCGCGACGGTCTGCCGTTGTCCGAAAGCTGGGGGTGGGCGCTGGGGAACTACCCTTCATTCGAGGTGGTGCAGTTCGGGAATCTCTGCCCCCACGTTGAAGAGTGGCAAGACATGTTTGTGGAACGTGTGATGAACACTGTTTCCCTCGGCGCGGACTGCGCTCTCATGGATCAGTTGCTGGTGGTGGACATGTGCCATGATACGACGCACGGTCACAGGACCCCAGAAGCATCGTATGGGCCGGGAGCTTTGAGGATGGCGAAAAAGGCACTGTCGGCCGGCAAAGCGAACAACCCCGACTTTGAACTGTCAATGGAGGGGATATGCGATATATACTCGGCCGACATAGCCATATACCACTCCCGGTCTGACTTTGTTGCATACGCTGCTCCTGAAGTCTTTAGGTACACATTGCCCTGGGTCACAGGAATCACCGGCGGGTGCGTAGACATGGGTGACAAGGACAAGGTGAAGGAGAGCTTTATGTTGGGGCTGATATTGGACGTGGAAATCCATACGCACAACCGCGGGAGGTTATCCTTCGACCCCGGTGTGGCGAGCGAGATAAAGAGAGTGAACAGCTTGAGGCAGGCACACAAAGATGTGCTTGTTGAAGGGCGTTTCATGGACACCGAAGGGCTCAGGATTGTAGGCGGTCGTGTGGACGGCAGGTTGTTCTGCAAGGAGAGCGTGAAACTCATTACCCTGTGGAACCGCGGAGAGACTCCCGCCAGCCCGAGTGTTACGTTGACTGACGCCGACGGGTTTGCCGGGGGAATGAGCCGGGTGACCTTGGACCGCCAGGGAAAGAGAGGCGAAGAAGAGCTGCTCAGTTGGAATGTGGAAAGCGGCGAGATGACGATACTCTGTCCCGTGTTGCAGGCTGGAGAGGTAGCTGTTGTGAGAGTTGAACGTAGGGAAACGGAGGCCCAGACTGATGAATACGCGGAGCAACGCTAATCACTCAAGGGTACTTGCAGGTATTCGGAAATACTACAACGATCTCCGGGACTCTGAGCGCCGGGTCGCCGACTTTGTGCTTGAGCATCCGGAAGAGCTCATACGGATGTCGATCCGTGAAGTTGCAGAACAGGTTCAAACGAGCGACGCCACCGTGATAAGATTCTGCCAGTCGATCGGGTTCAAGGGATACCCCGAACTGAAGATCTCGCTTGCGCTCGATTTTTCGTCGCCGCTCTACAACTTCCCCTCAGGCATCTCAGAACGTGACGACATCATGTCGGTTGCTAGCAAGGTGACCCAGAACAGCATCAAGTCTCTCGACAGCACCTATCAGCACATCAAGGAAGAAAGCCTAAACGCCGCGATCGAGATGATATGCAATGCCGATAGGGTCTTCTTCTACGGGATGGGTGGATCAGGCCTTGTGGCCCAGACTGCACACTATCAGTTCCTGAAGATAGGCATTCCGTGCTTTGCATACGTAGACCCGTTTCTTGCTGCGATATCCGCATCTCAGCTTGGCAAAGCAGATGTTGCAGTGGGGATATCGTACTCGGGGCTTACGAAGGACCTGATAAAGACGATTTCGACGGCGAAAGACGCCGGAGCGAAGACCATCGCAGTGACATCCGACATTGATTCGCCGCTCGCGAGAATCTGCGATTTGACATTTGAGGCGGTTTCGCGGGAATTGCCAGTGTTTGGAGTGGCCGTCGCAGCCCGATCTGCACAATACGCCGTCATAGACATTCTTTACGTAGGCACTGCGCTCAGGCGCAAGGATGAGGCGCTCAGCGCCATCAAGAAGGGTAGTTTGGCTGTGACCGACAAGAGCATTCTAGTTTAGTCGCCCATGGTAGCCAGCGGCTGGCACCACGAAGGGTGAAAACTGAGTTATGCGCTTTGAGGGTAGGTCATGACTATGGGACATGGCACGGAGCCATTTCAAGAGACGTTCCGCTTGGGGTTCCGTCGGATGAGGAGAGAATCGGCATGGAGACGCTTGCTTTTCTGGGCGGTTCCCGTATCGAAAGCCTGACTACGAACCAGGAAATGGTAAGGATAGTGAAGCACTTAAGTGATTTGGCGGGGATTTTCGAAGACGAGGCTGCCTTCAAGGAGAGAGTCGCTCAAGAAGACTGCGTCGTGTATGAGTATACGCGGTCGAAAACACCCCCTGAGTCAGGCCAGCTCTGCTTTGGCACCAGTACCATCTATCCCGGGAGAGTCGGCAACGAGTACTTCATGACACGGGGACACTACCATGCAAGGCGGGGGACCGGGGAGGTATACCTCTGTGTCGCGGGGACAGGAGTCTTGCTCATGCAAACAAGAGACGGCCAGGCGACCAAGGTACTCATGTCCCCCGGTGTAATCGCGTACGTTCCTCCCGATCTCGCTCACAGGACTGTCAACACAGGGCAGGAACCGTTCATCTGTTTCTACTGTTTCCCCGCAAACGCGGGCCACGACTACGAAATCACCTCATCCCGCGGGTTCCTGGTCCGAGTCAAAGATGAGAAGATGATAGCGGCAAGCTGTGCTTTCCCTGCTCCCGGGATTGGGGGGACGAAGCCCGATGGACCTGTCTGAGGCAACGAAGCTCTATCGGATGATGCGGCTGATTCGCAGGTTTGAGGAACGAGTGTTGGAGGCATTCATACAAGGAAAAGTGGCGGGTTCGATGTTCCACCTTTGCGTGGGCCAAGAAGCCGTGGCTGCGGGAGCGTGTTCGCGGTTGAATCCGGACGACTACATAGTGAGTCACCATCGGGGACACGGTCACATGCTTGCGAAGGGCGGCGATCCAAAGCGCATGATGGCAGAGATCTTCGGTAAGGAGACAGGGTACTGCAAGGGCAAGGGTGGCTCAATGCATATTGCCGACAGGAGTCTCGGGCACCTGGGTGCGAACGGCGTGGTAGGAGGCGGTCTTCCCATCGCCACGGGGGCGGCTCTGGCCTGCTCGCTGCTGGGGACAAAAAGAGTTGTGGTGTGCTTCTTCGGTGACGGCGCTGTCAACGAAGGCGTGTTTCATGAGTCTCTGAACGTGGCAAGTATCTGGAAGCTGCCGGTCGTATATGTGTGTGAGAACAATCTGTACGCGCT
>JBFMGS010000056.1:10761-13015 GCA_040752635.1 Bacillota bacterium
ATGTCGGAGGCCGCCATAGTCGGAGTCGCGACCGGGGCAGCTGTTGTCGGGCTGAAGCCCATAGCAGAGATCATGTATATTGACTTTTTGACTTTGGCGATGGACCAGCTCGTCAACCAGGCCGCGAAGATGAGGTACATGTATGGTGGTGGTGTGAAGGTTCCCCTTGTAGTCAGAACTCAGCAGGGAGCCGGGAGATCGGCGGCGGCTCAGCATTCTCAGAGCCTTGAGGCATGGTTCATCCACGTGCCCGGGCTTTACGTCGTCCTTCCATCGACGCCGTACGACGCGAAGGGCTTGTTGAAGTCTTCGGTGCGAGCCGATACGCCGGTGCTGTTCATCGAACACAAAATGCTCTACAACTTGAAGGGGCCTGTGCCTGAGAGTGACTATGAAGTTCCCCTCGGAAAGGGGGAAATCAAAAAACGCGGCAGGGACGTAACAGTGGTGGCCTACTCGCGCATGGCCGTTTTAGCCCTTCAGGCTGCGGAGGAGCTTGGCCGGGAAGGAATCGATGTAGAAGTGGTTGACCCCAGGACCCTGAATCCACTCGACATTGGCCTTATAATCCAATCGGTGGCCAAGACCGGAAGGCTCGTCGTGGTAGAAGAGGGCTGCAAAACCGGAGGCGTCGGCGCGGAACTCGTTTCGCTAGTCGTGGAAAACGCCATGGGACGTCTCAAAGCGAGCCCGCGGCGTGTGGCGGGGCTGGATATACCCATTCCAGCAGCCCCCCCGCTCGAGAGCGCAACTGTACCAGATGCATCGACTATCGCCAGCGCAGTGAAGGAGGTTCTTGCCTGAAGTGACAGAACGAGCTTTTGAGAAGAAAAGATGGGCACTGGCGGAAAGCGAAGTTGGGGGGCGGCGGAATGGCCACTGAGTTCCTGCTTCCACGTCTCGGGGAAACCATGGAGGAGGGAATAATCAGCGAGTGGCTCAAACACCCCGGCGATAGGATAGAACGCGGAGAGCCGCTCCTCGTCGTCGAGACTGACAAGGCTACCGTGGAGGTGCCCTCGTTCGTCGCGGGGATCGTGCTGAAGACCCTCAAGGAAGAGGGTGAGGTTGTGTCGGTGGGAACCGCCATCGCCGTGATCGAAGAGGATGCGTAGAATGAAGTTTTCAAGGTACTCTATCGGAGTTGACCTCGGCGGCACGAACGTGGTTGTCGGGGCTACTCGCGGAAACGGTCGAGTCGTTCGGTTATTGAAGGCGCCGACAGGGCTTTCCAAGAGCCCAACCGATGTTGTTGGCGGAATTGCCGCGCTGATATCCAGACTGATAACTGATCTCGGCCTGGAAAGAGGGTTGCTGACGGGTGTAGGGGTCGGCGTGCCCGGACTGGTAGACGCGGAAAACGGCATCGTCCGGCGATCGCCTAACTTCGTGGGTTGGGAAGACGTGCCCTTGTCTGCGATGCTTGAGGAGAGAATCTGCGCCCCGGTGGTCATAGACCATGACGTCAGGATGATAACTCGAGGAGAATGGGCCTGGGGGGCAGGGCGGGGGGCCCGGAACTTCATCTGCGTCACCCTCGGTACCGGGATAGGTATGGGTATTGTGGTTGACGGTCGGATCTATGCAGGCGCTCATGGGAACGCAGGGGAACTTGGCCATGTAACAGCTGACCTGTCTGGCCCCCGGTGTGGGTGCGGGAATCTGGGATGTGTTGAGAAACTGTGCGCGGGCCCCGCGATCGCGGAAATCGCCCGGAAACGAATTGAGGAAGGCGCAGAGTCTGCCGTATCTCAACTTCAAGACGGCAGGGCTAATCATATAGACGCCGAGACTGTCTTTCGCGCAGCAAAGCTAGGGGACGCTATTGCTACCAGCATCATTGATACGGTGTGTGAACTTCTGGGCAGCGTGATAGCCGGAGCGGTTCTCATGTTGGATCCTGAAAGGGTCATTGTTGGAGGCGGGATCGCTGATGCAGGGGACGTTCTATTTGACAGGCTCAGGGCGGTGGTGGCGCGCCGCGCGTACTCGTACAGGCTGAACAACGTCACGATAGTGCCGTGGGCGCTTGGAGATAAGGCGGGCGTCCTCGGGGCCGCTCACACTGTTGAGATGCGCCGATCCATGTGAAGTAGTCTGAACCGTGGGGAGATTGACTTGCACAAGATCCTGGAAGAACCCATTGTCATAGCATCCGCAGTGAGGACGCCAATAGGTAGGCTAGGCGGAACGCTGAGGGGTTTTGGTGCGGTGGAGCTGGGTAGTGTGGTGATCAAGGAGGCCGTAAAGCGAG
>JBFMGS010000057.1:0-7036 GCA_040752635.1 Bacillota bacterium
TCACCGCATCACCGGCGCATGTCTGACGGCCTGCAGCCAGAGCGCTCGAGCACCCGCTTTATGGCCTTGTTTGCCTCGCGCACCACTTCTTCTTCGTCAATAGTCAGGAGTTTCCTCCTGTACATCAAGACGCGGCCGTCCACAATGGTCGTTTCCACGTCCGCCGCCGTGGCTTCGTAGACTATCCGCGAAACCACATCCACGTGCTCGGCGGGCGCAGCGTGAGGTACGTTCAGATCCAGGATCACGACATCTGCACGCTTGCCCGGCTCAATGCTGCCGATCTCGTCTTCCAGGCCCATCGCCCGGGCGCCGCCCAGGGTCGCCATCTCCAACACCGTCCGGGCGGGCATCGCTGTGGGGCCGAGGCGGACCTTCTGGATAAGAGCAGCGTGGCGCATCTCCTGGAATACGTCGAGATTGTTGTTGCAGGGTGCGCCGTCCGCACCCAAGGACACGAACACGCCCGTCTCCAACATCTCTGGGATCTTTGCGATCCCCGAGGCGAGCTTGAGGTTGGAGGATGGGCAATGAACCACTTTTGTGCCGGAATCTCGCAGGACGGCCATCTCCTCGTCGTCCAACCATATGCAGTGGGCAAGGACGAGGTTGGGGCCGGTAAGGCCAAGTTCCCGGAGGTAGACGACGTTACGGAGGCCCCGGTCCTGCTGCACAAGCTCTACCTCGCCTCGGTTTTCCGAAGCGTGCGTATGCAGGAGAACCGCTGCGGCCCTAGCCATGTCGCGCACCTGCATAAGGAGCTCGTCTGTGCACGAGACCACAAACCGCGGCGCGAAAGCATACCGGATTCTCCCGTCATCGTGCATATGCCACCTGTTCATAAGGGCCTCGCTCTCGCGCAAGGAGTCCGAGGTGGACTCCATAAGAGTCGATGGGACTTCGGACCCATAGTCCATCATCACCTTGCCCGACGTGGCGCGGATGCCCGACGCATCTATCGCCATGAACGCGCTCTCGGTATGGTGGACGGTCTCCATGTCGATTATGGACGTGGTTCCTCCCCGGATGAGCTCGGCTATCCCGAGCATGGCGGACCAGTACACGCTTTCTTCGTCATGAGCACCTTCGAGCGGCCAGATGCGCAGCTTGAGCCAGTCGAGAAGCTCGAGGTCGTCCGCCTGTCCGCGGAAAAGAGTCTGACAGAGATGGACATGTGCCTGCACAAACCCTGGCATGACGATCTTGCCGACGGCGTCTATGACCATGTCGATGTCGTGCGTGTGCGCTCCGTCGCCCTGCGCCCGGAGAGCACCGGACTCCCTGTAGGGTTCTGCACCGGGTCCGTGCTCGGCCCGGGACTCAGCCCGAGACTCCGTACCAGCCAGGAGTTTATCGCACGGCAAGTCTTCATCGCAACTACCTGTGCCAACCCGCCCCGGCCGGTATACAGAGGCTATTCTGTGTCCGTCGATCAGGACATTGGCCCCCGGAAGAACCTCTCGCCTAGCATTCATGGTCACAACAGTTCCGCCGCGGATGAGGATCTTCGCCACCTACGCCACTCCTTTCTCCGCTATGCCAAGCATCTCCAGCTTCTCGCGCGTGGGCACGCCGTCTTTCGTCCAGCCGCGGCCGGCGTAGTAATCCGGCAGCATCTTCGCGAGGTTCACCGTCACCCCCTCCGCTGGCCCCTCGGGAAGGCCCTCTTCGAGGAAGCGCCTTGGCAGGCTGTCCTCCCGAGGAGCCATGCCACACCTCAAGTTGAACACCCTTTCTATGTTGATGATCCTCTCACCAATCGTGAGAAGCTCGGCTTCAGAGTACGGCCTCCCCGTAGCGCACGTCAGCAAGTCAGCGACGTCCTGCGGCATGATGGCATATGTCTGGAACGTGCAGTACTTGCATATCTCTGCCGAGTCGCATACGCCGCCATAGTTTTCGTGCCATATGACCATCCCAACTTTGCCGTCCTCGATGTACGGGTTGACGCAGTCGGGCGTGCCAAACCGTCGTATGCCTTCGTCCTTGGTCTTGCTGAGAAGCTCGAAGTTGGGAAGCGCTCGGAGGTGGTCACCGCCTCGGCTCGCAACCGCTTCGCCTAGGGCGAAGCCTTTGCCGGTGCGCACGTCGAACGCAGGAAGTTCAAGGCCCTTTACGTGCAGGGCGAACCCGTCGCTCCCAGGGATCTCGGCTGACATCGCCCTGACCCCCTTCGCGAGGAACTTCCCGAGGCCTTCGCGATGGGCGATCTTGTGCAGGCAGTCGATGACGAAATCCGCATCGCCCCACTCGTACTTCTCGTCGATGAGCCCGCGCTGCGAGCACTCCATGAGAAACGCGATGGATGTGCCGGCCGAAATCGTATCGATCCCGTAGTCGTTCGCGAGATGGTTGGCTTTCAATATGGCCGGGAGAGACCCCACGCCCACCCTGCTACCCAGGGTAACCATAGTCTCATACTCGGGTCCCATGTCCTCACACTCGTATGGCGGCTCGGTTACACGAGCGTAGTTTTTGCAGTGCAGGATGCAGGAGAAGCACGCCTTGGAGGCCAGCTTGTACGCATCCTGATACACATGGCTTGATATCTTCTCATAGTGTTCAAACAGGCCGAACTGGGCGTTCCTTGTGGACAGCCCGCCGGCCGCCTGCGCGATGTTAACGAGGGTGAGCGTGCCGTACTCTGAGAAAGTCTCGTAGGTCGGATCCGCGATGAGCTTCTTATGGCACTCCCGGACTTTCGCCAGGAAGCCTTCATCGTCGGCGATGGGGATATCCCCGGACCCCCGCACGGCAATGGCCTTGAGGTTCTTAGACCCCATGACCGCACCCACCCCCGTGCGGCCGGCGGCGTTGTGGCCTGCGGCCATGATGTTCGCGTACGGCACCAGGTGCTCGCCCGCCTGTCCAATCGCAATGACCTTTATGTCCTTCCCGTGCTGTTGCTCCAGGAGTCCTACGGTATCGAAGACACCGCGCCCCCAGAGGCAAGATGCATCCCGCAGCTCCACGTGGTCATCGTCGATGAAGAGGTATGCTGGGCTTTCCGCCCTGCCGCAGATTATGATGGCATCATATCCCGCGTATCGGAGTTCGGGAGCGAAGTGCCCGCCGGAGTTTGCATCGCCCAGGAGCCCTGTAAGAGGGGAGCGGCATCCCACTGTGAACCTGCCCGATGACGGCGATAGAGTCCCGTCGAGAGGACCGATCGCGATCGTCAGGACGTTCCCGGGCGAAAGAGGGTCGGTGTCAGCGCCCACCAGTTCGTAAAGTGCCCTTGAAGTAAAACCCCGACCGCCGAGGTAGTAGCTCTTCCACTCCTCCGGGATCCTGGTCTTACGAACGGTCCCTCGTGTGAGATCGACCCAGAGCAACCTATCCGCGTATGACACCCGGCCTCACCTCGCTTTCAGGGCCAGGGCCCCGGTAGTACAGAATTTCACACACATGGGATCTCCTTGGCAGAGATCACAGATGAGAAGAGTTTCATCGAAAATGCGAATTCCCCCTGAAGGGCATGCGGCGATGCAGTCGCCGCACAGGTTGCAGGCCCCATCGTTCACGAAGACCTCGCCTTGATCCCAAATGAGCGCCCCCCTCCTGCAGGCCGCGATGCATGGATGGTCTTCGCAGTGGTTACAGACCTTGATCTCCTCGCGGTTACCCTCCCGCAGAACCCTTATCCGCGCCCTCTTAGGATTAAACGCGCCGAAGTGGCCGATTGAGCAGGCAAGCTCGCAGTTGCGGCACCCGCTGCATTTCTCGGGAGAGAAAACCCGAATGTCTCTGTCCTTGCCTGCTGCCAGGGCACTCACTTCCATCACCGTGCACCCCCTTGAGCCTCGAGCCGCGTCCGATCATGGAGAAGCTCCCTGGCCCGCGGGCCGCCCACCTCGCCGAGAAACCGCCTGTAAACCTCTGCCACCGCCGGGTTCTCGCGAGGCCGCCTTTTCCGGAGCGACCTGTCTATCCCGCAAAGCGCAGCGCCCCGGGTCCCGATGGATTGTTCGAGCCCCTCCCGGACGATGGGCTGGCCGCCGCCGCCAACGCATCCGCCCGGGCAGGCCATGACCTCCACGAAATCGTAGGGCCGCCCTCCGCTGGCTACCTGATCCAGGATCCGTCTCGCCCCCGCAAGGCCCTGGACCACGGCCACACGTAGTGTGACGTAGCTGATCCTCACTTCAGCCCGGGTGGCAGCCGGGCCCGGCGCCGCCGCGACGGCGAGAGACTCGTCCACGTGGTCCCCATCCGTCACTACGTCAACATCCGCGCCTAGCTCATCAGCGAGCGCACGCAACGCAGCTTCCATTACACCACCTGTCGTCCCGAAGATAGTTCCCGCTCCGCTTGCATCGCCGAGCGGCGCATCGAAGTTGCTCTCTTCCAGGGACTCGAAGTCCATCTCCACGGACTGGATGAGCCGTATGAGTTCACGCGTTGTAAGCACCGCATCTACGTCACGACTCTCCTGGGCGCCGCCGAGCGAACCCCCTGCATACGGGCGAACACGCTCCTGGGCCTCGAACTTCTTAGCAGTACAGGGCATCATGGACACCACGTAGACCGCCTCAGGGTTCACGCCCTCGAGTTCGCTCAGCATAGCCCTGGCCACAGCCCCTGCCATCATGTGGGGCGACTTGCACGTAGACAGGTGCGGCACAAGGCCGGGGTACTCGTTCTCCACGAACCTCACCCACGCCGGGCAGCACGAAGTAAACATGGGAAGCCTGCCGCCTTTCTCAATGCGCCCCTTGAGCTCGTGCGCCTCCTCCACGGCAGTGAGATCGGCTCCGAACGCCGTGTCAAACACCCTGTCAAACCCGAGTTTCCTGAGGGCCGCGACCATCCTGCCCGTGGACACGGTACCGGCCGGCATGCCCCATGCCTCGGCCAGCGTCGCCCGCATCGCGGGGGCCGTTTGTGCCACCGTCACAAGCCCCCGGTGGGCAAGGGACCTCCTCACCTTGACAAGGTCAGATTTCTCCGAAAGTGCCCCGGTCGGGCACGCCTGCACACACTGGCCGCACTCCACGCAATCAGTGCCGCACACCCTGTCCTCGAAGGCGAGAGAGCGGCACGCTGCCCATTCTTCACTCACGACAGCGCCTGCGCCGCCTTGCGAAACGAGACGGTCCGACCTGGCGAGCTCATTAGACAGGGCCTGGTACGGCGTCATCTCGTGCATCCGCTTGCATGCCGCAACGCACCTCCCGCACATGACGCACTTGTTCGGGTCCCGCGTGATCGCCCGGCCCGTCCTGTCCACGGATAGCTTCTGCCGCTTTATCGGGAGCCGCCTCGCGCGTACCCCCAGGTCATCCCCGAGCTTCTTGAGTTCGCAGTAGACCTTCCGCTCACAGACGAGGCACTCTCTCGGGTGCTGCGCCAACAAGAAGGAGACGATCTCGCGCCGCCTCTCCATCACCTGACCTGTCGTCGTCTGAACAACCATGCCCGCCTCGACAGCGTGGTCGCAAGCCGTCACGAGTTCGCCCTTGCCAGCCACTTCGACCACGCATACCCCGCAGCTCGCCCTCCGTTCAAGCCACGGGTGATGACACAGGGTCGGTATACGCACTCCGACGCTCCTTGCAGCCTCGAGGATGGACATGCCTTCGGGTACGTGGCAAGCGCGGCCGTCCACAACAACTTCCAGCATCCCCACCACCTCCGCGTGTCGTTTTGGCCCCTTACAACATGAAACCAGGAAGCCGCCTGACCATAGAAAAGGACGCAACTACCCGGGGAAACAGTACCCCGCTGCGTCCTCCCTCATAGCCAGGTTGGTTGCGGCCTCCTGGTAGAAACGCCTGAACCCAAGATTATCAGGTCTATACGAGGGTGAACCTATCAATCTGCAGCTACATGGCAATCATTCGGCGCAGGCAGCGAAAATCCTTCTTCGCCGTGAGTTGTGCCCGACTTCGACGTGTCTACTAATGTTACCTTGACACCCTTCTCCGAAGACTCATATGCCGCAAGCGCGATCTTAAGGGATTCATATCCATCCTCAGCAGTGGCCAGTGGTTCCTCCTTACCGAGAATGGACCGGACGAAGTTAGCGACTTCAGCATCCCATCCGCCGCCTCCGACATTCTCCGGTAAGATCCAGCCCCGCCCGTCTAAACCGGTCTTATTCTTATAAACCCTTAAGGGAGTCACATAGTCAGCTACGAGGGTTCCCTCAGTGCCATAAATCTCTACGCCGAGAGGCCCGGGCTGGCTGCTCCATCCAACCTCAAAGTAGGCCAGAAGCTTGGGATTCCTAAACTCGAGGATACCGACTGCCCAGTCCTCCACGCTTATGTCTTTCCCCAGGGTGGCTGTCTTTGCCATGACGGAGGTTACATCTCCACCAAAGTAGCGGCAAAGGTCTATGGCGTGAATGCCCATGTCCAGGAGTGCCCCGCCTCCGGCAAGTTCGGGCTCAAAGAAAGAGTCGCTCATGGCAGACCATGAGAGGTAGGGTCCATTGTGTGCAAACCTTACCCGCATCATCATGGGCTGGCCGATGAGACCCTTCTGTATGTATTCCCTGGCCTTCCTGTTGAAGTTGAAGTACCTGTGGGTAAACCCCACCATGAGCGTGACCCCGGCCTGCTTTGCTGCCTCAATCATTGCACGTGAATCCTCAAGGCTTGTAGCCATGGGTTTCTCACATAACACGTGCTTACCGGCCCTGACTGCGGCTATAGTCTGCTGGGCGTGCAAGCTATTCGGGGTACAGACACTTACCATGTCGATGTCCGCATTGACAAGCATGTCTCTGTAATCAGTGAAGACCTCAGGGACACCGTAAAGCTGCGCTGCTGCCTTCGCTCTTCCCTCATGTATATCAGCAACGGCCTGTATCTTGACCAGGTCTGGTAGTTTCGCGTAGGAAGGTAGATGTGCGTTCATCGCTATCGCACCGCATCCGATTACTCCCACTTTGAGCCTTTCCCCTGACATTCCATAACCCTCCGCTCTTCAATGTCATTTTGCCCCCTGACGCCTACGCCGGTACAGGCTTGCCTATGCCAGCCGGCGAAGGTATTCTATGCTCCGCTCGGTCCCCTCCTTGGGGTCCCCC
>JBFMGS010000057.1:7136-12929 GCA_040752635.1 Bacillota bacterium
GGGTCTACGAAGTTGTTCCCGATGGCATAGGCCGCAACCTCGAGTTGTTTAGACTTAACCAGGTCGAGGGCTTTACAGGGTTCAGAATGCTGATCCCTCCAGAATACGTCCAGGAGCTCAACTCCGTCTGCACCCAGCCCCGCAACGTAATCGATAAACCCGAAGACATCCAACTCCCCCTTCTGGTAGAGTTTGTGGAGACTCCACATGCTGACTGCGATCTTCATTTCACTTGCACCCTCCAGTTCATCCTACTTGTTGTTTAGATCCGATCCTGTATATCCCGCTGTCGATGCAGATCTGGGTTCCCCGGTTGACTGTCTCACCACAAGTCGTGGGGTGATAACCTGGTCCCGGACTTCACGAAATGTCATCGCATCCAGGAGCGCCAGCATACTCATACGCCCTATCTCATACTTGGGCTGGTCCACCGTGGTGAGCGGCACCTCAAGTTGAGGCGCGATAGACAGGTTGTCGTAGCCAACAATCGCCACGTCACCAGGGACCGAAAGCCCGAGTTCTCTGACAGCTCTCATCGCACCCCAGGCACCCATATCGCTGCACGCAAAGATAGCTGTGGGGGGATCTTTCATAGCTAATAGCTTTCTAGCCGCAGAGTAACCCTGCTCCCAATCATAATCGGCATTAATTACCAAGGTATCATCCAGCTCTATACCATACCTGCAGAGGGCTTCAACATACCCTCTGAATCTATCACGCCCCTGGTCAAAACCTTCGTCCTGCGCACTCAGGTGCGCTATCCGTCTATGCCCCAGGTTGATCAGGTGTTCTGTAGCAATAAAGCCTCCGTGGAAGTTGTCAACGGAGATTTGGGCGTATCTTGCCTTATCCGATACATTCAAAACTCCAACAACAGCAGTGCCCCCCTCGTAGAGCTCGTTCAGGAAACTGATGTTCCTTGTACTACTCGGACTTACAATGATGCCATCTACATCACGCTCTTTCAAGACCTGCAAGAAGCGGGCTTCTTTGTCAGAGTCGTCATTGGTGGTATAAAGGAGCATATTGTATCCTTCTTGCTCGGACACATCCTGTATTCCCTGGATCACATCCGCGAAAAACGAGCTAACTGCAGATTCAATGACCAGACCAAACAGGTATGTCTGTCTAGTCTTGAGTCCCCGTGCAATAAGATCCGGTTTGTAGTCCAGCCCGCGAGCTACCGCCCTCACCCTCCCCCTCGTCGACTCGCTTACACGACCTTCATCCTTGCCGCTCAATACCAGGGAAGCAGTACAGACCGATACACCCGCCCGCTCTGCTACATCTCTCAAGGTTACCCGCCTGGTGACGGGTTTCTGACTGTTGCTCCTTCTATCAGTCACTTTCAAACCCCCGAAAACCCTTGCTTACAGACACAAGTAGCGAGGCTCCTTGCGGAGTTTTTCTACCAAGAACTCTATCATAGGTAAGGACTTAATCAACCGCAGAGTGGAGGCACCAACCTTGCCCATGCGCATAATACCCAGATCCAACAACTCCTTGTCTATACGCTCAAAACATCTGGGCGTACCCCAGTCGTGCAAATACAGAGGTTCAATGCGCCTGTTCCCCTCATAATCAATGATAATGGTGTCTACTGGATCCTTTTGCATGTGATACGGTGCCTCAGCGATCTCTTCTGCAGTATGAATCGTAGTATTCGAGCCCTGGCCGACACCGACGAGGAGAATGAAACCACCCATCTGCGCCAGACGATAGTATGGCGATTCCACCCCGCAAGGGGTGAGTGAATGTTCATGCCCCTCAATCAAGGCGCCGACAATCGATCCTATGCCACATACTGAATGCGTAGGATGCAGGCTCCTTCGAGCCTTCGGCCTTTTCATGAACTCCGTGGGAATGCGGCCCGTCCAGCAGGGCGTATTCCTGACATCGAAGACAGGCGGGCTCGTTGGACCATCCTCGCGCCTTCCTGTGAGAGTAGGTACAAGTACCGCTCCCTCTGGACCGGTGGCATCAAGCAAGGCATCAATCACGGTATCGGCACCGCCTGTTACGTACCCAAAACTGCTGAGTGAACTATGAACCAGTACGCCGTCACCCTCCCTGATGCCTAGATCCCTGAGGCCGGATACAATCTCATCCTTAGTGACGCCATGAATCTGACTTGCGTCCATACGCATTCTCCTCCGACCAGCCGTGCCCGGTTTAGGTGAACCAGACTTGCAGGTATTCAGCCTTTCATCCTCGTAAGGGTAATTCCCCGGATGAACGTCCTCTGTGCAAAAAAGAAGAGGATCACAGTGGGAAGCACCATTAGAGAGGCGACAGCCATCACCAGGAACCACAGATCACTGGTTTATGCCTATCTTCACGGGCTCACCCTTTCTATGGAAACGTCTTCACAGAATACCTTGCAGGAACCACACTGCTTCCCGAATGTCCTTCTCTGGATCCTCCCCGACCTCCCGCTCGATGGTGAAGAAGCCCTTGTAGCCGATATCCTCCAGAGCTTTCACGTAACGGGGAAAGTCCACTTGGCCCTGACCTAGGGGCGTTTCGACAAAGTAATCCGACAGCCGGAGGTCGCCGATCCCGCCTTCCGCGAAGAAGTTGTAGATTACCTCGGGATCCTCCTGTTTTTTCATGATCCCGTCCTTGGCATGAGTATGCACGATATAATCCCGAAGGTTGTAGACCCCCGCCACCGGGTCCTCTCCGGTAACCATCACCAGGTTGGCCGGATCATAATTAACGCCGATTCCCCTCGTGCCCAGGCTGTCCAGAAACTCTTTGAGCAGGGCAGTCTTCTCCGGCCCGGTTTCTACGGCGAAGGAGCCTCCCGTCCGCTCGGCAAGCTCTCCCAGCTCCCGGCAGGCCTCCTGCATGATCTTCCACTTTTCCGAGTTGCGATCCCCAGGCACTACGCCGATGTGGGTCGTGACAATCTGCGTTTCCAGATCCCTTGCCAGTTCGAGGATGCGCTTGGACTTCTCGATCTTCCAGGTGTTCTCTTCCCTGCGCTCAAAACCGTGGCCTCCCAGATCCCCGCACAGAGCGGAAACCACCAGACCGTTGGACTTGATGAAGTCCAGGAGCTCCCGCCGCGCCGCCGGTCTAAGGTTCTCCGGATCCATCTCCCCGCAGACCGCGTAAAGCTGGATACCGGCCGCTCCCACCTCTTTGGCCTTCTTGATTCCCTCCCGCAGGCCGCTCCGGAAAGAATCCACCATGACGCCGATGCGGTCTTTTCCCATAATCGTCTGCCTCCGCAATTCCATTCTATCAGCACCCGGTCTACGCCCTGTTTCTGAAGCTCTTACCTGACTATTCAACCCGCTCATTTGATGCGGAACACTCAACATGAATCATTCAACCTATCTGACGGATCTCCTTCACAATTTGAAAATAAACGTTTAACATCACCGTCGCTCAAACCTTTTTTGCCAGCACTCCTGCATGCATGATTGGACGGCCGACCAAAACGAATCTCTCTAGACCTCGGAGACCCGTTCCGCCACAGCCCGGGCGAGTCGGACGGCATACTCTGCCCGGGTCAGGCCAGAACCGTCCCCGACATCCACCCCGGCCCGCCCGCTCCAAGCTTGTGCGGTATCCGTGCCAACGGGACGCTGCGGGTGAAAGAGGAGATCCGTCGGTTCCCCTGAGATAACCCCCTGCACCGCCAGGGTTTGCACCGCTACAAATGCCGGGTGACCACTGGGCAGATCCTCAAACCAGTAAAGAGGAATGCCGTTGCGCGCCAGTTCCTCCTGGTAACTGCGGAGCAACCGCTTGTCATGGTATACCCGGGCGCAAGACACCCCATGGTCCAGGGCAAAAGCCGCGAGGGCTCCCGCCGACTCACCAATGTTCCACTCTACGGGATGCAGGCGGTAGGCGCCGTTGGTGATGTGGGTGGTGCCTATGTTTTTCGCCCCGGCCACCAAGTTGTCAACCTCGGGGCTCAGGAGCGCCCCCAGTGGAATCTGGAAGGGGCGAAGCGTCTGGTGGCTACCCGGCCGCAGGTCGTTATTGCAGCATCTGTGTATATCGACGTAAATGTAGAACCCGATGCCGACAGAATCGTGGTGCAATTGGGCGCGGCTGCCCGGGTTGTAGGCGGCGACAATCTCCTGCTCACGGATGGTGTGGTAGGCTTTCAGCCGGCGCGATTCCCGTATGTACGGGTGCTGTGCCAGGCCGTCCGCCGTCCCCATGATATCCGGCCGGAGCTTGAGTTCCGGATAGCCGTGACCACCGTCGTCCCGCGGCGCCTCGGTCTGCAGCCAGTACAGAAAGCCAAGCGCCAGCCGCTTCGCTTCATCCAGCCGCATGACCAAAAGCTCGGGCGGTGCGTCGATGATGTTCCCCCCGTAATAATCGTTGGCCGGCCAGTTGATCATGGCGATGTCATGCGGGAACTGGCCGCCGGCAAAGAGAGAGGCGTCGATGAGGCGGCGGTAGGTCCAGAATGGAAGCCCGATGGGGCCCCCGCCGGCGAACATCTTGTATCCTTCAAGGGAATAAGGCTGGCGGTCCCGGAACTGTTCATAACCCTTGGGTCTTGCAATCACATGGTTTTCGCCGGGGCGGTACTCGACTGCAAACGGGTAAGTAAATGATTGCACCGCCTCGGGGTCCCCCTCCGCCGGCGCGCTGGGTTCGTTGGTCTCCGCGAAGGATTCCATGCCACTACGATAGGGCACACCGGCCAGCGGCAGCAGGTCTCCGAGCTCCGAGGCGTCGATCATCGCAGCTGCCTCGATGCGGGTCTCCTCGCCGGTGTCCAGGTTGCGGACGATGACGGCCTGGATGCGGGAATCCCGCCGCTCGACCGCCGTGGGTTCTGTTCGGTAGAAGACTGTGAGCAACCCGTCCTCCAGAGCTGGCGCAAGCATATCCCGGAGGACCTGCACCGCGACCTTGGGTTCGAAGCAGAGCGGACTGACCCAACCGCCGCCCGGATTCAGGTGTTCGTGGTCTCGCACTAGCTGATAGTTCTGGCGATAATGCGCCCGGATGCGACGCCTGAACTCGTTATACGCTTCCGTCCCACCAAAATGCTCAATGTATTGGTGCTCGTCCAGGGCGGAAACGCCCTGGGAGGTCGCCTGGCCGCCCAGCCAGCGTGTGGGTTCGGTTACGATCACCCTGCGGCCCAGCGCACAGGCTCGCAGGGCGGCAGCCGTCCCGCCCATCCCCCCGCCGACCACGAGAATGTCGCACTGCAATTGAAGCACGAGTCTGCACCGTCTCCTTTCCGGTACGCGGGTTCACCTTCAGCCGCGGACGCGCAGGCTAAGAGCGCTACCTCCAGACCCGGTAGCCCGTCCTCCCGGTGGCAGTGAGCACGAATCCAACGCATGGTGCCGACGCGGATAATGTCAACACTAGTCACTTTGCGTCTCCTTTACCTACCACACAGGCGCAGGGCCAGGTCGAGGGATTCATAGCCATCCTCTGTTTGGTTGCTCTGGGCCGACCATTGTTTGCGCGTTAAACGTTTATATAGAATACGACAGAAACCCCGAAATTCCTTCTTTGGTCGTGCGCTCCACGGGATTCCAACATTGCCAGGTTTACATCTGGGGTCAAGTAAGAAAACCTGGACCGATGTGGGATGCCATCTTCACATGGATTGTCTCAGTAAACAGAAGGACAAGAGGACAACAAATGGTATGGTACCCCTATTGCCGGTCGAGAAACGATTGCCCCGCAAATGATGTTGACAGGGTCCGCGTGAGTGGAGGTTTCCTCTTCTTGCCCCTGCAAGACCCCAATGAGGCCCGTAGTAGCGCCCGGGGTCTGCACCCGATCTCCGAGGAA
>JBFMGS010000058.1:0-12860 GCA_040752635.1 Bacillota bacterium
GCTGTGTCGGACCGGTGTCGCGCAGTAATCCTTGCCACTCACCAGATGGATGAGGCCGAAGCCCTCGCCAGCATGGTTTGCATCCTGAAAAGAGGGAGAGTCGTAGCGTTTGATACCGTTTCCTCGCTCCTTCGGCAAACCTGTGACGGGCAACGCGGCGAGCCAGGCTCTCGGCTTGCCCTAGAGGACGTGTTCCTGGAGATAACCTCGGAAAACCGAGCGGAAGAGGAGGGAAGCCGCCATTCCCCGCCGGAGCGAAGCACGGGGCATCCATCCTGGCGGTAGCCGTTGTGAAACACACAACAGTATCTGCGCTAGTTATAGCTGAACTCAAGAGAGGGTTCAAGAATCACCTTGCGTATCCGGTGCAGGCAGCGTCCGAACTCGTGGGAGTCGGAATTGCAGCGGCACTCGCAGCCTACGGCCCGATCGGCGTGGCCAGCGGCGCGGCCGGCATCGCTGGGAGAGCGGCGTCGCAGGCAGCCGGGCGCCTGATCGGGTTCATGATGGCGTTCGTGGCCCTTGCCGGGCTACAAGTCGTGCATCGTGTAGTGAGAGAGGAGTCCGACGTTGGCACGCTGGAGCAGTTGTGTTTGTCCCCTGTTGGACTTCCTGCCCTCATCGGTGCGCGGTGCTTCGCTGATACTTTGAGGCTTGCTTTCCTGCTTATTGCGGCGCTAGCTCTATCGTGTCCCATCACGCGGCTCGTTCCGAGCCTGGTGGCGACCCTTGCCGCCGCTCTTCTGATGAACGCGGGTATGCTTGGGGTGGGTCTAGTAATCGGCTCTCTTACTCTCGTGTTCAAACGTACCGGGTTTGTGGTGAATCTTGCGAGCATCGCCCTCCTACCGCTTGCCCTGTCCCCGCTCGACGGCTTGCCCCGGTTAGCGCAGCACGCGGCGTCGATGGTACCTCTCACTCACGCTGTGAGAATCTGCCACGCAGCGCTCGGAGAAGCTCCGCTTTCGGCACTGCGGGCAGGTGTGACAGGTCTTTTCGTATCGGGGACTATCTGGCTCTGTGTCGGGATGGGCGTGTTTGCGGCGGCCGAGAAGTTCGCGAGGGTCAAGGGCCTGCTGGGCAAGTACTAAGGTAATCGGCAGCCACGACAGCGGCAAAGGTGTTGCGATAGTGGCGGCGCAAGGCCCGCACTACCCGAGAGCGCGGAAGTCGCGCCCGCAAAGTAAAGTAAGGTCGGCCGGCGCTCCCGGTGCGCGTGCGATCTCCCGGTTATCGGCGCTTTTCCACGGGGGTGAAAGGCATGCAGACTCAAGACCTGGAAACGAGGCTCGTAGAAGCTTGCATAGCTCTCGGGTACATCTGTGCGGAGGAGGCGAAGTGGGCTGACGGACCCGACGTAAAAGCTCTCATGGTGCGGCATGCGATCAGATTCCTCGATGCTGCGCGAAGCTTCCTGCCGCGCCCTCACCAGTCTGTGAAGATGGAAGCCGAGGAGAACTATGGCAGGAATCGTTCCTCCGTTGAAGAAGTGAACTTAGCAGATCACGCATAGCTAGCGCCAGAATGCGGAAAGTAAAGAGTAGCTGCGAACGGGGGAACCAGCATGATCCGGCGTTACTTGGGCTTTGCCATAGCCGCAGCAGTCGTGGTCGGTATCCTCTCTTTCCGGGGGATCGCGACTGTGTTCACGGACGTACTGTGGTTTCGTGAGTTAGGGTATTTGCAGGCGTTCTGGGTCCCGATAGTATCCCGAGCCGTGCTTGGGCTCCTGGTCGGTGTTCTTTTCTTTGCGTTCTTCTACGGGAACCTCAGCCTTGCTGGAAGGAGTCTGGGCAGGCTCTCATCCCTCTTCGAGCCGCTTAACGTCTCTCCGCAGGTGACCAGGGGAAGAGCTAGGTCCATCTTTCTCCTTGCAAGTGTGGCGGTGGCGGTATTCGCAGGCCTCGGCGGCTCGGCGTACTGGATGGTCGTCCAAAAGTTCTTGCACCGGGCGGCCGTAGGCGTGCAGGATCCCCTCTTCAATCATGATGCAGGGTTTTACCTGTTCTCGCTGCCGTTTTATCGGTACGTATACTCTATTTTTATGACGCTTCTGGCGCTCACCGCGACCGGGGTGACTGCGGTATACGTCCTTACCAAGTCCCTTGCGTTGCGTGGCGTCCGGGTCATAGGAACTGCCCCTGCAAAACGCCACGTGGCAACCCTTGTAGCCCTTGCTTTTCTGGTCAAGGCATGGGGATACCGGCTCAGCGCGCTTACACTCGTATACTCTCCCCGCGGCGTTGTCTTCGGGGCTAGCTACACCGATGTGCATGCTCAGTTGCCTGCTCTTCGCATCCTTTCGTTCATTGCAGTCGTCGCAGGTCTTCTCGTCCTTGCCGATGTGTTCGTGCGTGCTGAGAAGCTAACGCTTGCAGCCATCGGGGGTCTTGTCGCAGGTTCGTTTCTGCTCGGGAGCGTATACCCATCAGTAGTTCAGAAGCTTTCTGTTGAGCCCAATGAGCTGTCGAGAGAACGTCCGTACATCAGTTACAATATAGCAGCTACCCGCTTTGCCTTCGGCCTCCACAACGTTGAGGTGCGGCCTCTCGACGTTCGGAACGACCTCACGTTTGACAGACTCATGACGGCACACCGGGACACCATTGATAACATCAGACTGTGGGATTGGCGGCCTCTAGGCCAGACCTACAGGCAACTGCAGGAGATCCGCAGTTATTATGATTTCCACGATATCGACCTCGACAGGTATCTGGTGAACGGCAGGACCACACAGATGGCGCTGTCTGCGCGCGAGCTTGCCACCGATCAATTACCTGAACAGGCGAGGACCTGGGTGAACGAGCACCTGGTGTACACTCACGGGTATGGGCTTGCGATGAACGCTACGAGCGAGGTCTCGGCGGAGGGCCTTCCGAGGTTTGTCATACGCGACATTCCACCGAGGTCAGACCCGGGGTTTGAGGTCAGCCGTCCAGAAATCTACTATGGCGAGAGAACGGACGCCTACGTTGTGACGAATACTGCCGCCCGGGAGTTCGATTACCCGACAGCGAACATAAACGCATACACGCGCTACGACGGGGAGGGCGGCGTGCCGTTATCATCTTTTTGGAGGAAGCTCGCGTTCGCTGCGAGGTTCGGGAGCCTGAAATTCCTCTTGTCCACTGACATGACCAGGGAGAGCCGGGTGCTCTTCGTCCGCAACCTGCACGACCGCGTGAAAAAGATAGCCCCGTTCTTGCTGTACGATAAAGACCCCTACCTGGTCCTTGCAGGCGGCAGGCTCTTCTGGATATGGGATGCGTATACTGTGAGCGGCCTGTATCCGTACTCCCAGCCCGTTCAGGAAGGCATTAACTATATACGTAACTCGGTGAAGGCCGTGGTTGATGCGTACAACGGGGACGTGACGTTCTACGTGCCGGATCCGGATGAGCCAATCATAAAGAGCCTGTCTGGCATATTTCCGGGGCTGTTCGTTCCGCTCGACAAGATGCCCGGCGCCCTCAAAGCTCACGTGCGCTACCCTGAGGACCTGTTCACGCTTCAGGCTCGGGTGCTCAACACCTACCACATGACCGACCCCGACATCTTTTACAACCGCGAAGATTCTTGGGAGTTTCCGGTAGAAGTCTATGGGGGCGAACGCCAAAGCGTCCGGCCGTACTATGTGTTCATGCGTGCTCCCGGCGACGAGAGCGCCCAATACCTCTTGATACTGCCGTTTACACCCTCCGGCAAGGACAACATGATAGCGTGGTTGATGGCGAGAAATGATTTCCCGGGTTACGGGGGCCTGGTGCTATACACCTTCCCCAAGGACCGGCTGGTGTTCGGGCCGATGCAGGTAGAATCCAGGATCGACCAGGATCCTGCCATATCCCAGGCGCTCACGCTGTGGAGCCAGAGAGGGTCAACGGTCGTGAGAGGGAACCTCCTGGTCATCCCGATCGAGAACTCCATCCTCTACGTCGAACCGCTATACCTCCTGGCCGAGCGCAGCGAGCTTCCCGAACTGAAGAGAGTGATAGCAGCGTACGGCAACGCAGTCGCCATGGATACCACGGTGGAGCGGGCGCTTGCCGCTGTGTTCGGGGTTGCGCAGGAGGCGCGGCGCGTGCCTCCTGCGCAAAAGGAGGTTGCCCCGACGCCTCCCACGGGGATGACCGAAACGAAGGCCGCAACCGTGCAAAGCCTCGCGCGGCGAGCAGTGCGAGCATTCGAAGAGGCAGAACGACGGCTGCGCGAGGGCGACTTCGCCGGGTTCGGCCAGTCCCTTGCGGAACTCGGCGGGTTGCTCAGGCAGCTTGAGGAAGGAACGAAGTAGGCTTGGTGAGTCCCGGGGTTGAGTCACGCGGCCAGGAAGTAGTCATCTCCGGCATAGCGCCGTTCAATCTCAAGGAGACCCTGGAATCGGGGCAGGCCTTCCGGTGGGCCGGAGAAGACGTCTTCACCGGGGTGGTGCGAGGGAGGGTTCTTCGGGTCAGACAAGATGGGGATGAGCTGGTCCTCATGAACCCGGTGGACGATGAGGCCGTTCACATGGTGATCCGGTATTTCGCGCTCGATATGGACCATGCTAGCATTGAGAGGCGGCTCGTCGAAAAGGACGCGGCGCTTGAGTGCGCGGTGGGGTTTTCGCCGGGATTGCGCCTGCTTCGCCAGGACCCCTGGGAGTGCCTGATATCGTTCATTCTTTCGGCAAGAAATGCCATTCCTCTTATCCGCCGGACGGTGGAGCAAATGGCAAGGACCTACGGGGATCCGATTGCCACGGAGGATGGCTCCGGTTCCGAGGGCCTGGGCGCTGCTTGCTTTTTCAGCTTTCCAACGCCAGGGCGGCTTGCCTCCGCGAGCGTGCTGGATCTGGTGAAATGTGGAGCCGGGTTCAGGTCACAATATGTGAAAGCTACGGCGGAGAGGATCGCAAGCGGTGACTTCAGCCTTGCGGGTTTGAAGGACCTTGGGTACGAAAGGGCAAAGGCGAAGTTGATGGAGCTTCGAGGAGTTGGGGAGAAAGTCGCCGATTGCGTCCTTCTGTTTGCTCTCGGGTTCTATGAGGCTTTTCCGATAGACGTGTGGATGACGAGGGTTATGCGGTATATTTACTTCGGCGGCAGGGAGGTGCCTGCAAGCGTTATAGCGGAGTTTGCGCACAGAAGGTTCGGCGACCTTGCGGGCTACGCGCAACAGTATCTCTTCCATTACGCCAGGAAGAAACTTGCCGCCCAACTTCGCGGCCTTGAGTGACCGGTTGCAGGACCTTAAGGGGGCGTAACTTGTCGCAGAACCTGAGGGCACAGCTCGTCGTCGCTGCGGGAGGTGAGAGCATGCTTGGGTCTGGCAAGCCTCAATTACCGGCGTCCATTTCACGCGAGGTTGCCGCCCTTGCCCAGATGATGATGAACGCAGATAAGTGCGTCGTCCTTACCGGAGCGGGTATATCCACCGAGAGCGGGATCCCTGATTTCCGTAGCCCCGGGACCGGGCTGTGGACTCGCGTCGATCCAATGGCCATCCTATCTGCTACTGCATTTCGAATGAGGCCCAAAGCGTTCTACGAATTCATCCTGGAGTTATGTGAGTCCACGGGTAGGGCTGCCCCTAACGACGGCCACAAGTCCCTCGCGAGGCTGGAGAGCATGGGATTCGTAGACGTAGTGGTCACGCAAAACATTGACGGATTACACCAGCGCGCCGGGTCGAAAAACGTGCTTGAGGTCCACGGCCATCTTCGGACCGGCACTTGCGTGAACTGCGGGAAGTTATACGAGATGGCGCACATATTGGATGTGGTGAGAGCGGGGGAGGGTCCTCCGAAGTGTGGGGTGTGCAAATCCCTGATAAAGCCGGACGTGATTCTCTTTGAAGACCCTCTGCCCATCGATTTCCTTCTTGCTCAGCAGGCTGTCACAGGATCGGACCTCCTCATCGCGGTAGGTTCCAGTCTCGAGGTGGCGCCTGTATGCTATCTTCCGGCGCTCGCGTCTCGTTTGGCAATCATAAACCTGACCCCGACAGGCTATGATTCGCGCGCTGATGTTGTTATACGGGCCGGCGCCGGTATGGCGCTTAGCGCCCTTGTAGATGCTATCCAACAGGGAAGTGATGGTAGGCGCCGCTCGGAGGAGGCTGGTAGCAGGAATAGCGTGAAGGATGGAGAATAGCTTTGCGAAGACCGCATGTATGAAAAGGCGTAAACGTATCCCGGCGCAGGGGGGATGATCGTCGTGGGTGCAAAGGTACCTTGCCAGAGAGAGAAGAAGAAGCCGAAGAAACAGAAAGCTCAACAACCCAAGACTCAGAGTGGCGTCAAGGTATCCATTCTCAATAAGTAACAAAGGAGCACGAAGGCGTGGCGCGTAGAGGACAGAGCTTCTTCGTTCGTGATATGGCAATCGATCTGGGCACAGCAAACTCGCTTGTGTACGTTACCAGGCGCGGCGTCGTTATGTTTGAGCCCTCGGTGGTAGCAATCGACGAGACTACCGGTGATGTGCTCACCGTGGGCAACGAAGCCAAACAGATGATCGGCAGAACGCCCGGGGCGATTCGAGCCGTGCGTCCCCTGAAGCAAGGCGTTATTGCGAACTTCGACATGACAAAGCATCTCCTTCGCCACCTCATCAGGAGAGGCTGCCGGGGCAGGCTGCTTATCAGGCCGCGGGTCATTGTGTCGGTCCCGGCCGACGTGACGGAGGTGGAGCGCCGCGCGGTCATCGATGCCACGATCGAGGCCGGGGCTCGGGCGGCATTTCTCATTGAAGAGCCGGTTGCTGCGGCCATCGGCGTAGGGCTTCCGGTGCAAGAGCCGACGGGTAGCATGGTGGTTGACGTGGGCGGAGGCATGACTAACGCGGCTGTGATCTCACTCGGCGGGATCGTATCGGGTTGTTCCGTCAGGGTAGGCGGAGACGACATGGATGAGGCCATAGTGCGGCATGTTCGCAGGAACTACAACTTGATGATCGGGGAACGCACCGCCGAAGACGTCAAGATCGCGATCGGATCTGTCTGGCCTCTGCCGGAGGAGCTCTCCATGGAGGTTCGGGGCAGGGACTACGTAACCGGGCTCCCAAAAAGCATCACCCTGACCTCGCAGGAGGTGAGGGAAGCGCTCGCAGAGCCCATGGCCGCAATCGCAGCGGGCGTGCGCAGCACGCTTGAGAATACACCGCCAGAGCTCATAGGGGATGTCATCGACAAGGATATAGTCGTCACAGGCGGAGGGGCTTTGTTGCGAGGGATCGACCGGTACATCTCGAAGGAAACCGGCATGCCCGTGAGATGCGCCGACAACCCTTTGCTCAGCGTGGTGATGGGCGCCGGGAAGGCCCTCGAAGAGATAGATCTCTTAGAAAGGGTGGCAAACGCGGCGCGTAAGGCCAGGTAGAAGTATGTAAGGTTGGGTGGGAGCGCGAAACCCGGGCAAGCGTTGCTGAGACGGGCTAGCCAGGCTGTGCGCATCCAGCAACTGCGCAGACAACTGCCGGAGGGCCGGGTTCTGCCCCGGAGCCTTTTGCTTTGGGCGGCGTCAACGGACGGGACGCCGCAGGTGCCAGACCGAGACACCTCCATGCGGGCTGAGAAGAGGTAATCCCCTGCGGTGAGATGGATACGTTGGGCGGCTGCGCGGCGCGCAGACCTTGCCCTGGGCCAGCTGAGTGTTTTGCCTTCTGCCTATTGACTCATATGTCCGCTTCGGTTATACTAGGTATTGCGCTGGGGGTGAAAGGCCCAGCATCGGAGTGAGTTCCGGGCGAATAGCTCAGTGGGGAGAGCACCTCCCTTACAAGGAGGGGGTCGGCAGTTCAACTCTGCCTTCGCCCACCAAGTGCAAGAAAGCGCAGAGCGTAGAGTTTTGCGGAGGCGTGGTGTAGCTGGTCTAACATACCTGCCTGTCACGCAGGAGACCGCGGGTTCGAATCCCGTCGCTTCCGCCATCTCAAGTGCCGAGGTAGCTCAGTTGGTAGAGCAGCGGACTGAAAATCCGCGTGTCGCCAGTTCAATTCTGGCCCTCGGCACCAAGATTACAGCATTCGAGCGGAAGTGGCTCAGGGGTAGAGCATCGCCTTGCCAAGGCGAGGGTCGCGGGTTCAAATCCCGTCTTCCGCTCCAGTTTTTTGTACGGACCTTGAGGGGCGGCATTTGGCTGGAATGAGAGAAGCAGGGTCTTCAGGGGATCGCATGGTTCACTATGCTCAGAGAAGCGGGGCGCGGCCCGAAAACCACCATGTGTATTTGCTCCACGCACACGCACACACGCACACGGGTTCGCTTGACAGTTGGGGGCAGGGCTGGTAGACTAAATAACAGAAAACTCTATACGCCGAGAAAGACCAGCCGATCCACCGGAACGCTGAATTCCCTATTTTGGGAAGCGGGGGAACCGATCTTTCGGGGCGAATCTCCTGGGGTAATCACCCGCGCCAGATCGGGTGCGGAGCCGCCGTCAGCGCGGCGCACTCGACAGCGATGGCGGGTTAAGTCCCGGGAGACGGGTCAGACTCTTTCGATCCGAGCCCGGCAGCTAACCTCGTAAGCGTGGGAAGAGGGGGTAGATTGGGCAGGAATCTCAACCACCGTGGACCGCCACGAGTTGGCCGTTCCCACCCAAGGAGACCCTCCTTGGGTTTTCTTTTCCCTCCTCGCTGGTCCTCGGCAAACCAAACCGTAAGGAGGGAATGACATGAGGTCTCACTGGGGGTTCTGCGTCGTGGGAGCAGGCAACGGTGGATGCGCTATGGCAGTTGATCTGGCGTTGCGAGGTTTTCCGGTCACGCTCTACAGCAGTGACAAGGGCAAACTGGACGAAATCGAAAGGCTTGGCCTGACGGTTGAGGGCGCCATCGAAGGCTCGGTTCGCTGCATGAAGCTAACGAATTCTCCTGAAGAAGCTGCGGAGTTGGCCCGCGTGATCATGGTTGTAGTGCCGGCCTTTGTGCACAGCGCCGCAGCAGAGAGGTTCGCCCCGTATCTCGGAGATAGTCACATTGTTGTGCTAAACCCCGGGCGAACCCTTGGAGCTGTGGAGTTTGAGCATGTCCTTAGAGAAAATGGCTGTTTGGCGCAGGTCGTGGTAGCCGAGGCCCAATCGCTGCTCTATGCAAGCAGGATCGTGGGGCCCGGCCGGGTCCGGGTCTTCAGCGTCAAACGGCGGGTCGAGGTTGCCGCGCTGCCTTCGTGGCGAACCCAGGAAGTGGTAAAGGTGCTCAACCAGGCGTGGCCCCAGTTCGTTGCCGCCGGCAACTTGCTTGAAACGAGCCTCGACAACATCGGCGCTATACTGCACCCGACTCCAACCATACTTAACGTGTCTCGAATCGAAGCTGGCGATCCTTTCGACTACTACCACGAAGGTGTAAGCCCTACGGTGGCACATCTTCTGGGCTGCCTGGACGCGGAGCGGCTTGCTGTTGCTCGTTCGCTAGGCGTTCGAGCCCGAAGCCTGGCGAAATGGCTGGAAGATGCGTACGGTTCAACGGGTTCCGACCTGTACGAATCCATAAGGAACACGGGTGCCTACAGCGGGATCAAGGCGCCCCGTGAAGTGAAGACGCGGTATATCCTTGAGGACGTGCCCACAGGCCTTGTGCCTATGTCCGCATTGGGAAAACTGTCAGGCGTGAGGACACCGTTGATGGACTCCGTGGTGGAACTTGCGTCGCACATCGTCGGCCAGGACTTTTGGACCTCCGGGAGAACGCTTGAGAACCTCGGACTCAACGGGATGGCGCCCGACGATTTCAGCGCATACGTCAGAGAAGGAAGGGAGGGTGCATCGGCGTGAGTAGAGACATGCAGAGCGGTGAATCGAAAGACATGGCTGCTTGCAGGCGAGGCACTGCTTGCAGCAGGGGCAAGGTGCTCGGCGCTGCCATCGGGGACTGCGTCCATGTGGCCGGAGTCTACAACTTCCTCCGGCTGGCGGATGAGCAGGGCTACGAGACAATCTTCCTCGGACCTGCGGTCCCTCTGGAGTTGCTCGTAGCAGCCATCGGGCGTGAGAGACCCGACATCGTAGGGATCAGCTATCGACTGACCCCCGAGGCGGCTAGGCGGCTTCTCGAGGCCCTCAAGAAGATGCTTGGGGACGCCGGTCTGGACGACGCCGGCCACGCCAACGCCGCTAATCCGAGATACGTGTTCGGCGGAACGCCTCCTGTGGCCAGGGTAGCCAGGGAAACCGGGCTTTTCGAGCAGGTCTTCGACGGCAGCGAAGGAGATGAAGCGACTGTCCGGTACTTGATAGGGCGGGGCAAGGTTGAAGGAGTCAAAGCCTATCCCCAGACTCTTGTCGAGCGCATTCGCTCGATACAGCCATACCCTGTGATCCGCCACCACTTCGGGCTCCCTTCTCTCGAGGAAACCGTGGAGGGGGTGCGGAGGCTGGCTGAGGCCCGGGTCCTGGATGTCATATCTATAGGCCCTGACCAAAACGCCCAGGAGAGCTTCTTTCGACCGGCGGACATGGATCCGCGCCAGGACGGGGCTGGAGGCGTCCCTGTGAGAACCCCGGAGGACTTCGCAGCTATCTACGAAGCGTCAAGAAGAGGTAATTACCCGCTTCTCCGCTCCTACAGCGGCACCAGGGACCAGATCCGCATGGCAGAAATGCTGAAGGCTACCATGAACCTGGCCTGGGGCGCAATACCGCTCATGTGGTACAACGTGCTCGACGGGAGAAGCTCGCGGCCGCTGGCACAGTCGATCAGGGAAGCGCAGGCTGCAATGGAGTGGCACGCGCGGCAGGGCATCCCTGTCGAGGTCAACGAGGCTCATCACTGGAGCCTTAGAGATGCGCCGGACGGCGTCGCGGTCGCCATGGCGTTCCTCGCTGCTTACAACGCGAAGAAAGCGGGGGTGCACGACTACATAGCGCAGTTCATGTTCAACACGCCTCCTGCAACCTCGCCAGCAATGGATCTCGCAAAGATGCTCGCCAAGCTCGAGCTTATCTCGTCTCTTGAGGACGAGGGTTTCCGCGTGTGGCGCGAGACCAGGACGGGGCTATTGAGCTATCCCACGGATATGGCTGTAGCCAAGGGACAGCTCGCGTCGTCGGTCCTACTCCAGATGGCTCTTCAGCCTCACATCGTCCACGTGGTCGCCCACACCGAGGCCAACCATGCTGCCAGGCCCGAGGACATTGAAGAGGCTGTGAAGATCGCACGAGGGGCTATTCGCGCAGCTCTCATGGGCCTTCCGGATGTCAGAGAGACTTCTCTGGTCATGAGGCGCAAGCAAGAACTTGTATCTGACGCCAGGGTGATTCTGGACGCTATCCGGAAGGTTGCCCCGAGCGGGAGTGAGGAAGACCCATGGACCTGCCCTGCAACCCTTTGCAGAGCAGTGGAACTAGGGATACTCGACGCTCCTCACCTCAAGGGTAATCCTGTGGCGAGAGGAAACATCGTAACCAGGATGGTAAATGGGGCCTGCCGAGCGTGGGACCCGTCCGCTGGAAGAGTGCTCTCGGAGGCGGAGCGGCTCGCGCGACTCCTGGATGACCGAAGTGGCGCCCTTCCAGAGGGACCTGCGCGCGGCGACGCTCCCAGGGCCGATTCCGTGGCTTAGCGGATGCGACCGCCTCCTGGGCGTTTAGCACGTTTCACAAGGGCCGGGGAGGATTTTCCGGCCCTCGTGCTGGCAAACCATGCCAGGCAGCGATTCTTGAGGAAAGGGAGTGCCAGGGGAGGATGAAAGTTGGGGTGCTTACTGTAGTCTCCCCTGAAGGGGTAGAGCGTGAACCTGGAGATGTGCCGGTACTGCCCGGAAGCAGGGGAACGCAAGTCGAACGCTCCCGCAGCGTAGCTCAGCAGGAAACGACGACTGCCGCTATTTCCCGCATTCTCTCGGAATCGGGGCATGAGGTAGTGGAAATACCGGTGGACGGCTGTTTCATGGAACGGCTTAGGGATGCAAACGTTGACATAGTGTTCAACACATATTCGGGCGCTACAGGGAGAGCCGCACAGTTCCAGGTGTGTGCGGTGATGGACCTCGTCGGCGTCAGATACACTGGCTCTTGTGGTGAGACCCATGCTCTCGGCCTTGCCAAACATACGACCAAGAAGATTCTCCGGCACGACGGCTTGCCCACTCCTGCGTCACAGACACTCTACGGGCCTGATGATCCTGTTGATGCTAATTTGCGTTTTCCTCTTATCATAAAGCCTGCGCGCGAAGGCTCAAGCGTCGGGATTTCCGAGGACAGCGTGGTCGCCAGCGAATACGAGCTCAGGCGGGTCCTTCGCCGGATCCTCGCCAACTATGAGGGACCCGCGCTCGTAGAGGAGTTCATAGAGGGCAGGGAATTCACCGTAGGGGTTCTGGGTAACTCCCCGCCCAAGGCGCTGCCCGTAGTGGAGGTGGACTTCGCAGCGGCAGGGCGGGGTGCGCGAGGTTTATATTCTCACGAACTGAAGTCGCAGGATCTTGTTGCGACCAGGTGTCCTGCACGAATCTCACCAGCCCTAACGGACCGGCTGCAGCAACTAGCGGTGGCCGCGTTCCGCTCGATCGAGTGCCTCGACTACGCGCGCGTAGATTTCCGCGTCGATAGCTGCGGGCAACCTTACATTCTCGAGCTCAACACATTGCCGGGCATGAAAGAAGGATACAGCGACTTCCCGCGGGCAGCGGCCGCGGCAGGCTACACCTATCAGGGCTTGATCCTTGCTCTGCTCGGCATAGCGGCAGAAAGGTACGGACTGGCCGGAGTATGACCGCTGCTTCCATTTGTGACGAAATGGTGCAATGGGTGTCCAGCATTTTGTTCCTCCGTATTAATTGCAGGTAAGCGGTGTTGGTGAGCGGAGCGACCTACTGACCCACTCGAATCCGGCGTTCGCTCTGCAAACGAGACGTAGGAGCGGGTTCGGAAGAGAGGTCTG
>JBFMGS010000059.1:0-12799 GCA_040752635.1 Bacillota bacterium
GCTTACGACACCGCATACCTGGCTCTCGCCGAAAGGGAGCGGTGTGAACTGTGGACGGCGGACGGGTGCTTCGCACGCGCTGCGTCGCCTCGGTATCCGTTTGTCCGACTCCTCTGACCCATCCGGCCGGTTCACCATCCCGGTCTATGACGCAGTTGAGGTCATCTTAAGGAACGAGGCAAAGGTATTCGGACAAGGAAGGAGAAGCCGTTGCCTCACGACTCAGACAGCTTTCCATCTACGGTTCGCGATTCTTCCCGCACGCCCTGCGGTCCGCCGGTTGACCTCATTGCCGTAGCCGTGAGAGCGACCTGGCGATCAGGTGCTAGCGCTTGCCGAGCCGAGATCCTGTGACCTTGCGCCCCGCAGGAGAGGTGCGTTATCAGGCCGAGGGGGAGGTTTTTTGACATTCATGGGCGCGTCGTCACGAACCGCTTTTTGTCTCGTTTGCACAGCATTTGTATCATCTTGCGCCCTGATACCGCAGCGGTCGATACTCCGATCATCGCTTCGGCCCACTGCCCCACCATGTGAAAATTCTTTAGACCCGGGAGGGTCTTACTGAACCCCTTCATACTAAGGCTGAACCCGCCGCCTGGAGGCAGCCATGCCTGAAGCCCCTGCCAGTTGCCGGTGTATCGCTCAAACGTGAGCGGCGTGGCCACGTCCACCACCTCAACTTGTTTTGCCAGGCCAGGAAAGCGCTCGTCAAGTCGGTCGATTACCACCTCTGCGATTCGCCGTTTCTCGTCTTCATACCGTGCCCGGTCGGCGGATAGGTCTTTCCAGTAAGCATAACTAGAATCAAACAGAGCCTTCACCACAGACTTACCATTGGGAGCCTGGCTGGGATCAAAGTTGAAGATTTCTATGTTGAGCCGATCAACAGTCTGATTCATGATGATGATTGGCCGTTTAAGAAAGTAAGTCAACGCATGTGGTTCGCGCGACATGTCCCGTGCAACACCCAAGGACACATGGAGAGACATCTTGCAGTGATCGGGTGCCGCAGCGTAGTAAGCTCGGATCCGCTCGTTCGCATATCGTCCCTCTAACATATCAAATACAGTCGAGTGCCCGTCAGCAGCAGAGATGACGATGTCACTGTGGTGCTGAGTACCGTCAGCAAGGCGTACACCCACCGCGCAGTCGTTTTCCACCAGGATCTTGGTGACGCGAGCTCTGTAGTCAATCTCACCGCCCAGTTCTCGATAGCGCTCCTCAATGGCTCGGGAAAATGCCAGTGAACCCCCCATTGGCCAACCTAGAGTCCGATTATGGCAACAGGCCAGGAAATTCAAATGAACAAGCATAGGAATATCGGGAAAGTCATATTGAATTACGGGAAAGGCCTGACGCAGAAAAGGATCATTAAATCGGGTAGCAAATCGTTCAAGGGTAATCTTCCCCCATTTGATGAAGGCCCCGGCCCGCGGTAGCATCTTAGAGGCGATTTCCCATGGCTTGAGAATGACAAAAGAAAACATGTCAAGGTGTGTGAAGAGCCGAGCCGCACCAGTATACTCTTCAATGACCCTGGCATCGGCGGGGGCGAGTTCTTTCATATGCTGCTCCAATCGGTCGATATCTGTGTACACGACGAAAGCCCTCCCCCCGGGCCCTTCAACTCGCACGAGTTCTTCATGGAACAGCACTTCCCCTGCCTGAACAGCGCCTAACTCCTGCCAGACGCCGTACAGTCCCGAATTCGGGCTCGAACCAGCCAGATGGTGAATACACCCATCAATGGTATATACTTTACGCTTCCAGGCGGTGCATAACCCACCCGGCTTATCATGCAGCTCAAAAACGTGAGTGCGGTAGCCATTCATCTGTGCATAGCAACCCGTGGCTAAGCCGGCAATTCCAGCTCCAATTATGATTATCGACTTGCTTCCCACTTTGGCTCCTCCTCACTTGCTCATCCTCACGGTCAAGCTTGCTCCCACAGATCGAAAGCATGTCGCGAGAAAGGTCGACCCCCCTGGGCACTGAAGCCCGCTCGGGCCAGCGGGAACAGGATGCGCCCGGTCCCACAGCCCATCTCGAGTACAGGCCCCCCGTATTCCTTGACCAGGTCGACATACATGGACACGTCGCCCGTACACGACGAATGGAGGATATCGTAGAACTCAGCGAACAACCCTTCATATTCAGATGAAGCCTCGATATTACCCGGGGCTTCCTGGAGCTCGCCTAACGGAACTACCTCCTCTGACAAGCAGGCCGGTCCCTTCACGAGTGGCTCCGCTCTCCTTCCCTGAATTGCCTAATGAAGTCGAGTAAAGCCAAGTGTCTCCTTGTAGCCTCCCGATAGGCCTTCACTAAACCGCTATATGCCTCGCTTATGGGAAGGTAGGTCACTCGACAGGTCGCCCCTGCGAAGCCTGTTGTCAAGGTGTCGTGCCGCTCTGCATCTGCAGCTTGGATGATTCTAATCTCAGGCAGTTCGGAAGGGCTCGTAACGGGAATTTCGATCTCCCAGATTTCGCGATCGTGCCCGAGCCCCAAGACGCGTTTGACGATCGCTGCATCGCGTTTCACCATGAGCGAATGCTTTGTCTTGCGAGGCTGAGAATCGGTGATCGAACAATTGATCGCAACGAGGTCATCAGAAAAACTGCGAAACTCAACTCCAAACCTGCTATAGATGTTACCCATCAGAGTGACCCAGTACGCTTCTCCCACCAACTTACGTATCTTTACCTCGCATTCACAGGCGCCCTCGTATGTGGACGCAGTTGCATCGAAACGCAATACTATCTCGCCATACTGAGGCGGCGTTACGTATTCTACCAACCGAGGCTCGCACGGCAGCCCTTGCTCCACCTTGTCCGCTACCTTCGCTATCTCACTCTTCAGATAGTCAGATAGAGCATAGAGCGTTCCCATTGAGGAACTCCCTCACGTTGAGTGGTAGCTGCGGACGCGACCGATCCGCTGACCCCGAAACTGCGCCATCTATCTTCCTTCGGTATTGCGTAGTTGAAGCAAGTGGAAACCGACATTTGCCTCTTGCTCACTGGCCTCACCCTTTTGACACAGTGCCCCCAGACTCCGCGTGGCGATATGGGCGACCATCGGTACCCGTTTGTCCGACTCCTCTGATCCGCCTACTGGCTCCTGAATCATGCGCCTAGCATCCGCTCGGAACACTCCTCTCAACCAGTTCTTCTCACCCCTCACGAACCGGCGCACGTTCGACGAATAAGGCAAGGCAGACCTCGTCGGGATAGGACGGGCGCTTCTTGCCGATCCGAACTGGGCCTTAAAGGCTCGCGAGGTTCTCGGTTCCTAGCGCGTCCTCCCACAACCCGCTGGACAGAGAGTCTGCAAGAGTACTCCTCGCTCTCAGGTAATAGTAACCACAGGCACAAGCACGGTAGAGAAGAGATCACGTGACACATATCTCACGACGGCAATTCCCGGTGCCATGGCTACCATAAATAAGAAGAGTCGCGCCTACTCCAAGCCTTTCCAGCGATATGCCGCCAGGAGAAGCGCCAATGCCGCCGCGCACCACCCTAACAGCACCAGCAACTCGCTGACTGCTCCAAGGATGCTCGTCCCGTCCCTCAGTGCCATCATGAGAGCTCTCAAGAGGTGGTACGTAGGGACATACCGCGCTATTCTCCCAATCGCCGCGTTCTCCATACCTAGGAAGGGAATGAGCAGGAGGATGAGGTACGCAGGCATACCTATGGCACCAGTCGCCATTTGGTTCTTGGAGTAAATGCCCACGGCCATTCCCAGGAAGATGGCGAATATCGTCCCCAGCGAGACCGCCGGCAGGACAACCTCGAGCCTGACAAACCCCGTCCCGACGACCACCATCATGATCATGGAAACGACCAGAATAGACGCAAAGCTGATAATTCCCTTTCCCACAAACACTTCCAGAGGTGTGGCAGGGGAAAGCATCAATACACCCAGCGTGTTCTTCTCCTTCTCCTCTGCGATCATCATGGCAGGAATGTAGATACCGCCAAGCACCACCATGAACATGATCCCGAAGGCTGCCGCGAACGACACGGGCACGGCCGGGATGAACCTGGCGTAGATGAGCGCAATCAGCACCGGCACAGGGTACATTATCAGGATGTTAGTATTCGTCCGCAGATCCTGGACCTCCTGCTGACGCTCAGGCAGAACGGCGACCGGCTACTGCCATCTCGACATGCATGATACTATTCCCTGGTCCGCCAGGAAAGCTTGTAGGAAGCAAGCCACAGCGATACGACTGTCTAGAGCACCAGGACCTCCACCAGGTCGATTCCTGGTCTTCAGCGCCACCTGGGCCCGCAACGCGCGAAGGGTTGGGCCGTCATCTGGCTCGGCCATGGCAAGCAGGCCCTCCTCTTCCCGGGCGGGGAGCCAGGGACAGCCGGCCAACTCGGGCAACACTGCAAAACCTGCCCCGGCGCGGGCAGCTTCAGCGACAAGAGCGTTAGCCCGGGCGAGATTATCGGTGGACGCATCCATCTGGATTGCAGCGATGTTCAACATCAAGAGCACCTCCCGAACACAAGGATACCACAGCCGCAGCCCGGTCGACTAACGTCTTCTTGCGTTCGGGCTTCCGCTTTGTTGCGGACGTGCGGGCGGGACATAGCCACAGGCAACTCTCCCCTGCCGACAGGCGGCACCCCGCCAACAGGAGTTTACCCCGCGGGCGCCGAATGTCAGCGCACGGAGGCAATAATGCACGGAGGCGATGATGTCGATGTACCTCAGCGAACGCCTGCTTTCCAGCCTGGCCGCCCGCCGGCCTCCGTTCGAGTTCTGGCTGTACTATGAATTCGTCATCTACGGCACCTTTCTCCTGTTCTCCGGCAGCGTCGGTTTGCTCGTCCGGAACCTCAGAGACGAGGAAGAGCGCTCCGAGGCGCTGCTCCGCCAGGTGAACGGGTCGCGGGCCCGCCCTCGAGCGGGCACACCGCCAGATCCAGGAATCCGCCGCGCCCTCCCCGGGGGCCAGGGTGTTGATCTTGACGACCTTTGACGATGATGAGCTGGTTATGGATGCGCCGCTGGAGGGTGCGGCTGGGTATCTCACCGTGGATTGGAACAAAGGAGTGTGATATGCCCGTGTTACAGGTTCACAACGTCGTCAAGCGCTTCGGCGAGGCAGAAGCCGTCCGCGGCGTCAGCTTCGAGGTCCGCAGGGGTGAGTCGTTCGGCCTTCTCGGCCCCAACGGCGCCGGCAAGTCCACGACCATCTCCATGATCTGCGGGCTGCTTCAGCCAAACGAGGGAGAGATCATCGTCGCCGGCATGAACGTCCGGCGGAACCCCCTGGCCGTCAAACGGATCATGGGCGTCGTCCCGCAGGATGTCGCCCTTTACCCCACCCTGTCGGCGCGAGAAAACCTGGCCTTCTGGGGCACGATGTACGGCCTTTCCGGGAGGGAACTGCGAGCCCGGATCGACGAGGCGCTGCAAATCGTAAGCCTCGCCGACCGGCAGAAGGAGCGCATCGATACCTACTCCGGGGGCATGAAACGGCGCATCAATATCGCCGCCTCCCTGCTCCACCGGCCCCAGGTGCTGATCATGGACGAACCGACGGTCGGAATCGACCCCCAGAGCCGCAGCAACATCCTGAAAACGGTGAAGCGGCTGAACGGCGAGAAGGGCATCACCGTGGTCTACACCAGCCACTACATGGAGGAGGTCGAATTCCTCTGCCAGCGGGTGGCGATCATCGACCACGGAAAGTTGATCGCACAGGGCACCCTGGACGAGGTCCGGCGGCTGGCCGGCAGCCAGACGGCGGTCCACCTGAAGGTGAAGGACCCGGACGAGGCGCTGGTGGCCGCCTTGTCCAGGGTTCCCGGCGTGCGCCAGGCCAGGCGTGAGGACGGATCGGTCATTGCCCTGGTCAGCGAGGCTGCGGAAACCCTCGCCCCGCTCATGGCAACGATCAGCGCCGCCGGCAAGAGGGTGACCGGGGTCGAGGTGGAAGAGCCGAACCTGGAGACCGTCTTCCTGCACCTGACCGGCCGGGCCCTGCGGGATTAAGGAGGGGTAGGCGAATGCGCAAGGTATTGGCAATCGCGCTCTGCGCCCTCACCCGAACCGCCCGGGACAGGAAGGCCCTGCTGCTATTTCTCCTGATGCCGATGATCCTGATCGGCATCCTGGGCTCCGCCCTAAAGGGCCTGATGGGCGACGGAAAGATTAACCCGTTCGATGTCCTGCTGGTTAACGAGGACGTCCCGGCAAGGCCGCCCCTGCCCGCTGGCGCCCCGGCCGCCGCGCTCGACCAGCTTCCCGTGTTCGACTTTGGCAAGCTCCTCGCCGACGACGTGCTGGGCAGCGACGAGGTCAGGAAGATAATCAGGGTCACCCCGGCAACCGACCTCGAGGCGGCCAAAAGCGATGTCGCCGCCGGCAAGGCCGTCGCTGTCATATACGTGCCCTCCACCTTCACTGCCGATGCCCTGGCAGCCAGGCCAGCGACGGTGCAGGTATTATCGGACCCCGGGCGTCCCACCCAGGCCGAGATGGTGGCCCACGTAGTGAGCGGTTTCACCGCGGCCGTCACCTCCGGTACCCTGCAAAGCCGCATCTTGAACCCGCGGCCGGTCCAGGGGGGCGGCGACCAGGGCGGCAACTCGCTCCTCCCGGGGTCCGCAGGCGCGATGCCCAGGGATGCGATACCCCGAATCACGGAAGTAGCCTCCGGCGCCAGGAACGTCAGCGCCATGCAATACTACGCCGCCGCCATGGCGATCATGTTCATGCTGATGACCGCCTTCTCCAGGGCCGGGGATATCATCACCGAGCGGGAGGACGGCACTCTGGCCAGGGTTCTGGTCAGCCCCACCAGCAAGGCGACCGTGCTGGCCGGGCAAATCCTGGGTAGCGTGGCCCTGGTCCTCGCCCAGTTCATCATCCTCATGCTGGGCACCCGGTTCCTGTTCGGGGTGTACTGGGGTGAGCCGCTGCCGGCTCTACTGCTGGGGACGGCGTTCGCGCTGGCAGCCGCGGGTATCGGTACGGCCGCGGCCAGCATCCTCCGGGATCCCAGGGCGGCAGATGCCTCGGTAGGCCTTGTTGGCACCATCTTCGCGGCGCTATCCGGCAGCATGTTCCCGCTCTACATCTTCCCGGATGGCCTGAAGACCGTGGCCAGGTTCATCCCCAACTACTGGGCGCTGCAGGGCTTCCTCGACCAAATGGCCGGGCTCGGCCAGAACAGCCTGTGGCTCCCGGTATCGATCCTCGCCCTGATTGGCGTGGCGACGGCCGCCGCCGGCGCCTGGCGCCTGGCATCCAGGTAGGAGGTGCGACCGATGCGACAGGTTCTGTCAATAACCCTGCTCCAGTTCCGCCTGGCCCTGAAGAGCAAGGGCACCGTGGCCATGGTATTTGGCATGCCGCTGTTGCTGACCCTGATCTTCGGGCTGCTCATTGGTGGCGGCTCCGATGGCTCTGGCGGCCAGACCTTCCCCCTAGCCGTGGTAGACAGCGACGCCAGCTTTGCCTCGCAGAAGCTGGTCGAGGCGCTGCGGGAGGAAAAGACAATAGGTTTGCGGGTTGCCAGGAATGAAGAGGTAACCAGGCTGTTCGCCGACAAGGTGATCGCCGCCGCCGTGATAATCCCCTCCGGTTTCGAAGACGATCTGTCTGCCGGCGCCTCTCCAGAAGTGAAGCTGGTGGCTCCACCCGGCGGCAACCTGCAATTGGCCGTCTGGCCGGTTATCAGCCGCGAGGCCGCCAGGGTAGCGGAAGACTACCGCCTGGCCCGCCGGATTGCGGCCGACCCTGCCAGCGCGGCGGCGCTGCAAGCGGCATACGACCGCGTAACCCGCGAGCGGCAGGCCCTGGGCATATCGACCTCGCACGAGCGGGTCCAGCGGGCCAAGGCAAAGCCGGACCAGCGCCTCTCCAACCTGGGGGAGCGCGCCCTGGGGTTCACGGTGATGTTCGTAATGATGCTCGTGTTCTCGATGAGTGGGGTCATTCTGCAGGAGCGGCAGCGCGGCACCTGGGGCCGCCTGCTCGTCACCCCGACCGCCAGGGCCAGCGTGTTGACGGGATACCTGCTCAGCTTCTTCGTGACCGGCCTGTTCCAGTTCGCCGTGCTGGTGGGTGCCTCCTCGCTCCTGTTCAGGATTTCCTGGGGCGCCCTTCTCCCCCTGGCGGTGATGGCGGCAGCGTTCATCCTCTGCTCGGCAGGCATGGGCCTGTTCGTGGCCGGGATCGTGCGGACCTACGAACAGCAGCAGGTTGTGGGCGTCCTGTTCGTCAACGCCACCTGCATGCTGGGCGGGGTGTACTGGCCACTGGAGCTGGTGAACGACACCATGCGACGCATCGGCTACCTCACTCCGCAGGCCTGGGCGATGGACGGCTTCCGCGAGGTCATGCTCCGGGGCGGCGCCTGGAGCGGCCTCGTCCGGCCCCTGATCGTGCTCCTGGCCCTGGCGGCCATCTTCATGACCGCGGGGTTGGCCAGGGTGAGGTATGAGTAGGGAGCATTAAACAGGGAGGGAAGCGGGAGGGTCTTCAAGACCTCTCCTGCTTCCTTGGGAGGAAGTGGAAGGTTATTGGAACAGGTACAACGGGGAGTTTCAGGACATCTCGGGGTGACAGGCGCCTCCATAGCGAGGACAGAGCCTTGTCCCTACTTGTGATTTCGGTCAAGGAACGATAATAGCAGGAACAATATCCCCGGCAAGGAAAACAGGAGGAACCAAGGTCCGCTTGGAAACCATCCGCGGAGCAGTAGGAAAGATAAATAAAAGGCAAGAAGACTTCCAACAGCTATGAATCCTCCGATCCTTTCCCAACGCCAAGCAAGTATCGTACCGATCAATACCCCCCAGGGCAAGAAAGCCAGTTCAACGATCTCGTTGAAACGCAAAGCTCTGGGTTCCCTATAGGGATCGGGGACAACGGTCATCAGTAGGACCGTCACTACAAAAAGGACGCTCAAGACTCTTGCCGCCCACCTAATGGCCATGACACCTCGTTTGCTCACGGCATCCCCTCCTCCCACCTCTTTCGGCTGATCTGTCGTCCATGCAACAGTAGGGGACTATCCTGAGTCGCCCATCTTTACCAACATTGTATTCGCGCAAAGTGTCTTCCAGTCCTTCCGCTGCCTGGTCTCACATCTCATTGACACGCCAGTATCTCGCCCGCATGGCGCGGGGCGCTGCGGAGTCCTTCCGCTGCCTGGTCTCACATCTCATTGACACTCTGCATGACCTCTGAGATCGATACACCGGACGCAATCCTTACAATCCCGCACAGCAATTCTGCATACCAGACGCAATCCCTTTCAGATCGGCTCAGGCATCGTTCGGGAAAGACGAAACAAACGTGACCATGTGGCGGCTGGATTGAACCGTACCCATTGCGAGCGAGGCCGCCGGGCCATGCCGCCCCTTTCAGATCAGCACAGCAAGAGGGAAGGTTGGAGGACATGCCGAAACATGGCATGGAAAGAGACAGCGGACGCTGTCATACGAGTTACAGGGGGATGGATGATAATTGGACAGCGCGGGTAGGTATGAAAACGCCATCGAAAAGATCGTCGCTGACATGAGGGAGGAATTCGGAGCCGATCTCCTCGGCATGCTGCTGGGAGGCTCCGTTGCATATGGAATTCCTTGCAGGCGGAGCGACCTCGACATTTACGTCATAATTCGCCCCTCATGGCGCCAACGACGGACCGTCGTCGTAGGAGATGTGGAGGTCGAATTGTTCATTAACCCGGTTCACCGGATTCGGAAGGAATTCAAGGACGTGGATCACGATTCGACGTTTGCCATGTTCGCACAAGGCCGCATCCTCTATGACCCTGATGGCGTTATGGCGACCCTGGTCAAGGAAGCTAGAGAAGTCTGGGAGCAACCCAGGCCCGCCTTGCCTCCCGACGCTTTGCCGCTACTTCGCTACATTCCAACGGACGTTCTAAAAGATGCGCAGGATCTTGCGGAGACGGACGAGGTTGCAGCAAACTACCTCATCTTCATGACGCTACAAGCCACCCTGGATGCCTACTACAAGATCCAAAGGCGCTGGCCTGTAAAGCCAAAGCACCTGCTTCGCGATCTTCACGGTCATGCCCCCGACATAGAACAGGCGGTCCGGCAGATCCTTTCGGGGGAAGGCTCCGCGGAAGAACGGTGCGTACTCTTGTCTCGTCTGGTCGAGCAGGTTCTTGAGCCGGTAGGAGGGCTTCTCGGCGAGTGGGAGAGCGTCCCGGAGCAGTTGCCTGACGCAGAAACCGTGCCGGAAGGGGCTGACGAGTCATGAGGAATGTCCGAATCCACAGGGGAATAATCTCAAGATCGCGTACGGGTTCGAATCCCCTAGGCCTCACGGTGCGGCCTCGCCTCAAACTCCTGAATGGGACCCCTCCATGAGTCATCCTCCACGTTCCTGAACTGCCCGTTTGTGTACCGAGAGATCACCTGCTGCCAGAACTTCTGTGCCGGCTCGTCCCCTTGTGTTTGTGCGACTCGCCACCGGCCCGGAAACATGTCGAATACCTGGAACGCTACCGCCTGGCCAATTCCCTGGTGGCGATACTTCCGCATGATGAAGAACTCTACCATAGAGTAGTAAGTAGACCCATCGCTCATCCGGATGGTGCGAACGAGCGCGAATCCCGCCAGCTTAGACCCAACTCTTACAAGAAAGGGATGGCGACCCGGCTCCGTCCAATAATGATCAAGGTACTTATAGCCGTAGAGGCCATGTTCATTCACATCATTGTCTCCCTCTCTAAACTCGCTGAAATCATACATGTATATAGGTAACCAACTTCAAAGTTGAACTGATAGCCGGGTGCCTTGTCGTGAGTCCGCAGGCTGCGCTCTCCACAACTTGTGTAGGTTTTGTAGGTTTTGACTTCGAGCTTGGTTGTCTATAGTTCGAGCAGATTTCGAAGTACGGCTTTGCCCTCATATGAGACCTTCTCCAGTCCAATCTCCACAGCCACTTACCCTCCTAGGTCCCCCTGGGTAGCGGATTGCGTCAGGCTATGTCCTACATTCCCCACAATTATCCAGACTCCTCTCTCGAGGTCACTTCCCACTCATTGCGCTCATAAGCCTCTTGCTGACGAGGTTGTGCCTGCGAAACCCACAAGAAAGCTAGAAGTACGTCGGCTTATCATAGTACACGACCTCCAACTTTGGGGGAGGAGAGGGCTGATGGAGCGGATGGTTGCGTATTGCGGAATCGTGTGCACCGAATGCCCCGCGTACATCGCGACGCAGAACAACGACGAGGAAGGCAGGAGGAGGACGGCGGAGAAGTGGTCCCGGGAACTGGGACTCGACATCACCCCCGAGGACTGCATTTGCGACGGCTGCCGCGCTTTCGATGGAAGGCTCGGCGGATACTGCGGCGAATGCCCCATACGGGCATGCGGAATCCAGAAGGGGCTGGAGAACTGCGCGTACTGCGACAGCTACGCGTGCGATGAGCTCAACAAGTTCCTGGGCAACGTCCCGACGGCGCGTGCAGTACTGGACGCCTTAAGAGCCGCCAAGGCCAATAGCCCCGGCTGAGGCAGAGCTTGCGCAATGTGCTGTAACTCGCCAGTTAGCGCACTCAAGCAAGAGGCCGAGAGGCTCCCCGAGGAGTTGAGGATCCTCGAGGTGCTCTCCGTCCCGTGGAAAGCGAAAAAGCAGCATCATTACCTGTCCGGGCATTTGCCGAGATACTGTGAAGTTGTGCCTGCTGCGCACAACACCGGGCTCAGGCAGCGGCTACAGTAAGGTCGTCCCAGGAGTGGACCGCGTGTGTGGGCGGTGCACAAACAGCTTCTACTATTCAGCGTCTGACCGCGTCAGGCGCCTCGCGGCCATGCCGCAAGCATAGCCGCTTGAAGCTATCTGCGGCGCCCGACGTAAAGGAGGTGCTCGGCTGCCCCGTGGATGCTGGAGTCTGACGCGCACCGGTAATTGAGGTTCACCCAGGCTTCCCATGCGCTGCCCTCAAGGAGACGCAGCTCATCAGTTCCTGCGAGCAGGTCGATGTGGAGTTTGCCCTCCGATGACAGCTCCGGGGTCTCGACCCACCGGAAGTGCTCCGGCCAAAGCCGCCGTATCGCAGCGATGATGTGCGCCCCGCTGCGAACGGGCTAGAACCAGCCCCTTCGCTTCAACAACCCATTTCCGCTTTCCACGCAACTTACTCTTTTGTACTTCAACCCCATTTGCGTTTCTCCTCCACAAGGAACCCGACACTCTCCGCAAAGCCTGGCTCATCCTCCTTCGTGCGGGGCGCCTCCTGTGTTGCCTTCGGATTACCATGGTGGGGATTGGGTACACATGGAAGCACATGCAGCAAGGATGACAGAGGAACAGGTGCGGCATTGCGGAGGCGCAACCCCGGGACCGCCCGGAGAGGAATCGCGAGCACCGTAGCGAATAGAGGCACCAGGGTAACACCTAGCCCGTTTCTTTCATGTAGGGCATGTGGGGAGCAAACCAACTTAGCATCCTTTACACCTGCCGGGCATAGACAGATTACAACCTCAGGGCAGGCGGCGGCTACAAAGAACTGGTTGATAGCAGGGCCTATGTCGCTTTAAGGGGTTTTATGGAGTGACGCGTCCAACCTCTCTGAAGTATTTGACGGCAATGCTCTTTCTTTTCCTGCTAGGTTTTTTCCACGGTGCCGTGCGTTCTCAGAGGATTCAAACCGTGAGGCTACCTGGTGATGCCGCCGCAGTCTTTTCCAACACTTACGACCTGCTTCTCCCCAGGTACCATGACTGCGTAATAGTATTGATGTACCACGACATCGGATTTCGGAATAAAGAAAGCGG
>JBFMGS010000060.1:0-5956 GCA_040752635.1 Bacillota bacterium
ATATGAGAGAACATAGCGGCATACGGCTATGGATGTTCACAGGGGGCGAGGGCTAAACATGCCGGAAATTGCATACGTGGATGGCGCTTTCATTGACCTTTCCGAGGCGCGTGTCTCTGTCGAGGACCGGGGGTTTCAGTTCGGTGATGGCGTGTACGAGGTAGTGAGGTGCTACCATGGCGCGCCGTTTGCGCTGGAGGCTCATCTTGCCAGGCTCGAAAGGAGCGCGCGAGAAATCGTGCTGCCGCTGCCAGGAAGCATACAGGAGCTGGCCGGGCTCGCAAGGGAGGCTCTGGAGAGGAGTGGCTTTCTGGAAGCTATCCTCTACATGCAGGTTACCCGTGGCTGGGCCCCCCGCAACCATGCCTTCCCTGGGCAGGTAAAGCCGACTCTCGTCATGACTGTTCGGCCGGCGAGGTCTGTCCCCCCTGATCTTGCGTCACCAGGGGCTTCCGTCATCACCACTCGGGACGAGCGGTGGCTGCGATGCGATATCAAGTCCATCAACCTTCTACCGAACGTGCTTGCAAAAGAGAAGGCCAAACAGGCAGGCGTGCTTGAAGCGATCATGATAAGAGACGGAGGTCGTGTTACCGAAGGTTCGAGCTCAAACGTATATGCTGTAAAGGGCGGTAAGGTCCATACGGCCCCAGAGGGCCCGTGGATTCTCTCGGGCATAACGAGAGCCGTCGTGCTTCGACTTGCGCGCGAGCAGGGAGTTCCCGTGAGCGAGGACTTCTTTACCCCAGAGTTCCTTGTTGCCGCCGATGAAGTGTTCATAACCAGCACCACGCTGGAGGTCACACCCGTGGTGAGTATCGACGGCAAGGTTGTAGGAGACGGCAAACCAGGTCCGATAACAAAGACCCTTGCAGCCTCCTATGCAACCGAGGTCGCTCGGTGCACAAACAACGTCTAATCATTGGGCGCAGGGGCTCTGTCCCTTCGCGCGTGCAGAGCGTGGCCGCCGAGTCAGGGGAGAGATGCCTTTACTTTAGAGTTCTCTGTACAGTATCCAGGTGCGCCTCCCGCCGCCGCGATCGAGATAGAATTCATAGACCTTGCCCTCGTCTGTCCTGACGCGGTAGTAGTTGCGGTGGCGGCGAAGGCGCCAGTTCCCGTGCTTCGGGCTTACGGTGCCGATACCGTAGTCCTGCCACGAGGCTTCCACAGCCGCTATTCTGTATTCCTTGCCGCGCCACACAAACGCAGCGGGAGGGCCGGGCTGAGATGCGAACACTACATCTATCGGTTCGGAGTAGAACTGCGGCATGGCTGCCTCCCCTTCTGAGGCGGTACGCTGCTCGAGGCCTTGCCTGTCTAGTAGCGGCACCGTGCAAAGGGACCTCTCTTGGACTCTGGCCCTCGGGCTGCATCAGCGACTATGGCAGGCAACAAAGAGCCTGATGCTTCTGTCATAAGTCCGCTCGACAGAAGGCGGGAAGAGGCAGCCTGGCAATTCCCGGTGGGCTCTGTGAAAGGATATGCACTCGCAACATTTTCCCTTGCGTTCGCAGGGCTCATATGTGCAGGTGCAAGTCTCGATGTTCTCTTTAACCTTGCATTCCAATGTTACCCCTCCTCGCCCGGGATACGCCCTGGCTAAGAATACGTCCGTGTAGACTGCGATTTGTCGCTGCAGGTTGCGGTTCAAGACCGGCGTTGATTCTGTTCGACATTGCAGGAAGCAATCCTCCCTCGGAATGCCATCCTGTGCCTTTATGTTCGACGCTTGCTGAGCCTTGCGACAATCGCTCGGCGGTGCCACATCGGTGCCGGTGCCAGAGGGATGCCGATGTTGCGTCAAGTCAAAGGTCTAGAAGGATTCCCCACCCTGTCGAGGGGTTGCCGACGCTCGTACGAGGGGGTGTTTGGAATTTGAAGAGCAAAAGTGGCATGGATTTCCGGCTGCCAACCTAGGGAATTGGACCGGGCCGGGGTTCCCTCGTCGCAGTACACTACTAATTACCATATGAGGTGGTTGTGTGGTTCGGACTATACTCTTTGACCTTGATGGGACGCTCATTCATTATGACTTTGACGTTTTCATCAGAGAGTACCTGGGTAGCCTCGCAGCGAGGGTCGCTCCGCTGGTCGAGCCTCAAAGACTGGTGCGACAGGTGATGAGGTCTACGGAGGCGATGGTCAGAAACCTGGATCCCCACAAGACCAACCAGCAGGTGTTCATTGAGGACTTCTTCCCTAAGATAGGCCTGCCGGAGAGCGTGTTAATGCCGGTGTTCGACCAGTTCTATGAGCACGATTTCCCACTCCTCAAGGAACGTTTGGGGATTCAGGCGCACCCCGCTGCCCGAAAGATGGTCGAGTCTCTTCTCTTGCGAGGATTTGACGTGGTGATCGCCACGAACCCTGTGTTCCCGCTTTTGGCGGTCGAGGAGCGTATGAGGTGGGGCGGGCTGGATGGGCTTCCTTACCGGCTGGTCACCTCGTACGAGAGGATGCACTTCTGCAAGCCCAACCTCGAGTATTTCGAGGAGGTGCTCTCGATCATAGATCGGAAGCCTGAAGAGTGTCTCATGGTTGGCAACGACGTTGAGGAGGATCTTGCCGCAGGTGCGCTGGGTATGAAGACCTACCTTGTGGAGGACTTCATCCTGGACCGCGGACGGGCGCAGAACCGGCCGGATTTCCGGAGTGACTTCAAAGCCCTCGTGGACTTCATGGGATCGGATGGAATCCTCAAGCTCTAAGTACGGCGTCACAAATCTACACTACACTTAGTCTGCGCTTCCGCCGCCTCCTCCACCGCCGAGGAGGAATCCGAGACACGTGTCGCGAAACTAACGTATCAATACAAGAAGCGTCATACGATAGAAGCGTCATACGATGTTCATATGATCGAGTGAAAGGAGGTGAGTGAAGAATGTGCGAGTCCTGCGGTTGTGGTGCTCCGAAGAAGAAGGAGCCTGAAAAGCAAGATGTCGGTAAAGATACGAAGAAGCCTGGTACCCGTTCATCGTGCGGAACGAAGAAGAAGTAGCTGTTGGGTAAGGGGTGAATGCGGTGGCGAAGCGGCTCTACCGCTCTAAGCGTGACTGCATTATCGGCGGCGTCGCCGGGGGACTCGCGGAGTACTTCGACGTTGACCCGACGATAGTGCGCATCCTGTGGGTGCTCCTTGCTTTCGCAGACGGCATAGGGGTGCTTGCATATATCATTGCGTGGATAGTCGTCCCGCCGAACCCGGGCCCGGAGTCAGGCGAGAGATTCGAGAAAACCGAAAGCATCCGCAACGAGGTAATAGATAAGGCAAAGGAAGTCGAGGCCAGGCTGAAAGGGGAGGCAGCCCACCTGGGACAAGGGGGGTCTCCCCGCGCACCTGGAAACGAGCGTTCCCCTGAGAGCAGCGCGAAGGTCGTCGGAGTCGTCCTTGTCTGCGTCGGTCTGCTTTTTCTTGCCAGGAACTTCTGGTCGTGGATCGACTTTGGCACGCTGTGGCCCGTCGTTCTCGTGGTTGCTGGCGTTGCTTTACTGGTGAGCGGCTTCGCCAAGCACAGGTGAACTCGCCGGTCTGACTTGAGGATCCGACAGCAGCAAAGTTTGGGTTTCCGTTGGTAACGAGACGGTGGATTTACCAGGAAAAGGCGGCCGGGCTGGGCCCGTGCTGCTTTTTCTGTCTTTTAGTAGGAGAATCTCAGCCGGTGTAGAATTAGTAGACCCACGGCTTTTGTGCCGGGATGCATGGGATGCCGCAAATTGCGACCTGCGGGCGAGAATGCATATGAGTTCTGTGTCTGTGCCAAGAACGGTTTGGTAGCTTGCCTACGAACCTGGATGAAGCGGCAGGCGGGGGGTTTGTCGGGTTGCGTATTAAGGTGATCGTGAACCCAAAGGCGGGACGTGGCCGCGCGGCGAGGGCGGTGCCGGTTATCAGCCGCGTGCTGGAACAGGAGAAGGCATACTTCGACATTCACGTGACGAGCGGACCCGGCGACGCCACGGATGCCGCCAGGAAGGCGGTGGACGACGGGTATGATGTCATTGCCGCAGCGGGAGGGGACGGAACAACAAACGAAGTTGCCAACGGAATAGTAGGCTGCGACGTGACCCTCGGCGTGATCCCGTGCGGGACCGGAAACGACATGGCTATCAGTCTTGGGCTGCCGAGAGATCTAGAGCGAGCGTGCAAGGTTGTCTTGTGCGGGAATGCGCGGAGGAGGGACCTCGGGCGGGTGCTCGGCAGGTACTTTGTCAACGCTGTAGGGATTGGTTTCGACGCCACGGTTGCCCGGGTAGCAAGCGACAAGATGAGGTGGCTCCCGGTACGAGGCATGCCTCTTTACGTGCTTGCACTCCTCAAGACGCTTGCGGAGTACAGAGCGTGCGACATGGTCGTCACGGTAGACGAGAAGGTGATACCGGTTAGGCCTCTCCTCGTGGCCGTGGGTATTGGCAAGACATACGCCGGCGGGATGAAAATCGTGCCGAACGCCCTGCCAGACGACGGTCTCTACGATGTATGCATAGTTGACGCCATGGGGAGCATGGAGACCCTTTACAATCTTCCAAGGGTATTCACCGGGGCCCACGTGAAGATGCCCAAAGTCACGATGCTGCGGGGGAGATACGTTTCGATCAAACCATCAGCCCCTGTGCTTCTCCATATGGACGGCGAGGTGTTCGAGGCCGGGCCCATGGAGTTCACTCTTATTCCCGGCGGGCTTAGGGCATTATATCCCTAAACCGGCTGCGCAGGGCTGCTCGTGGTGGGGAGCCAGGCCGGTGTTCAAATCGCGATGCGTTTTCGGGGAGACTACCCAGCGTATGAGGGAAGTTGTGGCGCTCGTATCCCTTGGATGTGCGAAAAACCTGGTTGACTCGGAGGTCATGGTGGGGCTGCTCACGGAGGCAGGCTACGAGGTCACCACCTCTGTTGGCGAGGCCGATGTGATCATCGTCAATACGTGCGGGTTCATCATGGAAGCCCAGGAAGAGGCCGTTGATACAATACTCGAGCTTGCCGGGCACAAGGACTCCGGACGCTGCCGGGCGCTGATTGTCACAGGCTGTCTTGCCCAGCGGTTTGCAGGCGAGCTCATGGCGGAGATACCCGAGATAGACGCTGTCGTCGGAACCGGAGACTTCCCGGAAATCGTAGCGGTTGTGAGAAGGGTTCTCTCGGGAGAGCGGATCAGGCTTGTTGGAACGCCGTGCTACATCTATGATGATACCACACCCCGCGCCATCTCAACCCCACCGTATACAGCTTACATCAAGATCGCAGAGGGCTGCAGCAACAGGTGCTCATATTGCGTCATCCCCGATCTTCGGGGGCTTTTTCGCTCGCGGCCGATTGAATCGATCGTGGCGGAGGCCGGCAGGCTTGCGCAAGGCGGCGCGAAGGAGCTTATCCTGATCGCTCAAGATACCACAAGATACGGCGAGGATATCTACGGGCGTTACTCGCTGGCGGATCTTTTGCGGGAAGTCTGCAAGATCGACGGCCCAAGGTGGGTGCGCGTGCTCTACATGTATCCAACCAGGGTAACTGATCAACTCATCGAAGTCATGGCTTCCGAACCCAAGATCTGCAAGTATGTTGACCTACCCCTTCAGCACGCCGACGACGACATTTTGAAGGCAATGAACCGCAAAGGGACTTCCGAGGACGCCCGGGCGGTGATCGCGAGACTGCGTGACGCCATCCCGGACATCACCATAAGAAGCACGTTTATCGTGGGATTCCCGGGTGAGACCGAGCAAAAGTTCAGGCGGCTTCTAGAGTTCCTCGAGGCTGTCCGCCTCGATAGGGCCGGGGTGTTCGCCTACTCCCCGGAGGACGGAACGCCGGCGGCGAAGTTCCCGGGCCAGGTGCCTCCCGCGACCAGAGAACGGCGGCGCAGGCGGGCCATGGAGGTCCAAAGGGCTATATCCAGGCAGAAGAACCGGGCGAAGGTGGGCAAGGTGTTCGACGTTCTGATCGAGGGCCCATCCG
>JBFMGS010000060.1:6056-8552 GCA_040752635.1 Bacillota bacterium
GGCATACGCGAATTGCTACGCCATCCCAAGACTGCTCTTGAGGTGGCGTTTCCTGTCAAGATGGACGACGGCACGATTAAGGTCGTGACCGGTTACCGTGTGGTGCACAACAGTGCAAGGGGCCCGGGCAAGGGCGGAATCCGTTACCACCCCGACGTTACATTCGACGAGGTCAAAGCACTCGCCATGTGGATGACCTGGAAGTGCGCGGTGGTGGGCATTCCATTTGGCGGGGCCAAGGGCGGCGTCGTATGCAACCCCAAGGACATGTCCCAGGGCGAGCTTGAGAGGCTCACCAGACGCTTCACGACCGAGATCAGCAACATCATAGGCCCGCACACCGACATTCCCGCCCCTGATGTCTATACGAATGCTCAGGTTATGGCCTGGATAATGGACACGTATAGCATGCATAAAGGTGAATTCGTCCCCAGCGTGGTGACGGGAAAACCGATTGCGCTTGGGGGTTCGGTGGGACGCAACGAAGCCACGGCGAGGGGCTGCGTGTTCACCATCAGGCAGGCCGCCGCCCATCTCGGGATCCCTATGGATCGCCTGCGGGTTGCAGTCCAGGGTTACGGCAACGCAGGTTCCATTGCGGCGGCTCTTCTCCATGCGGATGGGTGCAAGATCATTGCGGTATCAGATTCGAAGGGCGGGGCATACAGCGACAAAGGCATCGACCCCGCAAAGATCCTCGAGCACAAGAAGAGGACCGGGTCCGTCGTGGAGGCGGAAGGAACCGGATACATCTCCAACGCCGATCTACTTGAACTCGAGTGCGATGTCCTGGTGCCGGCAGCGCTCGAGAACCAGATCACAGCCGTCAACGCTCACAGAGTGCGAGCCAAGGTCGTTGCCGAGGCTGCCAACGGCCCGACAACGCCCGAGGCAGATGACATCCTGTTCGCGAACGGGGTTATGGTCATCCCGGATATCCTGGCCAATGCAGGAGGCGTGACGGTCTCCTACTTCGAGTGGGTACAGAACCTGAACGTATACTACTGGACGGAAGAGGAAGTCAACAGAAGGCTGGAACAGATAATGAACGAGAGCTTCGCATCTGTGCTTGCCATGGCGGAGGAGAAGGGAGTTCATATGAGGACCGCCGCTTACATGCTCGCCATATCCAGAGTGGCCGAGGCTGTAAAGCTGCGCGGCTTATATCCATGAGCGAGGCGTGAGCCCCCAAGCTCTTGACAGACCCACCTCACTCCGGGCGCAAAGGGGGAGGTGGGTCCTCGCTTTGGGGGAAGTGCGGTGGAACTTTTTTACGGGCGGGGAAGGAAGAGTGCGAACGCGCGTAGAATTCGTAACTTCTGGGAACGCGAATCGCACTCGGTGAGAACACATTCCGTCGTCCTGCTATCCCGGTTCGAAGGGGGGTGTGACGGCGCAAGTTCTTGTCCTCTTTAGTGTCTCTACTGTTTTCCAAGTGCGAAAGGAGGCATCTCTGAGATGTCCAGGACTACCTGGATCGTAGTGGTGGCAGTCATTGTGGTTCTTGCGGCGGTTTTCGTGGCGGTCCGCGGGCTTCCGGTGGCAAAGAAGGCTCAAGAACCGCAGGCCATGAAAGTAGGTATGGTGACCGACATCGGAGGGCTCGGGGATCAGTCGTTCAATGACGCGGCTTACAGAGGCCTGCAGAAAGCGAAAGAAGATTTCGGCGCGGAGATCAACGTCGTTGAGTCCAAGAAAATGGACGACTACGAGCCGAATTTGCGCAGCCTGGCCGATCAGAAATATGGAATCACCTGGGCCATCGGGTTCTTGATGACTGATGCTCTCAACAACGTAGCACCCCAATACCCCGACCTGAAATTCGGCATAATCGATAGCGTGGTGGATAAGCCGAACGTGGCGTCGGCTACCTTCAAAGAACAGGAAGGATCGTTCCTTCTTGGGCTCATCGCCGGGAGCATGACCAAGACCGGGACGGTCGGGTTCGTCGGCGGCATGGACGTCCCGGTTATCGAGAAGTTTGAGTCGGGGTTCGTGACCGGCGTGCGGACCGCCAACCCCAATGTCAAGGTGTTGATCGGTTACACGGGCAAGTTCGACGACCCGGCAAAGGGCAAGGAAGTGGCTCTAGCCCAGTTCAGCCAGGGTGCTGACATTGTGTACCACGCGTCCGGCGCCTGCGGGATCGGCGTGATAGAGGCTGCAAAGGAGAAAGGCGCCGGGTTCTGGGCGATGGGGGTTGACTCCTGCCAGCATCACCTTGCGCCCGACAACGTCATGTCTTGTATGATGAAGCGTGTCGATGTGGCAGTCTTTGAGATCTCCAAGAAGGTCAAAGAAGGCACCTTCGAGGCCAAGCACTATGAGTTCGGCCTCAAGGAAGAGGGTGTCGGCCCGTGCGACGAGACCAGCAAGCATGTGCCGCAAGAGGTCATGGACAAAGTCAAGGCTTGCAAGGAGAAGATCGTCAGCGGCGAACTGGTAATCCCGGCGACCAGGGCTGAGGTGCAGACGTTCACCCCGCCTACCATCTAA
>JBFMGS010000060.1:8652-12496 GCA_040752635.1 Bacillota bacterium
CAGCAAGCATGTGCCGCAAGAGGTCATGGACAAAGTCAAGGCTTGCAAGGAGAAGATCGTCAGCGGCGAACTGGTAATCCCGGCGACCAGGGCTGAGGTGCAGACGTTCACCCCGCCTACCATCTAAGTATGGCGTCGCAAATCTACGCCACTTTTCCAGACGGCGGTAGGGGTTGCCGGTGTTGCATGACGGGGACGGCGCCCCCGGCGGGCGCCTCGGTGTAATTTGGCCCGCAGGCAAGTGGCCAAATTCCAACGCCCCGTCATGCAATCACCGGCAACCCTCCCAAAGTCGGGAGCATTTCTGAACTCTTGCTTAGTGGGAGGAAGGGTGAAAGCGCAGGGGTGGTGTGCCCCTGTAACGGCGGATTTGACAACCAGGTGCCAGGTGCTGCCCGGCCAAGCGGCGGTGCCTGGCACCTTTCGAGAAGGGGGTATGTAGCGCTGCAACCGCACGACAAGACCCCTCTAGTAGAAATGCGCGGCATAACCGTGACGTTTCCCGGGGTTGTAGCAAACGACGATATCAGCATCGAGGTCCATCCGGGGGAGATTCTGGCGCTTCTGGGAGAGAACGGGGCGGGCAAGACGACCCTCATGAACGTCCTCTACGGGCTTTACAAGCCTGATAAGGGCGAGATCTACGTCCGCGGCAAGCTTGCAGAGATCGAGAACCCAAACGACGCCATCAGGCTCGGGATAGGCATGGTGCACCAGCACTTTATGCTGATACCTCCGTTTACTGTCGCCGAGAATATCGTGCTGGGCACTGAGCCTGTACGCACCGCAGGCGTGCTGGATATGGCGAAGGCCGTTCGGGATGTGAAGGAACTTTCCGCGAGGTACGGGCTGGCCGTAGATCCGACTGCAAGAATCGAGAGCATATCGGTGGGTATGCAACAGAGAGTGGAGATCCTCAAAGCGCTCTACCGGGGGGCTGAGATGCTCATCCTGGACGAGCCCACAGCGGTTCTCACGCCCCAAGAGGTCGAGGAACTTGCGGCCATCATGCGCAACCTGGTGGGCCAGGGTAAGTCCATCATCTTTATTACGCACAAGCTTAAGGAAGTCATGGCTGTAAGCGACCGCGTCATTACCCTGAGAAGGGGAAGGGTCGTGGGGACTGTGCCGACGCGGGAAACGACCCCTGAGGATCTTGCCAGGATGATGGTGGGCCGCGATGTCGTGCTGTCCGTCGAAAAACGGTCGAGAGAGGCAGAGGATGTCGTCCTCAGGGTGGAAGACATTCACGTGAGGAGCGCAAGGGGTCTGCCGGCCGTGCGGGGCGTGTCCTTCGATGTGAGGGCGGGCGAGATCGTGGGCATTGCTGGTATAGAAGGCAACGGTCAGACCGAACTCGTTGAGGCCCTGACGGGCTTACGGAAGGTGGTCTCGGGCCGTATCAGCATGGAAGGCAGGGACGTTACCAACCGTCAACCTCGGACGCTCATCGAGCAGGGTATTGCACACATCCCCGAGGACAGGCAACACCGGGGCCTCATACTCAACTTCTCCATCGCTGAGAACGTGATCCTCGAGCGGTACTACAAACCTCCGTTTGCGAGAGGTCTCAACCTGGATTCGCGCGAGGTACGCGCTTACGCACGCAAGCTCATCGCCGAGTTTGACGTGCGCACCCCCGACGAAAACGTACGGGTCGGGTCGCTTTCCGGTGGGAATCAGCAGAAGGTGATCGTGGCAAGAGAGCTCTCCCTCGAACCCAGGCTGCTCATCGCGTCGCAGCCCACCAGGGGGCTCGACGTCGGCGCGATAGAATTCGTGCACAGGAGGCTTATCGCCCAGCGAGACCGGGGCAAGGCGATACTCCTCGTGTCCCTGGAGCTTGATGAGATCATGTCCCTCGCCGACAGGATCCTGGTTCTCTATGAGGGGCGAATAGTAGGGGACATGAAGGCTGACGAGGCCACCGAGGAAGAAATCGGGTTCCTGATGGCCGGGGGGCACCGCAAGCCCGGCGGCAGCGGCGGCGAAAGGGGTGAGCGTGATGAGTGTGTCGGGCCCGAGCAAGAGAGCACGGCTGGCGCCCAGCATCCGGCTCCAGCGTGAGCAGGTCACGGAGCTTCTCATTCCGGTCCTTGCGGTGGTGTTCGCGCTCGTCCTGGGAGCGGTTTTGGTGGTGTTGGCGGGCAAGAGCCCGGTGGACGCGTATACCGCTCTCGCGCGCGGGGCTTTCGGAAGCCTCGGAAACTTCGCCGAGACGCTCATCAACATTACCCCGCTCGTATTCACGGGGTTATCGGTTGCCTTTTCGTTCCGCTGTGGCCTCTTCAATATCGGTGCCGAAGGGCAGCTCATCATGGGGCAGATCGCGTCCGCCTGGGCCGGTTTTGCGATCACGGGGCTTCCTCCCATCATTCACATGCCGCTTGCTCTGCTTGTGGGTATTTCCGCTGGCGCCCTCTGGGGCGCCGTGCCGGGGTATCTCAAAGCGAGGCTGGGGGTACACGAGGTCATCAACACCATCATGATGAACTACATCGCGCTGTATCTCAGCCACTATCTGGTGATCGGGCCTCTCAAAGCGCCCGGTCCGATTCCGATGACGCCCGCCATCGCGCCGGCTGCGAGGCTATGGAGGTTCTTGCCGCCGACCAGGCTGCACTTGGGCGTGGTCCTGGCTGTGCTCGCGGTGTGGCTGGTCTATTACCTGCTCTTTAAGACCACGCTGGGTTACGAGATCAGGGCGGTGGGCCAGAACGCGAACGCTGCCCGTTACGGCGGAATCAACGTTCCCAGGAACATCGTGCTTGCGATGGCGATAAGCGGAGGGCTTGCGGGCGCGGCCGGCGCGGTGCAGGTGCTCGGGCTGCAACACAAGTTCCTCGACATCTTCAGTTTCATCGGGTATGGTTTCGACGGCATAGCGGTGGCGCTTCTCGGCCGCAACCACCCTCTTGGGGTGCTGGTGGCGGCTTGCCTCTTCGGGACGCTCGCGCGCGGCGCCATCCTCATGCAGAGCATTGCGAGGATCCCGAAGGAGATCATAGGAATCGTTCAGGCGACTATTGTGCTCGTTGTTGCGGCGGACGAAATCATAAGGCGGTTTATGAGGCCAAGACGCAGGGCGGCCCGGGCGACATCCGAAGCGGAGGGGGGAGTGGGCCATGGTGAATAAGCTCATGGATGTCACGGTCTACATCGCGCTCGCGGTATCCACTTTGAGGATGGCAACTCCCCTCATCCTGGCCTCGCTCGGCGGGGTATTCTCTGAACGTTCGGGGGTGGTGAACATCGCCCTCGAGGGGATCATGCTCATCGGCGCGTTCATGGCGATGCTTGTCTCGCATTTCACCAGGATGCCGTGGCTCGGTGTGCTGGGCGCTGTGGTGTCAGGAGTGGCGGTCGCAGCGATTCACGCCGTGGTGTCCATAAGGTACAGGGCGAACCAGGTGGTAAGCGGGGTCGCCATTAACATCTTCGCGCTCGGGTTTACCGGGTTCATGCTCCGGAGGGTGTTCGAGCACGCCGGGCAGTCCCCGCCGGTGCCCAAAGTTGCGGACTGGACGATCCCGGTCCTCGAGAAGGTCCCCGTGCTGGGCCTGATGATAGGAAGACACACGCCTTTCGTGTACATTGCTCTCCTCACCGTGGTCCTGTCGCATTTCGTGCTGTTCAGGACGGCACTTGGGCTTCGCGTAAGGGCGGTGGGCGAGCACCCGCGCGCAGCGGAGACCGTTGGGATCGATGTGTTCAAGATCAGGTACATGTGTGTGCTTGCGAGCGGGGTCCTTGCAGGCCTTGGCGGGGCGTCGCTGTCGCTCGGATTCCTCAGCCAGTTCCAGGAGAACATGACCGGCGGCCGGGGATTCATCGCTCTTGCGGC
>JBFMGS010000061.1:0-11621 GCA_040752635.1 Bacillota bacterium
GGCTGTGGTGTGCCTTGCCGTGGTCGGGGTATTCTGCAGCGGGGTCGCCGTGGCCGGGGAGCTATACTGCCTGCCGAGGGACTTCTCGGACACGCAAGGCGCGAACGGGTGGTACTATCTGTCGGCGACCCGGCCGGGTCGCTACGAGGAACTCAGGTTCACAAACTCGGTTATCCCGTGGGGCGTCCAGAAATACCATTGCTGGGCTGGGAATGCAAGGTATCTGCAGATCACGGGCGTTGACGGGGAAGCCTTCATCCAGACCGGAGAGGGCAGGGACACCGCCGTGGCCTGGGAGGCACCAAGGGCCGGCACGGTGGAGGTTTTTGGGATGATGATAGCGACCTCTAACAGTAATACGTACAACTCGTGGATGGGTCCGAAGGGCGACGACGGCATTATGTTCAGCATTCTAAAAGGGCAGGCCACCATCGCCGGGCCGGTGAGGGTGCTTCACGGCGCAGAGCAAGTTCAAGTGCTTACAGCGACCACGCCCGTGGCGCCGGGGGAAAGGATAGTCTTCTACCAGGCACGAGGCAACTGGCAGGACGGAGACGCGGCCTACTACTGCTTCACTGTCCACTATGTTGACCGGTAGACGCGTCATTTCAGGACCTCAATGAGGAGGGAGAAGAGACATGACACGGCTCATCGCGATGGGAACCGTCGTTGTGCTGCTACTTGTGTTGGTCTCGGGCCAGACGGCCGGGGCGACGGTCGGGGCGACCGTGGGACAGGTGCTGATAGAAGGCGCCCCATCGCCCGGAACGCCGAGCGACTCGGTGTACCGGATGAAATACATAACCAGCGGCAAGGTGGACGGGAAGCTCGACGACTGGAGATCTATTGGGGTGCTCGCAACGGATCCCATCGGTGATGTCCCGCACGGCTGGGGTTACACCGCGGACCTGAGCGAAGTGTACGGAATGCGAGAAGGGGGCGGGGCGTACGCCTTCCTCCTGTTGCTCTCAGAAAGCGGACCTGTTCCGCCTGTTCAGCCAAAGTATGTGATTGTGTTTGTGAACCCGCTTGATAGGACGAAGGTCATGGAAGTCGCGCTCGATCCTGAGACGAAGTCCATCCTGGTCATTCCAGGCGAGCAGCCCAACAACCCAAAGGTGTTGAGCTCCAAATCCGGGGCGTACTGCATCCTGAGCATGGGAGGGGACCCGCTTCTTGCTGGCTCGTTCATCAGAGTCGCAAATGGGTGCCCGTTTATCGAGGTGAAGATACCCACTTCGGAGCGGAACCGGGTTCTCGGCGGAGGGTCCCCGGAGGTTTACTTCGCTGTGTACACGGTTGACCCTGGAACCGGTGCGGTGATCGACGCCACAGATCTTGTGGGTTCCTGTCTCCTCAGGTTCTAACGTACTTTCAGCATGTGCGTGCCCAGCCAAGCACACGTCTGCTGACCGGTCCGCCATGAGTCGGAGGCGCCGTGAGATAACGGTTAACTGGTCTGTCCGGCTTCTTTCTACCCAACGCGCCGGTTGGTGGGGTGCTGGCCAGCGCCTCAGCGGTCGGGAAGTGTTTGTCCGCAAGGGCGAAGCGTTCTTCGGCGAGACTCAGTACTACCCTGTCACGTATGCATTCTTTGGTAGAATGGGGAGGGCGAAGGCCGCTGAGGGCAAGCGCCGGTCTGCCAAATGGCGCCCCCCCTCGCCTGCGGCTCTAATACCCTTTTCGAGGTAAGGAACTGTCCTCATCTCATTTGCTCTGCGGATCGTCTACGAACTGCTATCGTGCTGTTGCCGAATTGCAGGGGCCGCATTATAATCTAACTGGGCCCTGATAGGCGAGGGTTTTGGTCCAGACCTAAAGGGGGAGACAACAGCATGGCGGCCTTCCCTGCGAAAAGGGTTTCACCTGCCTTCAAGGGGGTAGCGGAGCATGGGTCGAAAGCCTGCTTTCGTGGGGGAAAGGCAGGCTTTTCTGCTTAAGCAGGCAAGCGTGCCAACCGCGGCGACATGCGCTGGACTCGAGAGCAGCCTCATGCAAAAGGGAGTTGGGCAATGTCACTCTATCGCGTGGAAAAGGACTTGCTGGGTCAAAGGGAAATACCCCAGGAAGCTTATTACGGCATTCATACCCTGCGCGCAAAGGAGAACTTTGCCGTCTCTGGAATGCCTGTTCACCGGGATTTGATATGGGCCCTTGCTCTGGTCAAGAAAGCGGCTGCTCTCGCCAACATGGAGGTCGGATTGCTCGACCCCCGCATCGCTCGGGCCATAGCCCTCGCGGCGGAGGAACTCGCTGAGGGGCAATGGCGCGACCAAATCGTCGTGGATGCTTTTCAGGGCGGCGCAGGCACCTCGACCAACATGAACGTTAACGAGGTGATCGCCAACCGGGCCATCGAAATCCTGGGCGGGACCCGGGGCGACTACACCCTGGTGAACCCGCTCGACCACGTTAACCTGGGGCAATCCACCAACGATGTCTACCCCACGGCTCTTCGCGTGGCGGCCATCAAGCTCGTAAGAGAACTCAGCCAGGCCATGGCCACCTTACAAGGGGCGTTGCAGGCCAAGGAAAAGGAGTTCGCTGCGGTTCTCAAGATCGGCCGCACCGAAATGCAGGATGCGGTCCCCATCACCCTCGGCCAGGAGTTCAGCGCTTACGCTGAGGCTGTGGCCCGCGACTGGTGGCGGCTCTATAAGTCCGAGGAGCGACTCCGCCAGGTCAACTTGGGTGGAACCGCCGTCGGTACCGGGCTCAACGCCAGCCGCCGCTATATATACCGCGTTATTGAGATCCTCCGGGAGCTCACCGGCTTCGGATTGGCCCGGGCTGAAAACACCGTCGAGGCGACTCAAAACGCCGATGTATTCGCTGAAGTCTCGGGCTTCGTAAAGGCTGCCGCTGTCAACCTCGCCAAGATAGCAGGCGATCTGAGGCTCCTATCCTCAGGGCCGCGGGCGGGGCTGGGCGAAATCAAGCTGCCGGAAGTGCAGGCGGGATCCTCCATGATGCCCGGCAAAGTGAACCCCGTAATACCGGAGATGGTGACGCAAGTGGCTTACCAGGTAATGGCAAGTGACATGGCCATCGACATGGCGGCGGCCTCAGGGCAACTGGAGCTAAACGCTTTCCTCCCCCTGATCGCCCATAATCTGCTCCAGTCTCTCGAGATGATGGCCAAAGTCTCGAGATTGCTGGCAGAGAAGTGCGTCCGGGGCATCCAGGCCGACGAGGCGCGATGCCGGCAACTGCTGGAAGCCAGCCACGGCCTCATCACTGCCTTCGTGCCGTACCTGGGTTACGAGAAGGCGACCGAAGTGGTCTTGCGGGCCGTCGAGACCCGGCGGCCCGTCACAGAGTTGGTGATAGAGGAAGGATTGTTCACCAAGGACGAAGTCGAAGCCATCCTCCGGCCCCAGGAGCTTACAACCCCTGGAGTAGCCGGGGTGCGCTACTTAAAGCAAACGCGCGCTTTGCGCGGGGACGGTGACGAATAGTGAGTTTGAACGTTACCCCGAGTGCACAGCGGCTGCACATCGCCATCTTCGGACGGCGCAACGCCGGCAAGTCCAGCCTGATCAATGCTGTGACCAACCAGCATGTGGCCATTGTTTCGGACATCCCCGGCACTACCACCGACCCGGTTGCCAAGGCCATGGAGCTTCTGCCGCTGGGGCCTGTGGTCATCATCGACACAGCGGGATTGGATGATGTGGGGCCCCTTGGCGAGTTGCGGGTTCAAAGAAGCCTTGCGGTGCTCAACAAAACCGACCTTGTTCTCCTGGTAATTGACCCCGGGCAGGAGATCGGGGAATATGAGCGCGATGTGGTAACGCGGGCAAGGCAGCAAAACGTGCCCGTGGTAGGGGTCGTCAACAAGGCTGACCTCTACCCCGATGCAGCCAGCCGTCCCTGGCGGGAGGAACTCGACATTCCTTTTGTCGTGGTGAGTGCTTTGAAGCGGCAAGGCATAGACAACCTCAAAATGGCAATCGTACAGGCTGCACCCAAGGACTGGACCATGCCAACCATCGTAGGCGACTTGATTCAGCCCGGGGACCTTGTCGTGCTGGTGATCCCCATAGACAAGGCGGCCCCCAAGGGCAGGCTCATTCTACCGCAGCAACAGGTTATCAGGGACGTGCTGGAAAGCGACGCTGCAGCGCTGGTGGTCAAGGAGCGGGAACTCAGGCATGCTTTGGCTAGCCTCACCACCAGACCCGGGCTGGTGGTCACCGATTCCTCAGCCTATCTGAAGGCCGCTGCCGATACCCCGCTGGATGTGCCGTTTACTTCCTTTTCGATTCTCTTTGCCAGGTACAAAGGAGATCTCCCCACGCTCGTGGCAGGGGTCAGGGCGGTGAAGGACCTCAAGCCAGGGGATAAAGTCCTGATTGCGGAGGCCTGCACTCATCATCCTGTCCAGGATGATATCGGGCGGGTGAAGATTCCGCGGTGGCTCCGACAAGTGGCCGGTGGGGAGCTGGTATTCGACGTGGTAAGCGGCGGCAGCATGCTACCGGAGAATCTCGGAGACTACAAGCTGGTCGTCCATTGCGGGGCCTGCATGTTAAACCGCAGGGAGATGCTCCACCGGATAATGCAGGCTCAGAGTGCGGGCGTGCCCATTGCCAACTACGGGGTGTTCATGGCCCAGATCCACGGAGTGTTGAAGCGAGCATTGTCTCCTTTCCCTCAGGCTCTGGCCGTTCTCGAGCCTGAGGAGGCGGATTTGGAAGACGACCTCCTCAGCGCCATTGTCTCGGGCTTGCCAATAACGCGGCTAAGCCGATAGGACTCGGCGCGGCGAGCGCGGCAGCGTAAGCCGCAGGTTCATACTCCTTTTACTTGCCTGTTACAATCTTTAACACTCGCGTCATCCTGCCTTAAAGACCTGCTGCGATAATGAAAGCGGATGGGGACAACTGAAAGCGACAGGAGCTTCCGCCTGCACCCGAGCGACGCTGAAAGCGCCGGGCCCAACAGGGACCCTGTCACCTTTGCTTCGCCCTGCAGGTGGGTGCCCAGATGATCCCGGCGTCCGCACCCTCTGGCACCGTGACAGGTGGAAGGCCCTGATGACATATGCGACTACAACGCAATCACACCCATGGAAGAATGCAAGAGTCAGAGGAGGTTTTCGACGGTGAAGCTGGTATCACGAGGCATAGTAACTGGGCTCTTAGTGCTTCTAGTTGCATTCGTTCTGGGTCCCAGCATGAGTTGCGTCCAGGCCCGTTCTCAGATCACAGTGCAGGGCTCCACGACCGTCCTCCCGATTGCTCAGAGAGCTGCGGAGGTGTTCATGTCCAAGAATCCCGATGTCTCCATTTCAGTGAGAGGTGGAGGGTCCGGCAACGGCATAGCTGCGCTCATCGACAACGCTGTCCAGATCGCGAATGCATCCAGGTTCATCAAGTTCGACGAGGTCAAGAAAGCGGTCGGAAACGGCGTCTACCCTGTCCCCCATCGCATCGCCATGGACGGCATCGCAGTGGTCGTCAATCCCAAGAACTCCGTTGAGAAGCTCACAATAGACCAGCTCAAGAGGATCTACACCGGCGAGGTCACCAATTGGAAACAGGTCGGCGGGCCCGACATGAAGATCGTCGTGGTGTCGCGCGACACAAGCTCGGGCACGTACGAAGTATTCGAAGAGCTCGTCCTCAAAGGAGCGAGGGTCACGCCCGGCGCCCTTCTCCAGGCGTCCAACGGCACCGTCTCCGACGTCGTGTCCAGGACCCCCGGCGCAGTAGGCTATGTTGGGCTGGCCTACCTCTCGGACAAGCTCAAGGCTGTGAAGATTGGAATCTCTGAGAAGGCTTATATTGAGCCGTCTCTTGCCACCGTCCAGTCGGGCCAGTACCCGATAGCAAGAGCGCTCTACATGTTCACAAGCGGCTGGCCGACGGGCGATGCGGCAAGGTTTATCGCCTTCATCCTTAGCGCTGAAGGCCAGAAGATCGTGAAGGAAGAGGGATTCGTCCCTCTCTGGTAATAGCGTGCTAGGCGCCCGGGCAGCGGAGGAAGTATCGTGCACCGATCAAATACGCCAGTCAAACAGGCCGCACCGATAACCTGCAGGGTAGGAGATCATCTCGAGTACATCTCCTGCCCTCTCCCCGTTGCCGGGGGATGAGCGGCTAGCCCGTTGGAGCGCGTTTCCCGTTGGAGTAGGTTTGGGGAGGGATGGCCTTGCGGCACAGGTTCCGGGAGAAGTTCATACACGCAGTTCTCGTGATGGTTGCCTTTTCGTCGCTAGTGTTTCTCACAGGAATCATGCTCGTCCTGTTCAAAGAGGGCCTTCCCATATTCCAGAAAGTCGGTGTCGCCCGCTTCGTCCTGGGACGCGACTGGTACCCAACCCATGAGCCGCCGTCCTTCGGGACGCTCCCGCTCATTGCAGCGTCTTTCCTCGTTACAATGGGCGCCATGGCCATAGCAATTCCCATCGGCGTGGCGTCCGCCATCACCATCGCACAGGTGCTGCCCGGGCGCATACGTGGTATAGTCAAGCCGGTCGTTGAGCTCCTGGCAGGCGTGCCGTCAGTGGTGTACGGCCTGTTCGGTATGCAGATCATGGCTCCCTTCGTAATGAACTTCTTCGGGCTGCCCACAGGGTTGACGGCCCTGACGGCATCCATCATTCTCGGGATCATGGCCTTGCCGACCGTTGTAAGCATTGCGGAGGACGCTATATCTGCAGTCCCTGGGACCTACAGGGAAGCTTCGTACGCGCTCGGGGCCACGAGGTGGGAGACGATAAGCAAGGTGATCGTCCCGGCGGCGTCCTCCGGAATAGTGACAGCAGCATTACTGGGAATCGGCAGGGCCATCGGGGAAACCATGACCGTGCTCATGGTCGCCGGAGGGGCCGCGGTCGTGCCGACGACGTTCCTGCAGCCGGTACGGCCCATGACAGCGACCATTGCTGCGGAGATGGGTGAGGCCCCCGTGGGCGGCTCCCATTACCATGCCCTCTTCGCTATAGCTGTAGTGCTGTTCCTCATCACGCTTGCATTCAATGTAGCGGCTGAGCACGTTACTCGCAGGTTTAAGATGAAGGTGGCAGGAACATGAAAACCGCAGTAAAAGGAGTCCCTCTAGGCCGTAGAACGCAAGAACAAGTCCGCGGCAGCATGGTGCGAGCAGATAAACGACACAGGCTGCGCGCGAACACGCAGGCTGCCGTGTTCTTCCTGATGGGCGCGGCGCTGGTTATCACCCTCGGGTTTCTTGCACTTCTTGTGGCGTTCGTAGCGTCACGCGGAGTGCGCGTCATCAACTGGACGTTCATCACGCAAATGCCGCGTAACGCCATGACCGAGGGCGGGATCTTCCCTGCTATCCTCGGAACGTTTTACCTCGTGATCGCCGCGATGGTTTTCGCCACGCCTCTTGGTGTGGCGTCAGCGGTCTACCTTGCCGAGTACGCCAGGCAGGGCTTGCTCGTGAGGATGATCAGGACTGGCATCAACAACCTTGCAGGCGTTCCGTCGGTCGTGTTCGGGCTATTTGGATTAGCCGTGTTTGTGAAGTGGTTTGGATTCGGAGTCTCAATACTCTCAGGCGGAATCACCCTGGGGATAGTGGTGCTGCCTACGATAATCCGCGCATCCGAGGAAGCCATCCTCGCTGTTCCCAGGTCTTACCGCGAGGCATCGCTCGCGCTAGGAGCTACAAGGTGGCAGACCGTGCGCTATGCAGTCCTCCCCTCAGCGCTTCCCGGCATACTGACAGGGTGCATACTAGGAGTCGGGAGGGTGGCTGGTGAGACTGCCCCGATAATGTGCACCGCTGCCACGTTTTTTGCGCCGAGATTGCCCGGTTCCGTTTTCGACGAGGTCCAGGCCCTGGCTTATCACATATACGCCCTCGTGACAGAAGGAACTCATCCTGAGGCTCAGGTGCCGATCGCCTTTGGAACCGCGCTCGTTCTCCTCGCTCTTGTACTGGGAGTGGACCTCCTGGCAATAATACTGAGGGTTCGCTATGAAGGTAGACGCTAAGCCAGAATCGAGCCAGTGCGCAGGTGTTCGTTACTCTGTTGGACGCCGCCCGCAGTTGCATCGGGCATTGAGCAGGTACAATCGTTGAGCAAGCACAATATCCTGCGCTGCAAACATCGGTGCTGACGCTGCGAATATCGATGCTGTAAGAGGCCAAAAGTTTACGTGCTCCGCTCCGGATATTACATAAGATCCCGCCTTGTCAATAGCTCTCCCGCAGACCGGTTACCATGTATATGACGCGCTCGCCGATGTTGGTGGCGTGGTCCGCAACCCGCTCCAGGAACCTCGCCACGAAAAGCAGGTTTGCCGCCTGAGTGCTGGTGCGCTCATCGGGGCTGTGAACGATAAAGCCCATGAGCTCGTCGAAAAGCTCCTCGTAGATTCTATCCACCGTGTCATCGGTCTTGCAGGTGTTCCGCGCAAGCTCCGGGTCGCGGGCAACAAACGCGTCGAGGCATCCTTTGATCATGCCCTGTGTGATCCGGGCCATGCGAGGGATATCAACAAGCGGCTTGATGAGGGGCTGGTTGCCGATGCGGACGGCTATCTCCGATATGTTCACGGCATGGTCCCCCATCCTCTCCAGGTCGGTGATGACCCAGATCGCCGTCGCGATCATGCGGAGGTCTCCTGCGAGCGGCTGCTGCAGGGCAAGTAACTTAAGGCATCGCTCTTCGATGGCAAGTTCAAGATCGTCCACGCGCCGGTCGTTTTCAATGATCCTTCTCGCAAGTGCGACATCCTGCCGGGCGAGCGCGTCGATAGCAAGATGCACAGCCTCTTCGACCATGCTACCCATCCGCAGGATATCTTGTTTCAGGGCATCCAGTTCCTGCTCGTATGCCCGTCTTGTCACAGTGAACACTCCTTTTCGGGGTCGTCGTGCAAGCTCAGCCCCTGCGAAGACGGTTCGGAAGACAGCGCGCAGGCTTACCGGAGTACCGGAGCTTGAACAACCCGCGCTCGGTGCGAAGCGGTGCTCAGTGGAACTCGGAAAGACGCACTCCTCAACACGACACCACCAGACGAAAGCGCAGTCCCAGGGGAGAAGCCCATGCCGCGGACAAGCACGGCGAATACTCATTGACAACCTGGTAATAGCGGCTCTGCCGATGACCCTACCGTGCAAACACCGGTGCAAACGACCTGGCGGTCAACCGAACCTCCCTGTTATGTAGTCCTCAGTGCGTTTGTCCCTCGGACGTTCGAATATGTCCTTCGTCTCACCATATTCTATAAGCTCGCCGGAGAGAAAGAACCCTGTTCTATCCGAAACGCGTCCGGCCTGTTGCATGTTGTGGGTGACGATTACTATAGTGTAGTCTTGCTTGAGTTCCGTCATGAGGTCTTCTATCTTCGCCGTGGATATGGGGTCCAGCGCCGAGCACGGCTCGTCCATCAGGAGAACCTCGGGCTCGACCGCAAGCACGCGCGCTATGCACAGTCGCTGCTGCTGGCCGCCCGATAGCTCCAGGGCGGAATCCTTCAGCCTGTCCTTGACCTCGTCCCATAGCGCCGCTGCTCTCAAGCTCCTCTCTACGATATCGGGAAGAGTGACCCTCGTCGCGGTTCCGTGGATACGAGGACCGTATGCAACGTTGTCGAAGACGGACATGGGGAACGGGTTCGGTCGTTGAAAGACCATACCCACTCGCTTCCGCAGTTGGACGAGGTCAACCCCGGGTTCATAGATATCCCGGCCGTCTATTACAACTCTGCCCTGGACCCTGACACCTGGTATGATGTCGTTCATCCGGTTGAGGGTCCGGAGGAATGTGGATTTGCCACAGCCGGACGGTCCGATGAGAGCTGTGATCCTGTGTTCCTCCATCGAGAGGGAGACGTCCTTCAACGCGTGGAACGTTCCGTAGAAGAGGTTGAGCGCCGAGGTTTCTATCTTTGGCGTTTTCGGCGCTTTCGCTCCCGCCGCAGGTCGCAGTCTGGTTTCTGCTATTGATCTCGTTGCGGTGACAACTGCTGTAACAGGTCTCGCCTCCACCAAGCGGCTTCCCCCTTGTAGTGGCAGGTCCGCCACTCCCGGTTTGTGAACCTTGCAGCCTCTACATAGGATTCTAGCAAAGCCGCATTGCCCCGGTGTTGTGCGCATGTTAACATTCGTTATCTGGATGTTAAATTGGTGTTAATGGGGCAGAGGTGACAGGCCCGACCAGCTCGGTCGGCCTCAACCGGGTAGCGTAAACGAGAACGTCGATCCCTTGCCCGGTGTGCTGGATACGGATACCGTCCCGCCATGGCGCTCGACTATGTGCTTCACGATGGAAAGGCCGAGCCCGGTGCCGCCGAGCTGGCGCGAGCGAGCCTTGTCTATACGGTAGAACCTCTCAAACACCCTCGGCAGATGCTCGGGCGCGATGCCTATGCCGGTGTCGCTGACATCGACGCGCGTGGTCCCGTCGTCGCGTGACGCCGAGACCTTGACGCTGCCGCCTTCTTGTGTGTATTTCACAGCGTTATCGAGAAGGTTCACGAATACCTGGACAAGGAGGTCCTCGTCCCCGGGCACCCGTGGGAAGTCCGGTTCGATCTCAACATCGATGCGGATATTTCTCGCCTCAGCCTTGTCCTGGATTACGCCCAGCGCGGCGTCCACCACGCTCCGGAGTGCAACAGGGCTTTTGCGTATCTCACTGCCTTTCGACTCGAGGCTGGAAAGCTCCAGAAGGTCCGAGATTATCTGAGCTAGCCTGTCAGCTTCGCGGCTGATTATTCCCAGGAACCGGTGCAAGGTCTCCCTGTCTTCCATGGCGCCGTCGAGCAGGGTATCCACAAACCCCTTGATGGATGTGACCGGCGTGCGAAGCTCGTGGGACACGTTTGAAACGAAGTCCGTGCGCACCTGCTCGAGTCTCTTGAGGTCGGTCACGTCCTGCAGCACCGCTACCGCCCCCGATATGCCGTTCCTGTCAAGAATGGGCGCCGTATGAAGCCTCAAGTACGACGGCCCCGGAGGGTGAAGCCTCAATTCGCGGGAATCAGCTTGGCCCGCCCTCGCTAAGTTCAGTGACTCCGCCAAATCATGGTTGCGAATGGCCTCTAGCACATACTTGCCGCGAGCCTGTGCCTCCGAGATGCCGAACATGCTGCAGGCGGCCCGGTTCATCAACAAGATCCTTCCGGACCTGTCCACCGCAACAACGCTGTCGGCCATAGCTGAAAGGATGGTCTCCATTCTGTTCTTTCTCTCGGAGATCTCACTGATGCTGCGCTCGAGCTCTTCCGCCATATAGTTGAATGACTCGGCAAGCTGGCCGAGTTCGTCACCACCCCCAGCGCCCCGGACCGGAATCTTGCGGCCAAAGTCCCCGCGGGCGATTTGCCGTGCGGCTAGGGCCATGTCTCGGAGAGGGTTCCCTATGCTCCTTGCGAGCACAAGGCTGAGCACGAACCCAACAAGCGTGGCAAGAACAGCCGCGTTTGCGATGAAGCGTCCTATGACCCCTGTAGACCGCTCCACTTGCGCAAGCGGCATCGCCAACCTGACATATCCGACCACTGCCCCATCGGACTCAACAGGCATGGCGATATACCTGAGCCGCGCCCCAAGGGTAGCGCTGTAGCGAGTGGTCACTCCTATCCCGGCCCTGAGCGCTTCGAGCACTTCCGGGCGGCTCCCGTGGTTCTCCATGA